>NZ_SMME01000869.1:21880-81280 GCF_009711465.1 Parendozoicomonas verongulae | reverse complement strand
TATGCGAAAGCAATGGTCCGGGTACTTAGTCCTTGAAGATTTCAACACGCAGGTTGGTGTCGGGCAATCTGTGGTCCGGGTACTTATTGTGTCATAGTTGCCTGTTGAAGCTCTGAGTTTTCGAGCTTTTCCCTCAAAATATCCTCCACTTTCGGTAATTGTATTTCCTTTTTCAGCTTCAATTCTTCCGCTTTTGAAGCGCGCAGTTTACTTTCCCGCTGCAAACGATCCCGGGCAAGAATCAACGAGTTTCGCAAATCATTGATCGTTGCTTCCTTCTGTGTACGTTTAATAAACCCCCAGGTAACCATTGCCGTGATGGCTGCAGCTTGAAGCAGGTGTTTGCCTACATCAAGATGGTCAGCGGCAATTAAGGGGCTTTTTGCCCTGTCTTCGAGACGGCCAAGCAACTGTTTGGTGCTGCTGTAAAATGGATCACCTCTGTATCTGTAGCCAATCTGTGTTTTCATCCGTAAGAACAGAGCGCCATAACCTGCAGCGAAACCTGCTGCGATGGTGGCTATGTGGGATAAAGAGTCTTGAGTGCCAAGTGTTGGTAAACCGGTGCTGTTTTCACTAAACCAGGTCGCGAAGCCAATAGCCAAAGCAGGAAGGTGGCCATGGCGGAAACTGTACAGCAGGTAGTTGCCAAGGATATTTTTCACTTCCGATGATTCTGACAGATCGTGGCCGTAGAGGTATTCGGGGCTGTAGTGAGCCATGATGCGTGCGTGGATCAGTTCAAGCGCTACATCAAGAATAACGGCTACACCAATGGTGGTTATTTTTCTATCCGTCGGATTATCTCGCTCCAGCTCCCGGAGTTGAGTGCTGAGTCGGTTATATTCTATTTGCAGGGGTGTTGGTGGAGCCAGGTTGTCCCGCAGGGGATCTTCATGAAAACTGTGGGCCCTTACAAAATTCATAAATGGGGTTAAGAGCAATATTATCAGAATTAAAAAGCTCCATCTCTTTATGACCACAGGCGCACAACTCCCCATCGCTTTATAAGAAAAGCGACAAGACTAGTGGAATTGTACAGATGTGCCAGTAGAGGCTTACTGCGAGACGTTATCAACCGTACAGAGCAGGCTGCCTTTGCCTAATCGAGCGTTAAGTTTGTCCCCGACCTGAGTCTGTGAAGCCTCAGAAATAATAGTTCCACCCTCTGTTTGCAGGATGGAATAGCCACGCAGAAGCGTTGCCAGGGGGCTGTAGGCATCCAGCTCAGCAATGCGTGCAGTCAGTGCTCTTTTTTTGCGGTCGAGGCTGGCATCCATTGCCAGAGTGAGCCGCTGCTCAAGCTGTTGCTGCAAGGTTTTGAGACGAGACAGTGTGCTCAAAGGCGTGTGCTGATGCAGTCGCTCTTTGGCATTTTCGAGGGATGAGTGGGCTTTATGGAGGCCAAGCTCCATGGCTTTGCGCAGGCGGATATCAAGATCATCCAGCCGCTGGCTTTGTTCTCTGAGTCGCTCGCCTGGGTGGCGCAACCGGCTGCGCAGATGAGTCAGTGCCTGTCGGTGCCCCTGCAGCCTGTGAGCCATGATGCGGGTGAGCATCTGCTCGTAGCCCAGCAAAGTGTTCTGCAGTTCTTGCTGATCTGGGCTGAGAACCTCAGCCGCAGCTGATGGCGTGGGTGCACGGTGGTCAGCGACAAAGTCAGCAATGGTGAAATCAATCTCATGGCCCACGGCACTGATTACGGGGATGGAGCACCGGGCAATAGCGCGGGCTACGGATTCTTCGTTAAAGGGCCAGAGATCCTCCAGTGAACCACCACCACGGCCGGCGATAATGGCATCAACGCCGGGCAGTTGTTCTGCCAGTTCTAAAGCGTGGACAATCTGGGGCGCAGCTTCAGCACCCTGTACCAAGGCGGGGATAACTGTGATTTTCAGTGCTGGATAACGACGGCGGAACACAGTCAGAATATCCCGCACAGCCGCTCCGGTAGGAGAGGTGACCACCGCTACATGGCTGGGGATTCTGGGAAGAGGCTTTTTGTGCCCGGCATCGAACAGACCTTCCCGTGAGAGTCGGTTTTTCAGCTCCTCGAACGCACGCTGGAGTGCGCCGGTACCGGCTTCTTCCATGTGCTCTGCAATCAGCTGATAGTCGCCACGGCCTTCATAAAGGCTCACTTTGGCACGAATCAGCACTTGCTGGCCTTCGGCGGGCTGGAAGCGTACCCGCATATTGGAGCCACGGAACATGGCGCAGCGTACCTGAGCGCCAGCATCCTTGAGGGTAAAGTACCAATGGCCGGAGCGCGGGCGCGCTACGTTGGAGAGTTCGCCTTCCACCCAGATAGACGGAAAGGAGACCTCAAGCAGTCGCTTGGCCTGACGGTTGAGGTCGCTGACCGAGAGGACTTTACGCTCTCCCGGTGCTTGTGGTGTGTACCCAAATGGGTCGAAATGACTGGACATGAAATACCCGAATCTGCCTGGTTTCCACTCTGAAGAGGTCCCCGGAACACAAACAGACGAAGTCGTATTAAAAGCATTTTTACTGGCAAACCGGGCTATTATCCCTGAAAAAAATGAAAAATATAAGAATGGTGGGACACATTTAGGGGCGGTATAATTGAACGAATTTACCTCGCTCAGCTGTTCTTTTGGTGTTTCCCCGACGCGATCTGAACAGTTCTGGTGTATGTTCTACAGCTATTAAGTAAAACAACACTGGTTTTAATACCCAGCTTTTCCCTAACCGGACGGCAAACACAATGTTACGTATCGCTCAAGAAGCTCTCACATTCGATGATGTCCTTCTCGTACCCGGCTACTCAGAAGTTTTGCCCAAGTCGGTATCGTTGAAAACCCGCCTCACCCGCGAAATTGAATTAAACATCCCTCTGTTGTCTGCAGCCATGGATACTGTCACAGAAGCCCGACTGGCTATTGCTATGGCTCAGGAAGGCGGTATCGGAATCATTCACAAGAATATGACCCCCGAAGAACAGGCGGCTGAAGTTCGTAAAGTGAAAAAGCATGAAAGCGGAATTGTCCGTGATCCAATCACCATTGATTCCAGTGCTACTGTGCGTGAACTCATGGGCTTGCGTCAGCAATATAATATTTCCGGTGTGCCGGTTTTAGAAAATGGCAATCTGGTTGGCATTATTACCAGCCGTGATGTGCGCTTTGAAGCCGACCTTAATAAAACCGTTGCCGAATTGATGACCCCGTTTGATCGTCTGGTCACCGTTCTGGAAGGTACCAGTCAGAAAGATGTTCAAAGCCTGTTACAAAAACACCGCATTGAAAAGGTGCTGGTGGTTGATAACAACGGCAACCTGAAAGGCATGATGACGGTTAAGGATATCCAGAAATCACAGGATTATCCGAACGCCTGTAAAGATGAACGTGGCAGCCTGCGTGTAGGTGCCGCTGTGGGTACTGGCCCTGAAACCCCTGAACGTGTTGCGGCACTGGTTGATGCCGGTGTAGACGTGATTATCGTTGATACCGCACATGGCCATTCCCGTGGAGTGATTGAACGTGTGGCATGGGTGAAGAAGACCTATCCGAATGTTCAGGTGATTGGCGGTAATATCGCTACAGCTGCTGCAGCTAAAGCTCTGGCGGAAGCAGGCGTTGATGGCGTGAAGGTGGGTATTGGCCCTGGCTCTATCTGCACCACCCGTATCGTAACCGGTATTGGTGTTCCCCAGATTTCCGCAGTTTCCAATGTTGCAGAAGCCCTGAAAGGCACAGGCATTCCTGTGATTGCCGATGGCGGTATCCGCTACTCCGGTGATCTGGCCAAGGCTATTGTGGCCGGTGCCAACACTGTGATGATCGGTAGCATGCTGGCGGGTACCGACGAAGCACCCGGTGAAATCATTCTGTACCAGGGCCGCAGCTATAAGAGCTACCGTGGTATGGGTTCTCTCGGTGCCATGGCGCAAAGCTCCGGTTCCAGTGACCGTTACTTTCAGGATGCAAACGCCGGCGCTGATAAACTGGTTCCAGAAGGCATTGAAGGCCGCGTACCTTACAAAGGCCCTATTAAGGCCATCGTTCACCAGATGATGGGTGGCCTTCGCGCCTCTATGGGTTATACCGGCTCCGAGAGCATTGACATCATGCGCACCCGTCCGGAGTTTGTGCGTGTAACAAATGCCGGTATGCGTGAATCCCATGTTCATGATGTCACTATTACCAAAGAAGCACCTAACTACAGAGCCGGTTAAGAAGAGCACCCAATGAGCCAGGATATTCATTCTCAGCGTATTCTTATTCTTGATTTCGGTTCCCAGTACACGCAGTTGATTGCGCGTCGTGTGCGGGAGATCGGGATTTATTGTGAAATCCGTGCCTTTGACATGGATGAAAGTGACATCCGTGAGTTTGCACCGAAAGCCATTATTCTTTCCGGTGGCCCTGAATCTGTCACCGGTGATGACACCCCTCGCGCGCCCGGTATTGTATTTGAAATGGGCATTCCCGTGCTGGGTATTTGCTACGGCATGCAAACCATGGCCGAACAGTTGGGCGGCTCTGTGTCTACTTCAGATCTGCGCGAGTTCGGCTACGCAAGCGTAAATGTAGGCAAAGCGTCCGGCCTGCTTCACGATATTCAGGATCATGTCTGCGAAGGTGGTCAAGCCAGCCTCGATGTGTGGATGAGCCACGGCGACAAGGTGACTACTCTCCCAGAAGGTTTCATGCGCATGGCCTGGACCGACAGCTGCCCGTTCGCAGGTATGGCTGATGAATCCCGCCACTTCTACGGTGTACAGTTCCACCCGGAAGTGACCCACACCAAGCAGGGCGGCCGTATTCTGGAGCATTTCATCTGCGAAATTGCAGGCTGTGAAAAGCTGTGGACACCAGCAGGCATTATCGACGATGCCATTGCCCGTGTGCGTGAGCAGGTTGGTGATCAGACTGTGCTGCTGGGCCTGTCTGGCGGTGTGGATTCCAGCGTTGTGGCGGCACTTTTGCACAAAGCCATTGGCGATCAGCTGGTGTGTGTCTTTGTGGATAACGGCTTGCTGCGTAAGAACGAAGGCGATCAGGTGATGGCTATGTTTGCTGAGAACATGGGCGTCAAGGTGATTCGTGCTGATGCTCAGGAGAAGTTTCTGTCCCGCCTCGAAGGTGAGAATGATCCGGAACAGAAGCGCAAGATTATCGGCAATACCTTTATCGAAGTGTTTGATGAAGAATCAGGCCGTCTGGACGGTGTGAGCTTCCTCGCTCAGGGGACTATTTACCCGGATGTGATTGAGTCTGCCGCCAGCAAAACCGGAAAGGCACACGTCATCAAGTCTCATCATAATGTGGGTGGCTTGCCAGACGATATGGCTATGGAGTTGGTTGAGCCTCTCCGTGAGCTGTTTAAGGATGAAGTGCGCAAGATTGGCCTGGAGCTGGGCCTGCCCTACGACATGGTGTACCGCCATCCGTTCCCAGGCCCAGGTTTAGGTGTACGAATTCTGGGCGAAGTGCGTATGGAGTACGCAGACATCCTCCGCGAAGCTGATGCCATTTTCATTGAAGAACTGCATAAGGCTGATCTGTACCACAAAACCAGTCAGGCATTTGCTGTGTTCCTGCCCGTAAAATCTGTAGGTGTTGTGGGTGATGGTCGCCGTTACGAGTATGTGATTGCACTGCGTGCCGTAGAGACTATCGACTTTATGACCGCGCGCTGGGCCCACTTGCCTTATGAGTTTCTGGAAAAGGTGTCTGGCCGGATTATCAATGAGCTCAGTCAGGTATCCCGGGTGACTTACGATATTTCCAGCAAGCCCCCTGCTACGATTGAGTGGGAATAATTCAATGATCCATCGCCAGTGCAGCTGCATTGGCGTTTGGCATACCGGGTGGGCAGTTATAACTAAATATCCCCCCGTATCCGAAGATAAACCTTCTCGTGCCAGGATTCTCTGGGGTAGTGACGTTGGAGATGAGGCAAGAACCGCAACCGGTCTTGTATCCTCTCCCCAAGTGCCGCTGCCATGAGGAATTTGAACTCGTCACTTATTACTCCATTAATATATTTTGCCCACGTTTCTTTCAGGGCCGTAAGAATATCCAGGGAGAACAGCTCATCAATCTGACAATACAGCATATCCTCCAGCCTTACAGGTATGAAGACCAGTGTTCTGTCCATCCCCCCCTGCCATGCTCTGGCCATCTCAGCCTCTTGCTCATCAGTGATTTGGTCATCAACCAGATAACGGTGTACACCAGCCCGTCTGGCGTCCAGCAGACGACGCCAGTAGGGTGAGTCCGTACAAGTGGCTGTCTGTGGTTCAGACTTTCCATTAAGAGAGCGGAATACCGGGTGTTCTAGCAACATCTGACAGAACTTTTCATCAACCGGTATAGACAGAAAATAAAGAGTCTGAAGCAAGGCTCGCTCAGCCCGGGTCATGGGCTGAGCAATCCATTCCATAAAGACTTGTAAGTGGGGGACAAATGGCGGTGGTTCTCCCAGAGCCCGCAGCTTCTGTGTCAGCTCCTCCAGCGCCTGCCTGCGCTCCCGAACGCCAGGCAGGCGCTGCAAACGGGGCAGTAGTAAACGCCAGATAGATATATCCAGTTTACAAGGCAGAGATAACAGATTGCGCATCAGTTCAGCCGTGCTGAGGACTGGAAGAAAGCCCAAATCCAGCAGTGATGCCGGCAGAGTTGTCAATCGAAAGTCCATATTTTCTCTGCTTATGGCTTCCTTGCTAATGTGTGGGCTCACATGTTTTGATCTGTCGAGTTCCTCGATATACCACTGTGCCTTTTCCAGCCATGGGTGAAAATTATGTACCTCTTCAAGACCGACAGGTTTTGCTGGCACGAAGTTCTGCACATACACAACCGTCTGTTCACCCCCACCTTCAGGTTTCGGGAGTAACTGAAGCTGCTTATTTATCAGTTTGTGAATGTCTTCATCTCCGCTAGTCCCTGTGATCGGTAGCCACACGCTACAGGTGACAGAGGGGTCCGCATCACACAGAAACTGGAGAGCGCTGGTTCGCGTAGGTAGCGTTCTGGTGGACAGCACTCGGTCCGTACGACCAGGAACCTGAAGTGCCAGTTTGTCGATAACAGCCCTATAGGAACAGCTCAACAGATCCTGTTTCGTGCACAACCCCCGCTGCACTATCTGCAAGGGACCACCAATACAGCGATAAATTCTACTGCCTCTACTGGCATAGTTTTTTGCTAATAACTCGTGCTGAAGATCCAGCTTATATACCTTCTGCGCTTTATGGAAAGCCTCTTGCAGATCCACTTGAGGGCGGCTCAACAGTTGATGGTAAAGTACTTTAAACAGCTCGGCCGCATCTACTGCGCTATTCAGAGCTGCGATCACAGCTGTTGCCCCATGGCGCAAAAGATGTTCACAGGCATGTTGTGGATGACAGGAAAAAACACCCGTGCTACAAATGTTCAGCAACACCAGATCGGCACCTATATGCTGGATCAGGTCAAGGGGAACCCAGTCAAGCCCCAGTCCATCCCCACCAGCTCGCTTTTGATGCTTTGTGGGCAGTATATCGCACCACAAAGTCTGTTCATCAACCCCCCCTTTGCCGGCCATATGGAAGGTGCCCGGTAAGCTAAGGGACTGCAACAGCGTCTGGCGAATAGCTGGTGGAGCCTCTTGGCGTTCCGACAGCCGGTGCGGAACCAGCAGTTCTTCCTGCATCCAGTCGTACTCAAACCGCATCTCATTGGCAACGCCGGAATATTCCTCCTTGACTGTAGCGAATGGAAAGAACAGACGGGGCAGGGCATCCTGTGAACTGATCACGCGGGGTGGTGCTGCGATTTGCTCAGGGACGGGAGCGATACGTACAGAGCAGATATCCATCAGCCTGGGGCCTGTGACCAGCTGTTCTCCTACACCGATCAGCGGCAGTGCCTCCCAGGGAATCAGGGTGCTGCTGCAGTCACCACTCACCACGACTTCACTGCATTTGCCCTCTGCAATAGCAAGTTGATCTTGCACGAAAGATATAACAGGCTCAAGCACTGTGCCCAAGGGTTGTATAAGCCATGGCTCTACCAGAAAACTCTGTTGCCAGGGTGTCTTACTCCCATCAAATCTCTGGTGCCAGCGGGCAAAAGCCTCCTGTTGGCACCATGTTTGAAAACTGCCTTCCAAAGCATCCAGAACAGCTTGTTGCTGGGAGTGATTGTGAAAATACCAGACAGAAGAGAACTCCTTACTTCTGCAGTCTTTGAAAGAAAAAGGAGGTGTTCTGGAGCCTTCCTGGTTTCCCTGCAGAAAGTACAGATACTCGGTAAAAAGGAGGCCCGGTATATTTTCTGTAGTTGCGGCCAGC
Source organism: Parendozoicomonas verongulae (assembly GCF_009711465.1). Classification (GTDB taxonomy): domain Bacteria; phylum Pseudomonadota; class Gammaproteobacteria; order Pseudomonadales; family Endozoicomonadaceae; genus Sansalvadorimonas; species Sansalvadorimonas verongulae. Next base: position 72,978 of record NZ_SMME01000869.1, on the reverse strand, counting down.
CAGTGTTCTGGCAGAGGCCGCATAAACACATGACACACACCACCTCGGGGCTGTTTATGCCATAGCCAGAACAGGGCCTCTTTATCACTGGAACTCATATGGATGCGCACGGCATTGTGGGGGGTATCGGGCAGTGCCAGTGCGACTTCTGGGTCACTGATGGCCAGAGATTTCATGAACCGGTTGCGATCATCGGAAGGGTCAAGAGCCAGATACCAGAGGCTCAGTTTGTGACGCAGCCAGCGGCTGGTCATGGCCCAGCTGGTTTTGAATATGGCCCTTCCACAGACTTCTTTATCCAGCAGGTCCAGGTTTTGTACAACATCTAATAACAGTGTGCACAATGCATCGCTGCCAAACCCCCGGACAATACGCTTCGGTGGGGTAGCAGGCTTGGATGTCCCTTGATCTTCTCCATCCGGGTCACCACGTGTACAGGTAAAAAGCTCAAGCAGAGACTCAGCCTGTTTTGCCAGTGACACGGGTAAAAACTTCTGTTGGGAGAAACGCAAATATTCATCACTGTTGATGGCACACGTAACATCTGTCACCAGTTCAGTCCATCCCACTTTATCATCACTGACACGTTTATCAGACTCTGTGGGTTCACAGGTTTCGGAGCTGGCAAAACGTTTTGCAGCCATTGACAGGTGGCCAGGTATATGTAGCCGATCTACACAGCGCTGACTGACGGCATCAGCGCTGGAAAAAAGCATCTGATACAGCAAACAATTCCACGTGGTAGGGTGGCAAGGCTGCTCCGGATTGGCTGATGCGCACACCTTCAGCGCGTTGGTTATATCTCTCAACCGCTTGTGGGCCACCATGAACTGCTCAATGTCAGGGTCAGGATCAGCCATAAAGCGAAACAGGGTACAGGACTCGGCAACACCCGCACTCACCAGCTGCGGCAACGACAAAACAGAGGATTCAGGTGGGGCAGGCTGGGGGCAAACAGCTTGTAGTCTGGGGTGAGTGAAGCGCAGTACCCCCATTGGTGAGAGAGGAAAACTGATGACGTACTCATCCAGCCGCTTCTGTTGGTAGCCCGCAGGAGCATGGAGGGCTGCAGCCCTCAGGGCAGCCGGTGCAGCAGTACTTTGTCCCTTTTCGGGAGAGGGCTCGCCAGGGCGGACAGTGGCAAAAGTACTAACAGGGTACTTAAAACCTAAAGCAGAATTCATCAGCTGTTCTCAGGCTCGGGCACATCTGGGGGAGTAAACTCAGGTACCTGACACCATACATTCGTGCGCTTGCAGTTATCACTCCCTATCAAAAAACGCCCATCGGGGCTGAAAAACAGGCTCAAGGTGTTATACGAAGATGGATTAACCTCGCACTCCTCCCGTTTCGTTGTAATCTGTACCTGCTTTTTGTAAGGATTTCTGGAGGCATTCCATACGACAATACCCGTGTGCCAGGAGGTTTTACTATTCTCGAGTTCAGAAGGAGGTTTCAGGGTCCACGCCACAGCCACCTGGCCGTGAATATTGAATGCAACTGATTCGGTGTGTTTACTCACAGTGTACGGGCTACTCTCTGCCCAGTTCATCGACAACACACTTTCTGGCTCCCACACGTTTTTTTTAGAGCGGCACCATACTTGCACATGGTACTCAAACCTTAGTGCCAATTTAGTGCTGTTTTTGCTAAAAACGGAGCCTACCAAAAGACGCTCATTCTGCTCTTCCGGTAATTTCCATGGTAAGTCCTGGATCCAGAGACCGTTTTTCCGACACCAGCTGAAAGCTGACCAGTTACTATCCCCACGCTTCATCCTTTGATGCTCCATCAGGCAAACGACAGTGCATGAATCGGGACTGAATCTAGCTTCAAGCAGGCGTGAAGAAATAGCTGTGTGAATTTCCTCTTCCCAGACATCAGCACTTTTCATGGACCACAGGCTTGCTTTTTTCTTTGTTAAGGTCAAAAGGAGCTGACCGCAAGAGCTCCACTGGGCAAACATGACAGGCAACTGTGCATCACACTGAGCAACTTTATGAAATAAACTATCTTGCCCCAACTCGTGAATTAACACCTTCTCCTGACACAGCCTGGCAAAGCGCTTCTGATCCAAGGTCGTGCAGAAATCTGTAGTATCGTTCTCCTCTGAACCTTGACAACAATTTGTCTTATGCCACTCAGATGTCGACAACAGTGCAGGAGGGTATTCAATCAATTCGTAGCGACCTGGTGCCACGCAAGTCAGTAGCTTTCCATGCTGTACAAAGTTTTCGCACCCCTTCAACTGCACAGAAGCCGCTTCGCGTAGTTGTATACCTACAGCACCGCATAGCAGTAAGGGAAAGTCCTCACAATTGGTACAGTAGTTCAGTGCTTTTTTTAAAGACGCATCGCATCTGTCCAGCCAGGGGGTGATGACCGAGGTAAACCTGCTCAAGGAAAATTCGTTATCAACATTTACCCCAGGGCTATTAACGTGCGGAAGCAGATAGCGTCTGATTGGGGGGGGACTTAATATATAGGAGAGGGTTATCTGATTCATTCTCCGGTTGACCAGGCTACAGCTCTTCCAGTCCTCAGGAGGTAGCCGGGGTAAAATATGGTAGTGAAACACCGAATCCGGCAAGGCGGTGAGTCCCCTCCCTGCGGAGTTAGATTGATTACCTCCTGCCCGTAAAAGCGAGGATTGACTTAACGACTTATTCCCTCCGGGCTGGGAGAGACGTTCTGAGATGCCAGTTTCCTGCATGAACAATAGCCTCCTTCTGGTTGTAACCTGCTCACTGGAGCCTGTTTGATGTTTGACCACCAGTATCTCCAGATTCTTCACTACAGTTAACTATGCAGTCACATTTGCTTGCTATTTTGCGTGTACCAGGGGCTATTGATTCAAGAGGCTCGAGGTTTGCCTTCTCGTGTTCAGTTCTCTTTGCTACTTTTATCTATTTACTCTCCTGATCGTCTAATGTCATGTCATTAGAGTATTCATAATTTCATCTTTGGTAACCAGAGATCAGTAGTATGGAGCTAGTCAGTTACTCGTTTTCCCCTTTGTCGCTGCTGGCACCGGCTGTTGCCATTGGTCTCGCGGTTATCACCCGTAAAACACTTCTCTCCCTTGGGGCTGGCATACTCGTTGGCACCCTGTTACTGAATAGCTTTTCCCCCATGAATACTCTCCAGTATTTGCTTGAGGCGCTGGTGGCTGTGTTCTGGGACAACGGACTGAATACCGGAAACGTATTTATTCTGCTGTTTCTTATCTCTCTGGGCATTATGACCAGCTTTATATCTCTGGCAGGGGGAACTCGTGCGTTCGGTGAGTGGGCGCAACGTCGTATCAAGACAGCCAGAGGTTCTCAGGTGCTAACGGTGGCGCTTGGGGTCATTATTTTTATTGATGATTATTTTAATGCACTGGCGGTGGGGAATATCTGTCGCCCTGTCACCGACCGTAATCGGGTGTCTCGAGCGAAGCTGGCTTACCTTATCGACTCCACTGCGGCCCCTGTCTGTGTGATAACACCTGTGTCCAGCTGGGGGGCTTATATTATTGCCCTTGTCGGCTCGATTCTTGCAACCCATGAGATTACTGATATCTCAGCCTTTTCAGCCTTTGTAGAAATGATTCCTATGAATTTATACGCCATTTTCGCACTGGCAATGGTGATTACTGTAGCGTCTATGGATTTAAATATCGGCCCCATGAAAATCCATGCCGAACGAGCTGTCAGGGGGGAGTTGTTTGATAGCCGTCGTGGCCAACCCATGGGGGCAACAGATATTAAAGATACCGGCAAAGGCTCGGTTGCAGATCTGGTTGTGCCTGTGGTGATTCTGGTGATATCTACCGTTACAGGTTTGATTGGGACGGGGGCTCAGACCCTGGAGTCTGCAGGGATACCTTTCTCAGTGCTGGGTGCTTTTGAAAATACGAATGTTGCAAACTCCCTGATTTTTGGTGGCGTGATCGGGCTGACAGCTGGTTTTCTTATGTTGATACGTCAGCGTGTTGCCAGCGATAGGGTTATTAACGCTCTAACCGAAGGTGTGAAGTCCATGATGGGGGCTATCTATATTCTGGTGCTGGCTTGGGTTCTGGTGGATGTGATTGGCAATCTGGAAACCGGTAAGTATCTGGCAAGTCTGGTGGGTGACACCCTGAGCAGCGTCTGGCTGCCCGCTCTGGTATTTATCATTGCAGGCATTATGGCCTTTGCCACCGGTACCAGCTGGGGCACTTTCGGCATTATGTTGCCTATCGCGGGGGATATGGCTGCGGCGACAGACTTGGCGCTGATTATGCCTATGATGGGTGCTGTTCTGGCCGGTGCCGTGTTTGGCGATCACTGTTCCCCGATTTCTGATACTACTATTCTCTCTTCCACGGGGGCTTCCTGCCACCACATTGACCATGTGCTCACTCAGCTACCTTATTGTCTTGCAGTCGCTGTGATTTGTATTGCCGGCTATCTGGTCATTGGTATGACCAATTCTGTGTTCCTTGGTGTGGCTGTGGGGGCTGCTTTGTTTGTTCTCGCGATTATGATCTTCCATCGTATATCCCTGACGCTTGAAGACACTCAGGAAGAGACCTTTGCCTGAGTCGGTTTGTAGTCCTGCTTACATCTGTCGATATTTAACTGAGTAAAGCCGGATTGAATAAAGCAGGGATGCTTAAATGAGCCTTGATGAGTTAATCACCAGATTCTCCCGAAATAACGGCATTGATAAGCCGGAGAATCAAAACGGGCGTTATTTGATTGCCATGGAAGGTGTGGATATCTCCTGCTTTGAGGACGGCAGGCGTTACTACCTTCTTGCTAACCTGGGGCCGCTTTCCGAGAACACCGGACAACGCCAGAGTGATACCCGCCTTTTACTGGATAAAAGCCTTGGGCTGATTCGAGATCAACGCAGCAGTCTGACTCTGGATGAAGCCGCAGGCGTTTATCAGCTCTACCAGCGTCTACCCACAGATGTACAGATTGAAGACTTTCAGGAAGCGATAGAAAGTTTTGGTGGCTGCTGTCTCTATTACCAAGGGCTGCTGGGGCAAAGCTCAGGCTCCCCTGGTGAAGCACCACCTTTTGGCGGAATGATGATGCCCTGATGGCTTTATTTGGAGTTATTCTGCCGTCAGATAAAGATGTTCTGGATGGTTATATCAATGGCTTGAGAGAAGCAAACAGCAGCTTCCTTACAGCCTTGATCCGTCACTCTAGCCTTTTCAAACAATTCCACTTGTTCATTTCTGAAGGCGATGTGACTACCCGTCAGGACTTTTGGGATATCTGGCTAGAACAAGAGAAACTGACCGACCGAACGGTTCGGGTTTTCCCTCTGGAATATTTGCCCGCCAGTTTCGCCAGCCAGCCGTACGGCCTGTTCTATTCCGGCGACCCTTATCTCAGTTACCTGTTTGAACTGCGCAGTGCCTTTGCAGCACATGCCTTTCCTATAGTTGGTCGTGCCCACGCTCTGAGTCAGGATATTTCTCTGGGAGCCTGGAAAAACCTGTTACTGTCTCCATCACGTTCTTACGACACCATTCTCTGTAGTAGCCAGGCTTCGTTGAATGTTGTGGATAACCTGCTTCAGGAAGGCAAGGTGCGAGCAGAAAAGAGCTTTGCTGGCTGTTTAGAGCTCTTACCTTTGGGTGTGGATTCCTGCGAAACAGCTGTTAGCACACAAGAAGCGAGGAAGGCTCTGGGATTGCCAGAGGACAGTATTATTCTTCTGTGCCTGGGCAGGCTCTCTCCTGTGGATAAAGCAGATATTCATCCACTTATTCATGCCCTTGGGGAACTCTGCGATCGTTATGGGCAGGAGGATTGTTATCTCTATATTTGCGGTCAGGCCAGTGCTGATGATGATTATGTGATGTCACTTGTTCACTTAGCGGGGCAATTGGCTGTTGAGTCTCGGGTGCTCTTTAACTTCGACCTTTCTGCAGAAGAAAAGCCCTTGGCTTTCAAAAGTGCTGATGTTTTTGTGTCGGTTTCAGATTCTGTGCAGGAAAGCTTTGGCATTGCTCCAGTTGAAGCCATGTCAGCAAATGTGCCTGTGGTGCTATCAGACTGGGATGGTTACCGGGAGCTGATAAACCATGGAGAGGAAGGAGAGCTGGTACCGACCCATTGGAGTGATGTCGATGGGTTGATTGCACCCGCAGCATTTTTCGATCCCGGTAAGGCACAGTTAGCGCAGGCGCAATCAGTGGCTGTGGATATCTCTGAACTGGCAGAGAGCTTGAATCGTCTTGTTGAGAATAAATCCCTTCGCAGTCAAATGGGAGGGAAGGGACTGCAGCGTTATCAGCTTACCTATACCCCTGAGAAAATAACCGAGGACTTTGATGACTTGGCTCAGACGTTAATGGTGGCGTCTGAGAAGGATAAGGTGGAAGCGACAGGCGTACTCCATTCTCTGCACTATGGTCGTATCTTCAAAGGCTACAGCTCGGCTTTACTCAATGATGATACGGTTCTGAAAACCTCTCTTGATGGGCGGCAGCTGTTGTCTGGTCTTTCAGCTCCCATGAGTTTGAATGCTTTGGAGATTGTTTTACCAGTGCAGTTCTTACCTGCATTACTCACCCGTTGTCTAAATGGTGAAACCGTAGGGATGGTGCGTGAAAAGCTGGAGTTAGCAAGAGCACAGGCTGATATGTTGATGTTGTGGAGTCTCAAACATGGCTTGTTGAATAACAGTGTACACGAACAAATTTCACCGAGGTTAGTTAAGCGTTACCAAAAGCGACAAAGTATTCGTGCTGCCCAGTGTCTAAAGCGGATTTTGCAACGAGTGGCGCGGGATCAACCGCAGTTAAAGGTCATGTTTGATGTTTCGGGTACAGTGGAAACTATTAAACCTTTGTCTGATAAAGGGTATGGAGGAGTTTGTCGGATTACTTTTTCTGATGGCTCCAATATTATCTATAAACCGGTGGATTTACGTGCTGAAAAGCGCCTTAGTCAAATGGTCGGTTTACTGGAGTGTTTTAATCATCGTGTGGGATACGAGGTTTTTCACATCAATCAGCACATCCTTTGTAAGGTCGACCAAAAGGGAGCCTATGGCTTTCGGCCGTTTTATTCGGGGAGTACGGTGACTCCTCAGTCAGATATGAATCGGTTAGGAATACTTTCTGCTTTTGCCTTGCTTAGTGGTTTATCTGATATTCACAGTGACAATATCATGTGTGAGGACAATGCTCTAAGGCTACTAGATACGGAAATGGTGTGTCACCCAGAGATTATGAACCGTTTGTATCGAGAAATGGTAGAAGAAAAACTTCCAGAAGCATGGCCGGAATCCAGCCTTGCACTGACTCGCATAGAGGTTCTCTGGGATGAATTATTCACTCAGGGGTGGATGCCGGAAGAGGATGATATAGAACAGGTGGTCTGGGGTTTTCGGGAAGGGTTATTACTTTTCTGTGATAAGCCGGAGGACTGGTGCCAAGGCATACAGCTGTTGTCAGAACTTCCCTGCCGTATAGACCCAGTACCCTTCAACTCAGCAACTTCTGTTATAGAACAGATGGAAGCTTATGATATTCCTTCAGCCCGTTCACTCGCTGAGTTGAAAAGTGATTTGCTTGTGCAGGCGCGCCGAATGACTCGTCACCTGGAGCTGGATAGCTCTTTGGCAAAGGAATTGGCGAAAAGTTGGCTTAAAGGGGAGCATTTGGTTCAGTTCTCTCAATCGGGAGAGGAAACCCAGGAGCAGATAGTGAGGATTGCCCAGAGTATGTCAGAACAATCCTTTGCCGTTGGGGGCTCCTGGCTATCTGCTTTGTATCGGGAATGGCTTTTAGAGAGAAGCGGCCTTAACTGAATAATCAATGAAGGCCAGGAGCAGAGGGTTTCTTGTTTACATGCTGTCGCAGCTCTGATAGCAGGTTGGAAGCCAGTGAGGCTGCCAGGGTGTCTTCGCTATCGGTAATGCTATTGAGGCAACGTTCACTTTCGCTGCTTCTGCCCAAAAGCATCAGCGCCATACCCATGAATGCCTGAACCGTTGCATTATCAGGCTCCAGTGTGAGAGCTTTCTTCTCAAGAGTGTCCAGCGCTTCCTGATGCAGATTCAGGTTCATGTAGTTCAGGGCTGTTCCAATATGGGGAAGCACGCTGTCGGGCCGGGCAAGCTCGATTGCGCCAAACAGGCTTCTGGCTTGTTTGGAATATCCACCGCTGGTTGCCATAAATCCGATGTCGGCCAGGAGTCTGAGTGTTTCTGCGCTTACCATGTTAGATATCCCTGCTCAGAATGTATTAGTTGATTTTTTGGATGATGCTTTGGCCGGTGTCTTTTATCGACTTGATAACACCACTTTCCAAGCTGTACATCATAGTGAGTTTGTTGATTTCCTGCTGGAACGAAATCAGATCTGCCATATTGCTGGGATCCAGATTCTGCATCCGAGCTTCGACCTGTTCTTCGAAAGATTTCAGCTTGGTATTGAGACGATCTGTCGTTTCCGAAAAGCTGAGGTTGTTGGTTTGTGGGCCGCCTGCAAACTGAGTCATGGTTCCATCCTTCTATTAAGCAGTTTTTAACAGTTTAGTCATCCTGACTGCCATCACGAATCAGTGACGCTTTTCTGGCATATGATGCTTAAACCATGTGAGTTCGATGACTTTGACAGCATTTTCAATTGCATCAATCAAGGCATCCGTGCTGGCAAACTCATCGGGAGACAGGCCGCTGTTCTTTTTGCTCCTCAGATTTTGGACGTTGGCATTAAGCTGATCAATCAGCTGCTGCTTGTAGGCTCCGTCCTTGTCGGTTGCCAGACGGTCTTCCGTGACTGACAGTGAAACAAACTCATTATCCGCCATTGACTCCACCTCCAATAAAGTATTTTATTCTTTCCTGACCTAGCTTGAGCGTCAGATATTCCAAGTTAATATTTTCAAGTATATATCCGTTTTTCAGCTTCGCCCCCCGCAGATACTTCTCTCCGTTATCAAGGATTACATAAGGAATACGGCCAAGGCTGACACTCTTGATCTTGAGCAGTGGTTGCATGGTGGCCAGATCGGTAGCGGGAAGGGTGGCATCAATCACCAACTCTGGGCGGTTGCGGTATTTCTCCCGGAAGTCCTGAACCACTTCTTTCAGGTAGTAGCCTTGGGAAGCATCACCCAGGCGACCTTTGAGAATGACTTTTCCCGGTGTTTCCAGCAGGCGGATTTTCTGGGCAAGGCCGCGTTCTTTGAGCATGGTGCGCAGGGCCTTGAGACGTGTAACTTGATATTCCACCTGATCAACGATGGATATCAGACCGTGCACTTCCTGCTGCAGTATCTCCCGAATTCGAGCGACCTCTTTGGGATTGGCTGCATAGCCACTGAGAACCAGAGAGCCGGGAGTTGTATCCAGTTCAATGGTCATCTGTTTGAAATCATACTGTTCCAGAACCGAGGCTGCGGTGGCTCGCATTTCATTCATAACAACGGCTTGGAAGTTGTAAGGCACTTTGGCATTGTTCAGGGCTTTTTGCAGGCTGTCTTTGACATTATTGTCCGCTACGTAGCCAGAGATGATTACCGAACCATCTGGTAACTTCTTCATTGTCACATCTGGCACATTCATCTGGGTGATGATGCTTTCTGCCTTCTGGGCGGGTGTGATGTTCTCCATTGCGGTTTTTTCTGGATCGGTCATCATCCAGAGCCAGAAGAAAGCACCAATCAAAATAGAGAAGAAGCCACTTAGTAAAGCGCCGCCGAGCATAATAGGGTGGCGGCTGCACCAGCCCAGAAAGTCAAATTCGACAGAAGTTTCACTGGCTTTCAGTAAGAGAGAGGCAAGAAAACCATGATTTTTCTTTGCAGGTTCTGGTTTGGTTTTGCTACTGACCTGAGCCTGTGGAGCGGCTTCCAACATCTCAAGTTCATCATCTTCCACCCGTTCATTGAGAACCGGAATATCACCCTCAAGCACAATCTCTTCTTCACTGGTGGCCTGGACAGGAGTAGAGGGAACCGGTGATGCAGAGGCTGATGGGCCGGATAAACTCAGTTCCGGCCAGGGTTGCCCTGCAGCGCCTACAGCAAAATAGAGGCTGCCCGCCATGACCACGGTGTGGGAGGGCAAAGAGAAGTTGTTGGGCTGGGGCTCTCCAGAGAGGTAGATGTTCTGCCCCTGAGCCAGGTTTGTTACCTGTACGCCTTCAGGGGAGACGGTCAGCTCAATATGGCGTTCAGCCAGAGTATCATCGGTTAAAACAAGGTCACACTCTTCATCCCGGCCAAGGGTCCAGGTGCCGGAATCAAGAGGTATCTCAGCTCCAACATGGGGGCCGGAAAGAATTTTTAGAACCCAGACTTCTGCCATTTCCGTTATCCGTAACGAGCGTGTGCAGCAAACACTTCTATTGCTATCGGCGAACTTCCCAAAGATGGAAGCTTCCAATTAAAAAATGTTATGTGAGGGATGTGGATATTTCCACTGGCAATAAGAGGCAGGCGGAGGGATGAGGGATAATAGAAGCCAATCCAGCGATAAATACAAGATACATCAGTTCCCTGCTCTTCAGAAAGGTGCCTGACTTCAGTCCCGTCAATCCACTTCTGAATAGCTTCTATCCGGATAGTTTCTCTTACCTCATGGAAAATTTTGCGATCGTCAACCTTGCTCATGCTTACGTCGATACCAGTTAGAACTTCAAACAGTCTTGCTTGTTATCCTGACTCATTTTGAATCTTTGTACTCCCATCATACTCCATACAAACACAGCTTTAGAGGCTCCCTGATATAACAAATACAGAGGATTATTTAGAATATGTACTCTTCAAGAACCGATGGAACAGATTCCCATGAACGGCAGACGACTCCTTCTCAAATACAAAGATATTCAAGTTGTCAAAGACAAAGATATTCAAGCAGGTATAGGCCTTATACCCCCAGTACATATGTTTCTCGACACCCAGGGCATGCTTCTCGATACCCAGATCGATACCCAGAGCATGCTTCTCGACACCCAGAGCAGGTTTCTCCACGCCCAGAGTATGCTTCTCGACGCCCAGATTATGCTTCTCAATACCTAGGGTATGTTTCTCGACACCCAGAGCAGGTTTCTCGACACCCAGAACAGGCCAGTTCTTCTGCATGTAAACATCCACTACAGATGATGGAAAAGGCTACAGCTTTACAAGCAAAAGGCCATTTAATGGAAGCTTTACCACTCTTCCAGCAAATGTATGAAAAACATTTCACCTCTTTCCATGATGAAAAAAGCGTTGGGCTGCCTCTGGGCAGACTACTCCAGACCATAGGAGGCAGCGACAACTTGAAAAAAGCTCTGGACATTTTTACCCGGCTGCGCACTCTTGCGGCCAATGGGAAGAAGGATACTCCCTGTGAGGATAAGGAGATCGAATTGGCTCTGAGCAACCTATCTAAGGTCATGGAGGAACAGGGGCAATCTGAAAGCGGTTCTGGGGCTGTACCCCCAGAGAGCGAACATCCCCTGTGAGAATAAGGAGGCCGAACTGAGTGCGACCTCCACTCTCATTGATATGGGAGAGTGGAGGCAGTTTGATGAACTGAAACTCGAAAAACTGGCAAGCCTGGTTTGAAAAAAGGCGTGCCGCTGACTCTGGAGCCGCACGCAGCAGGTAACCTAACAGGCCGGGTCAGGAATACGTTTGTGAATACTTTCGATACCTTCCAGTACTTCATCGGAAAGGATGAGTTCAATGGAGTCAATATCAGCAGACAACTGTTCCAGGGTTGTTGCCCCGATAATATTACTACTCATAAAGCTGCGGCTGTTTACATAAGCCAGAGCCATTTGAGCTGGATCCAGATTATGGGCGCGTGCCAGGTTGACATACTCTTGAGTAGCAGCCTCACACTGCGGCGTATTGTAACGCTTGAAGCGGGTAAACAGTGCCATTCGTGAGCCTTCTGGCATGGCACCATTGAGGTATTTGCCACTTAGTATACCCATCGCGAGAGGGGAGTAAGCCAGCAGGCCAATATCTTCCCGGTGAGCGACCTCTGCCAGCCCCACTTCAAAGCTACGATTGAGCAGGTTATAGGGATTTTGGATGGAAACAGGCCGAGGCCAGCCGCGTTCTCTGGCGATACGTAGAAACTCCATCGTTCCCCAGGGTGTTTCATTTGAGAGGCCGATATGGCGGATTTTTCCGGTTTTTACCAGGTCATCCAGAACCTCCAGGGTTTCCTCTATTGGGGTGAGCTGCTCGCTCTCTTGGTGAACAAAACCCCGCTGGTTGAAGTTGTTGACGTTGCGATCCGGCCAATGTAACTGATACAGATCGATGTAATCGGTCTGCAGGCGTTTGAGGCTGCCCTCCAGAGCGCTTTCGATATGGCGGCGGGTGAACCGGCGGCCACCGTCCATATAGGGATACCCGGGGCCGGCTATCTTGGTTGCAACAACGACATCATCTCTTTGTCCGCGCTGCTTCAGCCAGTTGCCTATTATTGTCTCAGTTTGGGTGTAGGTTTCGGCTTTGGGGGGGATAGGATACAGCTCGGCCGTATCGAGGAAGTTGATGCCTCGCTCTGTGGCGTAGTCGAGCTGGGCGAAAGCCTCCTGTTCGGAATTCTGCTCTCCCCAGGTCATGGTGCCGAGGCAAATCAGGCTGACACGGGTGTCTGTGCGACCAAGGTTTCGGTATTGCATTGTGTTTTATTCCGCAAGTCTGATGAACTCTCGTTCATTATGAATGCTTATTTCGGTTGGGCACAGTCAGAAGGCGGTGAATATCACGGTATTCATGGCGGGGGAGGGGTTCCCATATTGTCTGGACTCGCTATAATACCCCGCTTTCGTTTCCCGCGAATGAGTGCCCAATGTTTGCACGCCGAATCTGAATGGCTGTTTCCGATAGCCAGGTTACGGGTCGACAGGGTAGGCGAATTACGAATCATTGAGGCGATAGGAATTAAATGAAAACCTTTAGCGCTAAAGCAGAAACCGCACGGCGTGACTGGTACGTCGTTGATGCGGAAGGCAAAACTCTGGGCCGTCTGGCTACTGAGATTGCAGCCCGCCTGCGCGGCAAGCACAAGCCTGAGTACACTCCTCACGTTGACACCGGCGACTACATCGTTGTTGTAAATGCTGAGAAAGTACGTGTGACCGGTAACAAGTCTTCTGACAAGATGTACTACCGTCACTCTGAGTTCCCTGGTGGTCTGAAGTCTATGAGCTTTGACAAGCTGATTGCTCACAAGCCTGAGCGTGTTATCGAGCTGGCTGTGAAGGGCATGATGCCTCGTAATCCTCTGGGTCGCGCGATGCAGCGTAAGCTGAAAGTATACGCTGGTACTGAACATCCGCACGCTGCACAGCAGCCTCAGAAACTGGATATCTAACGGGGGATACTATGTCTGTTACTCAGAACTACGGCACTGGCCGCCGCAAGAACTCTACCGCTCGCGTATTCCTGCGTGCCGGTACTGGCAACATCAGCATTAACGGTCGTACTCTGAACGAGTACTTCGGTCGTGAAACGTCTCGCATGGTTGTTATGCAGCCTCTCGAGCTGGTTGAGATGACTGAAAAGTTTGACCTGAACATCACTGTTAAAGGTGGTGGCGCTTCTGGTCAGGCTGGCGCTATCCGTCACGGTATCACCCGTGCACTGATGGACTACGACGAGACTCTGCGTGGTGCTCTGCGCAAAGCTGGCTACGTTACTCGTGACGCTCGTATGGTTGAACGTAAGAAAGTGGGTCTGCACAAGGCGCGTAAGCGTCCTCAGTACTCCAAGCGTTAATACCTGTTTGCTTGCATCTTCGGATGCTGCGAATGGAAAATGCCCGACCTTTTGGTCGGGCATTTTTTTTGCCTCGACCTTTCTAAAGACAACATAAGTTTATGAACTGCAATTTATTTGAAAATAGAGGTCTTCAGTCTTGTAGTTTGGTAGGAAAACTGCACTCAAATCCTTGAGATGGGAAATTTGACGTGGTTTGCGCATTAACATTCCTGCGTAAAACCTATATCATTTCGGCATGTGCGTAGGGTGATAGGGTTAAACCCTGTTGCTTGTGAATAATAACGAAATTAACTAACATGCCCACCGCCAAAAGTCGGCAGGCATGCCGTACAAGCAATAACCCTGATGGGGAGAAAGCCGAATGAGTCAAGACGGCGTAAATGTGGGTCGGCGCCGCTTCCTTATAGGAGCTACATCGGTTGTCGGCGCGGCGGGAGCCGTGGGGGTCGCGACACCGTTTGTTAAGTCATGGAATCCCAGCGCAAAAGCAAAAGCCGCTGGTGCTCCTGTGGAGCTTAACATCGCCAAACTCGAAGAAGGTCAACAAGTGATCGCCGAATGGCGGGGCAAGCCCGTTTTTGTTGTACGGCGAAGCCAGGGGATGCTGGAACATATCGGTCAGGACGTAAAAAAAGTAGCAGACCCCGATTCCAACAGCTCTGAACAACCTGAATATGCCAAGAACGAATACCGCTCCAGAAAGCCTGAAATTCTGGTGCTTATTGGTATTTGTACTCATCTTGGATGCTCTCCTAAATACCTTCCGGAAGTTATTCCCATGGACTTCGATCCAACATGGAAGGGTGGCTATCACTGTCCCTGTCACGGTTCTAAGTTCGATTTGGCAGGTCGCGTTTATAAAGGCGTACCGGCACCAACCAATCTGGTTGTTCCACCCTACTCCTTCAAGAGCGATGACGTGATTGTGATCGGTGTGGATGAGGAGAATGCCTGATGGGACAGAAACTGCTTGCATGGATTGATGAGCGTTTTCCGCTCAGCTCCACCTGGGAAGCGCATCTCAGTAAGTATTATGCGCCCAAGAACTTTAATTTCTGGTACTTCTTCGGTTCGCTTGCCCTGCTGGTTCTGGTGAATCAGATTCTCACTGGTATCTGGCTCACTATGAGTTATGTGCCCAGTGCGGAAGCAGCATTTGCATCTGTTGAATACATTATGCGGGATGTGGAATACGGCTGGTTGCTGCGTTACATGCACTCCACCGGTGCGTCCGCATTCTTTGTGGTTGTTTACCTGCACATGTTCCGGGCGCTGCTGTACGGGTCTTATCGAAAGCCCCGCGAGTTGATATGGATTTTCGGCATGGCGATCTACCTCGCCCTGATGGCGGAAGCCTTTATGGGTTACCTGTTGCCTTGGGGACAGATGTCCTACTGGGGTGCACAGGTCATCATCTCCCTGTTTGGTGCGATTCCGGTGATTGGCCCGGACCTGCAACAGTGGGTGCGGGGTGACTTCCTGATTTCCGGCATTACTCTGAACCGCTTCTTTGCCCTCCATGTTATTGCGCTGCCGATTGTGATTCTTGGTCTGGTGGTGATGCACCTTGTGGCGCTGCACGAGGTGGGTTCCAACAACCCTGACGGTGTAGATATCAAGAAGTATAAAGATGAGAGCGGTAAGCCACTGGATGGTATTGGTTTTCACCCTTATTACACGGTCAAGGATATTGTCGGCGTTATCGTATTCCTGTTTGTGTTCTGCTCCGTCGTTTTCTTCTTCCCGGAAGTGAACGGCTATTTCCTGGAGCACGCAAACTTTGAACCGGCTAACAGTTTGAAGACGCCAGAGCATATTGCGCCGGTGTGGTACATGGGGGCCTTCTACTCCATCCTGCGGGCGATTCCAGACAAGTTGATGGGGGTTTTGGCTATGGGGGCCGCTATAGCCATCTTGTTTGTGTTGCCCTGGCTGGATCGGAGTCCGGTGAAGTCCTGGCGTTACAAAGGGCCCATCTTCCGTACCCTGATTATCCTCTTTGGTATTAACTTTCTTGTGCTGATCTGGCTGGGAACCAAGCCTGCTACGGAAACGTATACCCTGTTGGCGCAAATTGGTACGGTGTTCTACTTCGGCTTTTTCCTGTTGATGCCGTTCTACTCTGCCATGGAAAAAACCAAGCCAGTACCGGAGAGGGTAACCGGATAATGAAAAGAACAACAATCTTCAAAAAAGTCATTGCTGCTCTGGTTTTGGTGTTGCCTGTGAGTGTGTTTGCAGCAGGAGGCTCTGGTTATCCGCTGGATGCCATGGAGCCTAATGTTGCAGACAAGGCCTCCCTGCAGCGTGGCGCAAAGCTGTATATGAACTACTGCTACGCCTGTCATGCTACTGAGTTTCAGCGCTATGAACGAGTGGCAGATGACCTGGGTATTCCCCATGATCTGATGATGGAAAACCTGATGCCTGCCGGCGGCAAGATCGGTGATCTGATGGCGAATGGTATGGTAGCCGAGGAGTCCAAGGCGTGGTTTGGTGCAACGCCTCCTGATCTGACTCTGGTGGCCCGGGTTCGTGGTACAGACTGGCTGTATACCTACCTGCGCACTTTCTACCTTGATCCCAAGCGCCCCTGGGGTGTGAACAACAAGGTGTTCCCGGATGTGGGTATGCCCCATGTCCTGTTGGAGTTGCAGGGGGCTCAGGTGGACACCTGTGCAGTTGGGGAGCATGGTCAGCGTGATACTCTGACCGGTGAAAAGCTGTGTGGTCTGGAGCCTGATCCGTCCATAAAAGGCAGTATGACACCGCAGGAGTACGATCAGGCTATGTATGATCTGGTGAATTTCCTGGCATACAGCGCTGAACCAATGCAACTGGAGCGTCAGCGAATTGGTTGGTATGTGCTGTTATTCCTGATTATTTTCTTTATTCCTGCGTATTTGCTGAAACGGGAATACTGGAAGGACGTTCACTAACTCCTATAATCTGGTAGAATTTCACACTGGCGCGTAATCACGAGTTGATTGCGCGCGTTTTTGTTTAACAAATGACCTCAGGCGGGGGTAAATAGATGGGCGTAGTCGCCAAGCGATCCTCAATGACCTTCTTCTCCGATCCGGCGGACCATTACTGCCATCGGGTCCGTATTGTTCTGGCGGAGAAAGGTGTAGCTGTCGATATTCAGGACGTGGATCCCGACGCCTTGCCTCAGGAGCTTTCGGACATCAATCCATACAATGCTGTCCCTACTCTGGTGGACCGTGATCTGGTGCTGTATGAATCCAGCGTGATGATGGAATATCTGGATGAGCGTTTCCCTCATCCTCCTCTGCTGCCAGTGTATCCTGTTACCCGTGCGCAAAGCCGTCTGATGATGCACCGCATCCAGAAGGACTGGTGCAACCTGGCGGATATTATTCTGAACCCTGCTAGCAAAGATGCTGCTGTGACCAAGGCTCGTAAGGAGTTGCGTGAAGGTTTGGTGGGCATTTCCCCAATCTTTGCTGAGAAGCCTTTCTTCCTAAGTGACGAATTCACTCTGGTAGACTGCTGTGTTGCTCCTGTGCTGTGGCGCCTGCCGATTCTCGGAATTGAGCTGCCTAAACAGGCTAAAGATCTCCAAGCTTACATGGATCGCCTGTTTGAGCGTGAATCCTTCCTGGAAAGTCTTTCTGAAGTTGAGAAAGAAATGAGAGTCTAGCCGTAAAGTGTTCATGAACTGTGTCATTGTGGGACAGTTTGTGAAGTTTTAGGGCTAAAAGCCTTTCTTGATTTACACTGAAGGGAGTGTTTGCAGCACTCCCTTTTTTATTTGGTTTCTGGAGTTGCTCCATGAGTATGACAAGCAGCCGTCCTTACATTATTCGGGCGCTGTATGACTGGATTGTCGATAACGAATGTACCCCGTATCTTCTGGTTGATGCGTTGTGGCCGGGTGTTTTTGTGCCTCCCGGCTTTGCCGAAGATGATCAGGTTGTTCTGAATGTATCCCCCATGGCTGTTCGTGAATTGAGCCTGGATAATGAGGCTGTCTCTTTCACTGCGCGCTTTAATGGCAAGGCCTATGATGTTTATGTTCCTGTTGCGGGCGTAATGGCGATTTATGCGCGGGAGAACGGTCAGGGTATGGTGTTTGAGATGGAGCCTCGCCCAGAGGAAGAAACTCCTGCTGCGTTGTCTCCTGTTTCAGAAGCATCTGCACCAACACCTCTTAAGCCTGTTGCAGAGAAGCCGGTTCCTGAAGAGGATAAACAATCGGCCCCTAAGTCTGGTGGAGATGCGTCCGGTAAGAAGCCTAAAGGTCGTCCTTCACTGAAAGTGGTGAAGTAGTAGAGTCGATTCTCGTCAGATACAAAAAAGTCCGCATATGCGGACTTTTTTGTATCTGCTCGAAAGTGCTTATCGAATGTACTCAAACACTTTTACGATTTTCTGAACACCGTAGGATTCCCGGGCAATGTTGACAGCTTGCTGTGCCTCCTCGGGGGTTACTAGCCCCATCAGATAAACAGCACCGTTTTCTGTGATGACTTTTACACGGGATGAAGGAAAGTTGGCTGTGCCAATCATACGCGTCTTTATCTTGGAGGTGATCCAACTGTCGCTTGAGCGGGTCAAGATAGTGGTGGGGCCAGCAATTTCCAGTTCGTTATAGACTTTGCGGGCTTTTAACGTTTGATTGGCTACGCGTTCAGCTTCTGCTTTCAGCTCGGGGGTGGCGACCTGCCCTACAAGTAAGATATATGCGTTGAAACTGATCACGGCAACATGGTTATTCTTGAATTCCGGGTTGGCTTTCTGGATATTGACGCTAGTGACGGTTTCAATGCTCTGGTCGTCAATCCATGCCCCCATGGTGCGCTTCCCCGGGTTTTCCTGAATGGGCCCTTCTCTAACGGCTGAGATTGTAGTGGCGCAGCCTGTGAGCAGGCTGAGAGTCAGGGCAAAGATGGGGAATAGAATTTTCACGACTTAGCAATTCCTTTCAGTGTGTCGGGGAACATGGGGAAAAACCAGTATTCCCTGTCAGTTCGGTGTGTTATTCGGCACTTCCGAATAAGAATCCATCAATCAGGTCGCAAAGGCAGTGGATGATGAGGAGTTGGGTTTCCTGGGTGCGACTCACGGAGTTGGCTGGAACGCGAATCTCCACATCTTCAGAGTGTAGAAGGCGTGCGCAGTTGCCACCATCCTGCCCGGTAATGGCAACAACGGTCATCTCTCGGTCGTGAGCCGCCTGGATGGATTGTACGAGACTGGGGGAGCTGCCAGTAGAAGAAATAACAAGCAAGATATCGCCGGGAAGTCCGAGAGCGCGAATTTGCTTGGAGAACACTTCGTTATAGCTGTAATCACAGGCTATAGACGTCAAAGTTGATGTGTCTGTGGTGAGTGCGATAGCAGGCAGGCTGGGTCTCTCCCGCTCGAAACGGTTGAGCATTTCCGAAGAAAAGTGTTGTGTGAGTGCAGCAGATCCGCCATTACCACAAACAAGGATTTTTCCCTCATTTACCAGAGAGTGAACCATCAGTTCAGCAGCCTGGCCAATGTAGGGGGGCAGCTCCTCGGCTGCGCGGATTTGTGCATCAATACTGTCGGAGAAGTGGCTGGTTATATGATCAAGCATGTCACGGGGTCCTGGTGATCCGCTTTCGTCCGGGAAATGCGCTTCTCTCAGACAGATAAAACTACGTTAAAGAATGTGACTCAGGGGCCAAAGGCATTCCTGATCCAGTTTACTTGATTGCCGTCACGGTTCCTATCCGGATGAATCGTGATTATATCAAAGCGGCATGGCACTTTGTCGGTAAGCCGAAAGGTTTGCATGTAATGTGCAGCCGCACGATTTAAACGTGCTTGCTTTCGATGGGTTACCGACTCTTCGGCCGATCCGTAATTATCGGATTTTCTGAAGCGAACTTCTATAAAGACGAGTGTGTCTTTGTCGTTCATCACCAAATCAAGTTCACCTGCTTTGCAGGCATAGTTTCTTTCCCGCAATCTGAGCCCCTGCTTTTGTAGAAAGGCAAGGGCCTGATTTTCTGCGGCGAGGCCTGTCTGGTTGTTAACCTTCGTTTTCCAGAACATTCTGGCTGCGCTCCGGATGCATGCTGACTTCCTTGCTCAGGGCAACAGGGCGGCCGTTGCGGAAGTATTGCCAGCTTAGTTCGCGCTTCACCTCTCGGCTGGGCGGAATGGTGAGAATGCCGGTGGCACCAAAGAGCTCGGCACCTTCTGATTTGCTCATTTGTTCCAGACGAGGGTAAATGCGCCAAGTGTCTGAGCCGAGAGCGTAAAGTGGGGCCAGCTGACTTTTGCTGGTTTTCCATGTGTTCTGAATGGAACGCTTCAGGGGAGAGCTGCGGCTGACAAACCAGGGCATGAGTGGGATGCGCACGTCGTTCAAATCGCGATCCTGTACTACATCTTGCTGGCCGCTGTACATGGTGGACACTGTGTAAACCGGAAGATTGTATGCGAAATAGAAGTCTAGAGCCGGTTTGAGCTGGCGCCCCTGGGTGGGAGAGCCTGCCATAAAAATCATATCGGCATCGTTTCTGCGACGGGGGGTGTAATCCAGTCGTTCGCCGATCAGTCGGGTCAGGTTGTTGGCTCGCTTGAAGCTGGCATTCACCAGAAGCGCTTCGCTGGCAGAGGTGTTGTAGTCACCCGTGTTGTTAAATGTGTAATGGCTGAGAACCTGCCCGCCTAGTTCTTCCCAGGTGCTGGAGAAGCTGTCGGCAACACGTTTTCCCCAGCTGGTGTCCGGAGTCATGATGATCGGGTTGCGGTAACCATCCTCCCAGGCTCGCTCAGCCGCCTGGATGGCTTCACTCTCTGAGGCAAGGCCAAATTGGTAAACCGGGTTTGTTTCAGGTTGCTCGCCGACCTGATTCAGTACAAGCCATGGTACGGTGACATTACTGTCTTTCAGGTTTTGGCTGGCTACACTGCGGCGCAGTGGGCCGATGATCATTTCCGCACCTTCTTCCTGAGCCTGCTGGGCCAGAATAGATGATGCTTTACTGTTGGCGGTGTCGTATAGAACAATTTCTGGAAGTGTACGGGAGTATTTTGGGTTACTTTGACTGTTGTGCAGACTTTGGTAGTAACTCGCCATAAACCCATCTCGTACAGCCTGGCCTGCGCTGGCTTGAGGGCCGGATAAGGGAAGAAGCAGAGCTATGCGTCTGGGTTCATAAGGAGAGGTATGTTGCAGGGTCGTTATTGCTGCCGGCATGTTAAGCTGGGCGGGTGTGCCGCTCCAGCGTTGCTCCCATTGCTTGAGTTCGACCAGCTGGGCATTGAGCTCGCTTGGGCTGCGGTAAATCAGAGCCAGTTCCAGCCATGGCTGTAGAGTGCGGTTCGTGTTGTTCTTTAGCAGGGCGCTGATATCTTCGTTTTCTTCCTGCAAAATGCCTTTCCAGAGTTGTTTGAATAGCTCTGGTGTTGGCTCCACCACTGGGTTGCTGGCAGCAAGCCCCCAGTTCTTAATGGCATCGCTATAGCGGCCTTCAATATCAGCAAGCTGTGCCTTTATGGTGTCAAACTCGTACTGCAATGGGGGTGTCAGCGCGCTGCGGTTGATGGTGTTCAACCACCTTTGAACATCTTCCGTTATATTGTTTTTCAGTTGGATGCGGGCACTGATGAGCCGGAACTGGTTTTGCTGTTGAAAAGTGAGGCTCAGAGTATCAATCAGTTGCAGCATGTCCGCTGCTCTGGCAGTGTCGCTGACTTTGAAATGGTCGGCAGCCTGTAAATAAAGCTGACTTTGCAGCGGCTCTTTAGCGCGAGCAGCCTGTGTAAGTATGTCGTTGATATCCGGAATGCCAGAAGTGGCTGCTGTGGACTGCTGTGCCTTGGGTCTGCTATCAACCGTGGGAGCGGATGAGCAGGCGGTGAGGATGGTTACGGGCAGCGCCAGTAGTAATATCCTGGCCCAGGATTGCAGATTCACGATGTGGGAAGCCCTTCTGGCAGTGAAATTTGAAAGATCTGATTCTAACTGAGACATGTCCGTGTCTCCAGATGATCTGGCCTCTAGTGGGTGGTTTTATTGTTGCGCTGACCCCAGTGCATAGCTGAGTAGATGATATGAGTGAAAATTCGGGTGCTGGCATCCTTTATATAGTGGCCACGCCGATTGGTAATCTGGGGGATCTTTCTCCGAGAGCCAAAGATGTTTTGATGTCTGTGGATGTGATTGCTGCAGAAGATACTCGTCATACAAGCCGGTTGCTGAGTCACTTTGGTATCAAACGTCCATTGCTGGCCTGTCATGACTACAACGAGCGTGGTCGGAGTGAGCAAATTGTACAGCGCTTACAGGATGGGGAGTCTGTTGCACTGGTATCGGATGCGGGAACGCCTCTGATTTCTGACCCTGGTTACCATTTGGTCAATGCAGTGCGTGAGGCAGGTTTGAAAGTTGTGCCTGTGCCGGGAGCCTGCGCCATGGTGGCGGCTTTGAGTGTATCCGGTTTGCCTTCGGATCGTTTCTTCTTTGAGGGTTTTCTTCCGGCAAAAGGTTCCGGGCGCCGAAAGCGTATGGCAGAGCTGGTGGATTTTGCTCACACCTGGATTGTGTATGAGTCTCCTCATCGTATTGTTGATATGCTCGATGATATGGCGCAGGAGTTGGGTGTCGACAGGCATGTTGTGCTTGCCCGTGAGCTGACCAAAACCTTTGAAACGGTTCTGTCCGGAACTGTGGTCGAGTTACAGGATATTCTGGCGAATGATGAAAATCAGCGACGTGGTGAGTTTGTGGTACTGGTGCGCGGTGCTGAGAAGCCTGAACTGGGTAGTGGTGACATTCCCGAAGAGGTGTTGCGTACTCTCTCTGTTCTGGTGGAGGAACTGCCTATGAAGCAGGCCAGTCAGATCGCCGCCAAACTCACCGGTGTGAAATCTAAGGTTCTCTATAAGGCGGGTCTGGCGATGAAAGACGCCTGACTGGGCGCGTAACATAAATAGTCGAAATACGGGTTGAGGTGGTAGGCGCCTTCCGGTATTGTTCGGCGTCCGCAAGATGGCCGGGCAGTCGCTGGTTGTTTGTTGTCGCAAGACGACAGATGGCTGGAGGAAAGTCCGGGCTCCACAGGGCAGGGTGCCAGGTAACGCCTGGGGGGCGAAAGCCTACGGAAAGTGCCGCAGAAAGTAGACCGCCTAAGTTACCACTTTCTTTTTAGAGAGGGGCTAACCGGTAAGGGTGAAAGGGTGCGGTAAGAGCGCACCGCATGGCTGGCAACAGCTCATGGCAGGGTAAACCCCACTCGGAGCAAGACCAAATAGGGATTCATTGGCGTGGCCCACGCTGAATCCGGGTAGGTCGCTTGAGGTGTGTGGCGACATGCATCCCAGATGAATGACTGTCAGGGCTTCTTTGAAGCTTTACAGAACCCGGCTTACAGGCCATCTTGCGGAATCTCTTCTTTTTTCGTCAGTTGTTTGGCTGATTTCCTTCTTTTTTGTTGTTTCTTTACCACATTTGCTGGTGTCTCATTATTCTTCTTTCAGCATTTGAGAATTAAGTAGATTCTCACTATGTTCTGGCAGGCTTTTCTTTTTGTTGGATTTTCTTCTTTTGTTCCACTTTTTAACACTCTTCACAACCTGTTGATTTTATTGGTTTTTCCTTAAAATTCCTACTGGGTGGCAGGGTTTTGCGTATTTTTATAGTGTGGTACAGTGGGGTAAAGTGGATAATTGTGGAAAAAACTGGGAAGCTGAATCCGAAAGGTGGAGGTTCTTGTGTTTCGTGGTGTAAATGCTCTGAACATGGATGTCAAAGGGCGGTTGGCTGTACCGACACGCTACCGCTCCGTGTTGTCTGAGCGATGCAATGGGCATCTCGTTGCCACGATTGACACAGAAGAGACCTGCCTTCTGATTTATCCGGTTGATGAATGGGATGCCATTCAGGCCAAGATTGAAGCTCTTCCCAGTTTTCATCCAATGACCCGCAGAATTCAGCGTTTACTGATCGGTCATGCCACTGATCTGGAAATGGATGGAAATGGCCGTGTGCTGATTCCTCCCCTGTTGAGAGAGTACGCCGGTTTAAAGAAAAAAACGGTACTGCTCGGCCAGGGGAAAAAGTTCGAACTCTGGGATGAGGAGTGCTGGAATGAGCGGCGTGATGCCTATCTTCAGGAATCTGGAGATGGCGACACACCGGAAGAATTACAGACGCTTTCATTGTAAATGCGTCGTCGCGCTTATGTGACATAACAGCTGTAACGCAGCGACGTTGAAGAGTTTATGGGCAAGAAATTTCAGCACAAAACCGTACTTCTTGATGAAGCGGTCGACTGTCTGGTGACTGATGCCAACGGTCATTATATCGACGGAACCTTTGGCCGTGGCGGCCATAGTCGTTTGATTCTGTCCCAGCTGGCAGATAACGGACGACTAACGGGTATTGATAAAGATCCGGTTGCCGTGGGTGTGGCCAGGGAGCTGGAAAGTGAAGATCCGCGTTTTCGCATCTGTCACGGCTCTTTTGCACAGATTAAAGCGTTTGCTGATATTGAAGGTGCAGGTGGTGAGAAGGTAGACGGCATCCTTTTGGATCTCGGTGTTTCCTCTCCCCAGCTGGACGATGCAGGTCGTGGGTTTAGTTTCCAGAATGATGGCCCACTGGACATGCGTATGGACACCACTCGTGGCCTGAGCGCCGCTGAGTGGCTGGCGGTAGCCAGCGAAGATGAAATCACCGATGTGATCAAACGCTTTGGTGAAGAAAAATTCGGGCGGCGCATGGCGAAGGGGATTCTTGAAGCCCGGGAGCAGGCGCCAATTACCGGCACGGCTCAGCTGGCAAAAATTATCGCTGATGCTAACCCGGTCTGGCCCAAGAAAATTCATCCGGCCACCAAGGCATTTCAGGGAATCCGGATCTTTATCAACAGTGAACTGGATGATCTGGAGCGGTTGATGGAAGACAGTCTGGAATTGCTGAAGCCCGGCGGACGGCTGGTGATTATCAGCTTCCACTCTTTGGAAGACCGGATGGTAAAGCGTTTTATTCGCCGTCATGAGAAGGGCGATGACGTGCCCAGCTGGGTACCGCTCACAGAAGAACAATTGAATCGTCGTATGAAAAGCATTGGCAAGGCCAGAAAGGCCGGCCCGCAGGAAGTTGACGGTAACCCCCGTGCACGCAGTGCGGTGATGCGGGTAGCGGAACGTTTGGCGTGATTGAGAGTCGGTTTCTGGATTCTACGCCTCTACAGGTTTTGTGGAGGCAGATACCATGGATGACAGTGGTTCTGTTTGTGATTGTGGTGATTTCGGCGTTTGGGCTGACCTATGTGTCACACCTGAATCGTCAGGCCTTTAATCAGCTGCAAACAGAACTGATGCGTAAAAATGCTCTTCAGGAACGATGGGGGCAGCTACTGTTGCAGCATAGTACGGAAAGTGCCCACAGTCGCGTGGAGGAGCGGGCACGAGAAGAACTCAACATGGAGGTGCCCGGTAAAAAACGGGTCATTCTGGTAACACCGTGAACAAAAGCAAAGGAACGGCTCCTTTCAAGGGGCGTTATCGCACTGTTCAGGTTTTCATTCTGCTGGCGATGGTTGTCGTCACCGGCAGGGTAGCTATGTTGCATGTATTCAATCGTCCCTTTCTGCAAAATGAAGGGGATAAAAGAACGGTACGAGAGGAAAGAATTCCTGCACATCGTGGTTTGATTCTGGACCGCAATGGCAGCCCGCTGGCAGTGAGTACGGCGGTTGTCACCATTACTGCGAACCCTCGGCTTTTGAATGAAGAGAAGTCGAAGGCACGCTGGAATGATCTGGCTGACGCGCTGGATATTCCCTTTTCCGATCTGGCACACCGGCTGGAGCGGGAAAAGCATAAGGGCTTTATTTACCTGAAGCGGCAGATGCGGCCGGCTGATGCCAAAAAAGTTTTGAAACTCCGGATTTCTGGTGTCTACGGAAAACCGGAGTATCGTCGTTTTTACCCGGCGGGTGAAGTGACGTCCCAGCTGGTTGGTCTTACGGATATTGATGATAAGGGGCAGGAAGGCATTGAGCTGGCTCTTGATGAATGGCTGGCCGGCAGTCCCGGTGTTGTACGTGTTATAAAAGACCGCAAAGGGCGGGTGATTCGAGAGACTAATGTACTGAAAAGTGCGGAAGCTGGTAAAGAGGTCAAACTGAGTATCGACTTGCGACTGCAGTATCTGGCGTATCGTGAGTTACTGAAAACATTTCAGGAGAGTAAGGCCAAGTCCGCATCTCTGGTGATGCTGGATGTGAAAACCGGTGAGGTGCTGGCTATGGCTAATCAGCCAGCTTTTAACCCGAACAACCGCAGTGAAATGAATATCGCGGGTATTCGTAACCGGGCGATTACCGATCAGTTTGAACCGGGCTCTGTTGTGAAGCCTTTTGGTGTAGCTGCCGCTCTTGAGAGTGGACATTTTTCCAATACGAGCATCATAGACACCTCGCCGGGGTGGATGCGCGTAGGGCGTGATGTGGTTCGGGACCACAGAAACTATGGTGAGCTGAGCCTGGCGGGTATTCTGGAAAAATCTAGCAACATGGGTATGACCAAACTCACCATGGATATTGGCCCGGAAGCGTTGGTTTCCGTGTTCCAGAAAGTAGGCTTTGGTCAGTCAACCGGCGTTGTATTTCCCGGTGAAAGTACCGGAGTTTTACCTGTGCGGAACAGGTGGCGTCCTATTGAAGCGGCCACACTGTCTTTCGGCTATGGGCTGACGGTGACCACGCTACAGCTGGCTCAGGCTTATATGGTGCTGGCAAACGACGGAAAGGCTATGCCCGTCAGCCTGATTAAGCGGGATATTCCTGCAGAGAGTCATCAGGTTATTCCGCCAATTGTTGCGGAAAATGTGCTGGATATGATGAAGAGCGTAACCAGTAACACCGGTACTGCCCACAGAGCTCGAATTGATGGCTATGAAGTGGCCGGTAAAACCGGTACGGCGCAAAAACTGGTAGGTGGCAAATACTCCAGTTCCAGCCATATTGCTCTGTTTGCAGGTGTTGTACCTGTGAACAATCCCCGTATTGCGATGGTCATCATGGTGGATGGTCCAAGTGCGGGACAATATTACGGTGGCTTAATATCAGCTCCTGTGTTTTCACGGGTGGCCGGTGAGGCTATGCGGGTTTTGGGGGTTCCTCCCGACTCTGCGGATCAGCATCAAATGGTGGCAGGCACAGCCAGTCAATCCAGGAATAAAGGTTAATGACAGACTCTACGAAGGACGATCGTCTGACTCTCAATCGCTTACTCAAATGGCTCGGTGCTGAGTTGTGTGCAAGCGATATCACGTTGTCGGGGATTGTAACCGACAGCCGCCGTGTCAGCCGTGGCGATCTCTTCCTTGCACTGCCCGGTTTCGCAGTGGATGGCCGGGATTATATCGAAGCAGCTGTGCAGGCTGGTGCTGCGGCTGTGCTTATGGAACCTTTTGTCTCTGCCCAGGGGCGAAAGTTGCCTCAGGTTGATGTACCACTGATTTGTGTGGCAGACCTCAAAGACAGATCAGGAGAGCTGGTTGATTTTGCCTTGGGGTGCCCTTCCCAGAAGGTGAAGGTGATTGGTGTGACAGGCACTAATGGCAAATCGTCCACTGTTCACTTTCTCGGATCACTGCTGGATCGTCTGAGCGATGGCTGCGGGATTATGGGGACCTTGGGCAAAGGCCGCGTGGGGCAGCTTGATGAGACGGGTAATACCACATCTGATATGCTGACCAGCCACCGCTTTGCTGCCGAGTTGCGCGATGCCAGCATAGGCTGGATGGCTATGGAAGTCTCTTCTCACGGTTTGGATCAAGGGCGTATCGATGGCCTGAACATCGATACGGCCATATTCACCAATCTCACCCGTGAACATTTGGATTATCACGGCAATATGGAATCTTATGCGGATGCCAAAGGTTTGTTGTTTACTCGCCCTGGACTGAAATATGCCATCTTCAACAGTGATGACGAATGGGTGGCCTATGTAGCCGACAAGGTCCATCCATCTGCTCAAAGCCTGACTTTCTCCCTGACCAAGACTTCAGCTGACGTTTATCTCCAGGGTATCCAGTTGCTGCCTGACGGTATGCGAGCGCGCATCTTTACGCCATGGGGGGAAGGTGAGCTGAATACGCCGCTGCTGGGTCGCTTCAACCTTAGCAACCTGTTAGGTGTAATTTGTGCGCTGGGTTGCCACGGTGTTGCTCTGGCGGATGTGCTGGAAGCCGTGCCTTCCATAGAAAGTGTGCCTGGCCGCCTTGAGCGCTACGGCAGCGCTCATCAGCCCAGTGTCGTGATTGATTATGCCCATACATCTGATGCTCTGGACAGTGTTCTCGGGGCGTTGCGTGAACATGGCAGTCAACGCATTACTTGTGTATTCGGCTGTGGTGGTGATCGCGATAAAGGCAAGCGCACACTGATGGCTCAGGCCGCCTGTGCTGGTGCTGATCGTGTGTATTTAACCAGTGATAACCCCCGCTCTGAAGAGCCTGCCAGCATTATCAGAGATGCGCTGGCCGGTTTGGGGGGTGAGCAACGCAAGCGGGTGACGGTTGTCGTTGATCGTGCCGAGGCTATTCGTCAGGCCATTGGTACTTCCGGGCCAGGAGACGTTGTTCTGGTCAGCGGAAAGGGACATGAGTCATATCAGGAAATCAAAGGTGTTCGTTATCCATTCAGTGACCTTGAACAGGTGACTATGGCTTTGTCCGGGAGAGTGGCATGATCGCAGCAGAAAACCTCAGTAGTTTGACCAGCGCTTTGTCAGGAAAACTGGTGGGCGATGATGCTCCTGTGACCAGTATCAGCATCGATACGCGTACACTTGAGCCCGGGCAGCTGTTTGTGGCGATTAAGGGCCCGAACTTTGACGGTCACAACTATGTGCAGGCTGCGCTGGATAAGGGGGCTGCAGGGGTACTGGTAAGCCGCCCTGTCGACAGCTTTCCCCATATTCTTGTGGATGATACAGAAGAAGCTTTAACTCAAACGGGTATCCTGAACCGTAAGGCTTTTAAGGGTACTGTATTTGGTGTAACCGGCAGCAGTGGTAAAACGTCTGTAAAAGAAATGCTGGCTGCCATATTCAGTCAGGTTGCTCCTACCCTTTCTACCAATGGCAATTTCAATAATGCCTATGGTGTGCCGCTGACTCTGGCGCGTCTGACGTCAGAGCATCAATTTGCTGTGATCGAAATGGGCACCAACAGCCCGGGTGAGATTGAGCATTTGACCAATATCGTACAGCCCCATATTTCTATCGTGAACAATGCCAGCTGCTCCCATGTGGCAGGCCTCGGTGGTTTGATGGGCGTTGTTCAGGAGAAGGGTGCTATTTTCGACCAGCTGCCCAAAGATGGCTGCGCGGTAGTGAATCTTGATGATGAGCATCACCCCATCTGGCTTGAGCGTATCAGGCAAAACGCGGGTTGCCGGATTATGACTTTCAGCCACGCCAGTCAGGAAGCAAATGCCTGGGCTGGCGATGTGGTCACAGAAGAGAACGGCATGCACTTCACCCTCCATCTGGAGGAAAAAGAAACGCCGGTGCACCTGCAGTTCTGGGGGCGTCACCAGGTTACTAATGCCTGCGCTGCGGCAACGATTGCAAAGGCTGCAGGGCTGGATATCGAAACCATTGCTGCGGGGTTGGGGCAGGCACACCCGTACGCTCGCCGAGGTCAGCGGTTCCGCACTCATCATGGAGCCATGGTGATTGATCAAAGTTATAACGCTAACTCAGATTCCACCAGAGCTGCTATTGATGAGCTGGCGGAATGTGATGGCTACCGCATTCTTGTTATGGGTGATCTCTCCGCAGAGCACTATCTGGATGAGGAAGACGGCATTCGTATGCACCGGGAGCTGGGTGAGTATGCTCTGAATGCGGGAATCGATCGCGTACTGACCAGCGGAACTATATCTGCCCATGCTCACACCGGCTTCCAGAAAGACGGCGAACATTTTGCGGATAAGAGTGATCTTATCACATGGCTGCAAACCCACTTGAAGCAGGGGGTTGTGGCTTTGGTAAAAGGCGCCAACGCCTCAGGGATGAATAAAGTTGTTTCTGCCTGTTTATCTGAGAATCATGAAGCGCCCAGTGTGGCGACAACCACGGAGGGTGCTTAATGCTGCACTGGCTGGCTGACTATTTAAGCGTTTACTACAGCGGATTTGGTGTATTCAAATACCTGACACTGCGGGCGATTCTCAGTGTGCTGACGGCACTGGCGTTTTCCCTGTGGTTTGGCCCCATCATGATCCGTAAGCTGAGCTTTTACCAGATTGGCCAGGCTGTGCGTGACGATGGTCCACAATCTCACTTGAGCAAAGCTGGCACGCCAACTATGGGTGGTGCGCTGATTCTGGCGGCCATTGCCATCAGCACACTTTTGTGGGCGAATCTGAGCAACCCTTATGTGTGGATTGTTCTTGGTGTGACTCTGTCGTTTGGTGCTGTGGGCTGGGTAGACGACTACCGCAAGGTGGTTGAGAAAAACTCCCGTGGTTTACCTGCGAAGTGGAAGTACTTCTGGCAATCGGTGTTCGGTCTGGGAGCGGCTGTCGCCCTGTACATGATGGCGAAAACACCGATGGAAACGGCTCTGATTGTTCCTTTCTTCAAGAATGTCGCCATTCCTCTGGGTATCTTCTTTGTAGTTCTGACTTACTTCGTGATTGTCGGAACCAGTAATGCCGTGAACCTGACCGATGGTCTGGATGGTCTGGCGATCATGCCTACAGTTATGGTGGCAGCGGCTCTGGGTATCTTCGCTTACCTGACCGGTCACTTTGAGTTTGCCAGATATCTGAATATTCCTTTCGTGCGCGGAGCCGGTGAGCTGGTTGTGTTCACTGCGGCACTGGTTGGGGCTGGTCTTGGCTTTTTGTGGTTTAACACCTATCCCGCTCAGGTCTTTATGGGGGATGTGGGTGCTCTTGCACTGGGTGCGGCTTTAGGTGTGATCGCCGTTATTGTTCGTCAGGAAATTGTGCTGTTCATTATGGGCGGTGTTTTTGTGATGGAAACGGTTTCGGTGATTTTGCAGGTTGGCTCCTACAAGCTGACCGGCCGTCGTATTTTCCGCATGGCACCGATTCACCATCATTTTGAATTGAAGGGCTGGCCTGAGCCACGGGTCATTGTTCGTTTTTGGATTATCAGCCTGATCCTTGTGTTGATTGGTCTGGCAACCTTGAAATTGCGTTGACTGAGGAAGAGTGAGTGACTAAGCAGCTGATTGGCAGCGATAGACAAAGGATTGTCGTCGGTCTTGGTAAGACCGGACTGGCCTGCGCGCGCTGGCTTTATCGATCGGGCTCGCTCTTCCGCGTTGTAGATTCCCGGGAAGAACCACCAGGATTGGTGGACTTCCAAAGAGAGTGCCCTGGTATTGAAGTGGTGTGTGGTCCCTTTGATGCAGATATGCTCTCTCAAGCTGACGAGTTAATCGTCAGTCCCGGCCTCTCTCTGAAGGAACCTGCCATTGCCGCTGCACTTGCCAGCGGCGTTGCTGTATCTGGGGATATTGAGCTGTTCTGCCGTGCACTGGCTGAAAAACAGTCTCTAACTCCGGTGGTTGCCATTACTGGCTCCAATGGAAAAAGCACTGTCACCACCCTTGCAGGGCAAATGGCAGAGCGTGCCGGTTGGAAAGTGGGCGTTGGCGGCAACATAGGCACCCCTGTGCTGGAGCTGTTAGAGCAGGGTGAGAAGAATATTTATGTGCTGGAACTGTCCAGTTTCCAGTTGGAAACAACACATTCCCTGCGGGCCGTTGCGACTGTGCTGAATGTAACGCCAGACCATATGGACCGTTACGATTCTCTGGCGGCCTACCATCAGGCAAAGCATCGGATCTATCGCGGCTGCACCCATGCCATCAGTAACCGTGATGACGCTTTGAGTGCGCCACTTGTGAATGAGAGTGTTGTGCAGTTGTCGTTCGGTTCAGGGCGGCCTCCCGGTTTGAATGATTTCGGAACAATTTCGGAAGGTGGAAAAATCTGGCTTGTGCAGGGACTCAAGCGTTTGCTGCGAACCTCTGAGCTAAAAGTACGAGGCACTCACAACCATGCTAACGCACTGGCTGCGCTGGCGCTGGGTTTCAGTGTGGGACTTCCCATGGAGGCCATGGTAGAAGCTCTGCGTGAATTTACTGGCCTGCCCCACCGTTGCGAATGGATTGCTGACCACGATGGCGTGAGCTGGTTTAACGACTCCAAAGCGACAAATTCAGGCGCAGCTATTGCAGCCATAGAAGGTTTGGGAGCCGACCTTGCTGGTGATGTTGTATTGATTGCCGGTGGCGATGGCAAGGGTGCTGATTTTGCAGATCTGAAGCCTGCTGTTGAAAACTATGTACGTGAATTGATTGTGTTTGGCCGTGATGGTGGGAAACTTGCTGAAGCCGTCAGTGGGCAGGCTAATATTTCTCAGGCGAAAGATCTGAAAGATGCGGTTAAGCAGGCCAGCACGCTTGCCAGGAATGGAGACGCTGTGCTTCTGGCGCCTGCCTGTGCAAGCTTCGATATGTTCGCGAGCTATGAACACCGGGGTGACGAGTTCCGCAAGCAGGTGGAGGTGTACCATGGCTAGTGCTCCTGCTTCTGATCTCTACGTGAAACTCAGCAACGCCAGACATCCCATTGATATCAAACTGCTGGCAGTTGTGGCCTGCTGCATGGCAATAGGGCTGGTTATGGTGGGCTCTGCGTCCAGCAGTATTGCCACAGCAAACTATGGTGATCCTTTCTACTTCCTGATTCGCCAGACCATTTTTATGACCATCGGCGTGATTGTGCTGGCTGGGACGACGCTGGTTCCAATTGAAACGTGGAGGAAAATGGGCTTTGTTCCTCTGATCGTTTCGGTATTGCTTTTAGTAACGGTATTACTAATCGGGCGGGAAATTAACGGCAGTAAGCGCTGGTTGCCCCTTGGAATATTTAACCTCCAGCCCTCGGAGGTTGTGAAGGTCGCCATGGTGATTTTCATGGCATTCTACCTGTCTAAATGGGGGGATAAGGTCTGTGGGCCGAGCTGGATCGAGTTCTTCAAGCCGATTGCGTGCTTGGGCGTAGTGCTTATTTTTCTGTTAATTCAGCCTGATTTCGGCTCCTCCGTTGTAATAGCATCTTCTCTGATGGGGATGATCTTTCTGGCCGGAGCCCGCATTGGTAAGTTTTTTGTGCTGCTTGTGGCTGGTGGGATCGGAGCAGGCTATCTGATTTATGACGCACCTTACCGCCTTAAACGTCTGAATAGCTTTACTGATCCTTGGGCTGATCAATTTGGCTCGGGTTATCAGCTCACTCAATCCTTGATAGGTTTTGGCCGTGGTGGCTGGTCTGGAGAGGGTTTGGGTCATGGCATCCAGAAGCTGTTTTTCCTGCCGGAAGCCCATACGGACTTTATCTTCTCTGTCATCGCTGAAGAGCTGGGGTTAGTTGGTGGCGTTTGCCTGATCGCCTTGCTGTTCTTTGTTTCCTGGCGTGGTCTGCGCATTGGTCATCTTGCCGACAGGGCCGGGCAGAAACTTGGCGCCTATATGGCCTACGGCATTGGTCTGCTGTTTGGTGCGCAGGTGTTTATTAATATCGGTGTGAGCAGCGGTTTGCTGCCGACCAAGGGGCTGGCGCTTCCTTTTGTAAGCTATGGCGGAAGTAGCCTGATTATGAACTGCATGGCCGTCGGGCTGCTAATGAGAATTGATTTTGAGCGGCGCACTCTGGGCGCAGTGAAGGCAGTAAAGAAAAAACGGGGAGGAAGCAGCCATGAGTGACACACCTCTCTTTATCGTAATGGCTGGCGGAACCGGCGGGCATATCTTCCCAGCACTGGCTGTGGCCGATGAATTGCGCAGCAAAGGGTACCAGATACACTGGCTGGGTACCCGTGATGGTATGGAAGCGGATCTGGTTCCCAAACACGGTTACGACATTACCTTCATGCCTGTGAAAGGGGTGAGGGGTAATGGCATCAGGGCGCTGCTGCAGGCTCCTTTCCGTGTGGCGCTATCTCTCTGGCACGCTCTGCGAGTTATGCGACAGAAGAAGGCTGTTGGTGTACTGGGAATGGGTGGCTTTGTGTCTGGCCCTGGCAGCGTGGCGGCCTGGATGCTGCGCAAACCTCTGGTTCTCCACGAGCAGAATGCCATTCTTGGTTTGACCAATCGTATTGCCAGCATATTCGCTACCCGTCGTCTGGAAGCTTTTCCTAAAGCTTTTCCAGAAGGTGCAGGCGCACAGTGTACGGGGAACCCTGTACGCCCAATGATTGTGCCTGCCTCCAAAGATGTAAAAGATAATCACCCTATGCGCCTGCTGGTTCTTGGTGGCAGCCGTGGTGCCGTGGCCATTAATGAATGTGTACCAAAAGCCCTTGCGCGGATGGAGGAAAATGCTCCGGACGTGTGGCACCAGACCGGTGCAAACAACCTTGATGCAACCCGCGCAATATACAAAGACTTAGGTGTGGAAGGGCGCGTTGATCCCTTTATCGATGACATGGCGGCAGCCTATTCCTGGGCCGATGTTGTGTTGTGCCGCTCCGGTGCTCTCACTGTGGCTGAGCTGGCTAATGCAGGAAAACCCGCCATTCTCGTGCCTTATCCATGGCACAAGGATCAGCAGCAGTTGCGCAATGGCCGTTATCTGGTGGATAACAATGCCGCTATTTTGATGGAACAAAAAAATATGTCTGAGCAGGTGCTGGCTGAACAGTTAGCCCAGTTGTCGGATAACCCTGAGATGCTCAAGGTTATGGCGAAGCAGGCCAAAGCTTGTGCTCACCCGGATGCAACCATAAAGGTTGCTGAGGTTTGTCAGGAGGTGGCTGGTGTCTGAGCGCCATCAATCTATAGACCAACAACAGGATAAAAATAAAATGTCTGGACAGCAGGTTCCTGTTTTCGCTGTTCCCGAAATGCGCCGTATTAGCCAGATCCACTTTATTGGTATTGGTGGTTCCGGCATGTGCGGCATTGCAGAAGTGCTCTGCAATCAGGGGTATAAGATTTCCGGTTCTGATATTCGTGCTTCAAAGGTGACTGAGCGATTAGCGTCGTTTGGTGCCCAGATCCATATTGGTCACGATAGCAGTAATATTGATGGGGCTGATGTCGTGGTTGTGTCCAGTGCCGTTAAGGCTGATAACCCCGAGCTGGTTACTGCCCGTAATCATCGTATTCCCGTTGTTCCTCGTGCAGAGATGCTGGCAGAGTTGATGCGCTACCGCCATGGCATAGCGGTGGCTGGCACCCATGGCAAAACGACTACAACCAGTTTGCTGGCATCCGTACTGGGGCAGGGTGGCCTTGATCCGACATTTATTATTGGTGGTCGTCTGAACTCTGCTGGTACC
This sequence comes from Parendozoicomonas verongulae, assembly GCF_009711465.1. Classification (GTDB taxonomy): domain Bacteria; phylum Pseudomonadota; class Gammaproteobacteria; order Pseudomonadales; family Endozoicomonadaceae; genus Sansalvadorimonas; species Sansalvadorimonas verongulae. Next base: position 37,891 of record NZ_SMME01000869.1, on the reverse strand, counting down.
AATGCCCGCCTGGGGGCAAGCCGCTATCTGGTGGCGGAGGCTGACGAAAGTGATGCCTCTTTTCTGCATCTGCAGCCTATGGTGTCCATTGTTACGAATATTGATGCGGACCATATGTCCACCTACGAAGGTGACTTTAGCAAGCTCAAGCAAACCTTCTTGGATTTTCTCCATAATTTGCCCTTTTATGGGCTGGCTGTCGTTTGCATTGATGATCCCGTGGTTCGTGAACTGCTGCCGCAAATTAAACGACAAGTCATAACCTATGGTTTTTCAGAAGATGCTGATTATCGTGCTTTAGATATGTGTCAGGAAGCTATGAATAATAGCTACAGGCTGGTGCGCAAAGGGTGCGATGATGTTTATGTCACTCTCGGTATTCCCGGGGAACACAATATTCTGAATTCACTGGCCACTTATGCTGTTGCTGCCGAAGAAGGTATGAGTGATGCGGATATTTGTGCGGGTCTATCCGGATTTGAAGGGGTAGGGCGACGCTTTCAGGTTTATGGGAACTACCAGACAGGTGTCGGTGAAGTTATGTTTGTGGATGACTATGGCCATCACCCACGGGAAGTTGCAGCCACAATTGCGGCTATTCGCAAGGGTTGGCCGGATAAACGACTTGTTATGATTTACCAGCCTCACAGATACTCTCGCACTCGTGATTTGTACGAGGATTTTGTTGATGTTCTCTCTCAGGTTGATGTGTTGCTGCTGATGGATGTCTACCCGGCGGGTGAGCCTGAGATTCCCGGTGCCGACACTCGTAGCCTGTGTCGCAGTATTCGACAGCGTGGGCGTCTGGATCCGATCTTCGTTCCTCGAGGGGAATCAGTCGACAATGTGCTGGCTGATGTATTAAATGACGGCGACCTGCTGATTACTCAGGGCGCTGGCGATATTGGTGGTCTTGCTGGTGATCTGGCAGAAAAAGAGCTGGTTTTGAAAAGTGAGTGATGTGAATAAGGGAGTGACTGATAAGTCCCGGACAGAAAAGGATGTTGCAGGTGCTACTGAAACGGCGCAGGCCTTTGGCCGTGTTGCTGTATTGTGTGGTGGCCTGTCACCTGAGCGGCAAGTGTCGCTTAAGTCCGGCAATCGCATTTTTACTGCACTCAAAGAGCGCGGCATTGATGCTGTTTTGGTGGATGCTGGAAACGATCTGGTTGACCAGTTGCGCAGCATTAAGCCTGAGCGTGTTTTTCTGGCTCTTCATGGCGGTGACGGAGAAGACGGTACTGTGCAGGGGTTGCTGGACTTTCTTCATATCCCTTACACCGGCAGTGGTGTGAAGGCTTCGGCCCTGGCGATGGATAAGTGTCGCAGTAAACTGATCTGGAAAAGCCTTGATTTACCAACACCTGAGTTTGTGATGGTGAGCGATCTTGCTGAACTGGGCGCGGTGAAGCTACCTCTCCCCTGCTTCGTGAAGCCTAATGGGGAAGGCTCAAGCATCTGCACCTTTCCTGCCTATACACGACAAGAGCTGACGGAAGCGGTTGAAAAGGTTCTGGAGCATGCCGATCAGGCTATGATTGAGCAGCTTATTGCCGGTCCTGAATTCACAGTGGCCATTTTGAATGGACAGGCGCTGCCTGTTATACGCCTTGAGACGGATAATACATTTTACGATTACGAGGCCAAGTATCTTTCCAATGACACCCGTTATCATTTGCCAAGCGGGCTGACGGAAGAGAAAGAGAAGGAATTGCAGGTTCTTGCAGTGAAAGCTTTTGAAAGCCTGGGGTGCGATGGCTGGGGACGTGTCGATGTGATGCAGGATGACCAGGGTAACTTCTGGCTTTTAGAAGTGAACACTATCCCCGGGATGACAGATCACAGCCTTGTTCCCATGGCTGCCTGTGCAGTTGGTTATCAGTTTGAAGATCTGGTGCTTGAACTGTTGCGCCTCAGTGGCAAGGAGGAGAAGTCATGGATGCCCGACGATATCTCCAACACAACCACAGAGACGAGTTAAAAGCAGACTCCAGAGCGAATAAGCGCAACAAGACTCCCCGCAAGCCGTTGACCCGCAGGGAACAGGAAGAGAGAAAACAAGCGCTTTTACTCTGGAGTCGCAGAGTGATAACTGCATTGAAACTGCTGTTTGCGGGTGTGGTACTTGGTGGGTTGATGTGGTCATTGCCCAAATTCTGGGCCTGGCTGGATCGCCCCATTGCTCATGTAGGGATTGGTGGCACATTCCACTATCTCCGTCAGGAAGAAGTGCAAAGCAAGCTGGAGCCGTTTCTGCACAGCCGTTTTTTTGTACTGGATCTGCACAGAATGCAGCGAACGCTGGAAAGTGATGCCTGGATTAGTAATGTTCGGGTGCGTAAATTCTGGCCTGATCGTTTGGAAGTCAGTCTGGAAGAGGAAGTGCCTGTTGCGCGTTGGCTCTCGAGCGAGTTGTTGAACGCCGATGGCAAGATCCTCACCCCACGGCCAGGAATGATTTTTGATGACCTGCCAGTGCTGGGTGGGCCAAAAGGCCGTGAAAGAGAGATTATGCAACAGTATATGACCTTAAGTTTGCAATTCCGGCCATTGAGTTTAAAGGTTGAGGCTGTGAATCTGACCCCAACGGGAAGCTGGAGCTTCAGGGTTGGTGGTGTGAATGTTCAGTTGGGCGGTGATGAATTGATCGAGCGCATGCAGCGATTCTCACGGCTCTACTATAGCAAGTTAAAATCTAGCTGGGAGGAAGTGAAAAGTGTTGATCTTCGTTACCAGGATGGTATTGCGGTGGCATGGCTCGATGATAACAGGACAACAGGTAGGTTAGCGAATGACTGATTCTGGGAATGGAAAGATGGTTGTAGGCCTGGATATCGGCACATCTAAGGTTGTCGCTCTTGTGGGAGAAATTACCGAGCGTGGCACCATTGAGGTGGTTGGTATCGGCTCACACCCTTCCCGCGGATTACGAAAGGGGGTTGTCGTCAATATTGAGTCAACAGTGCAGTCTATTCAGCGCGCGGTGGAAGAAGCCGAACTGATGGCCGGTTGCCAGATTGATTCTGTGTATGTGGGTATTGCTGGTAACCACATCCGCAGCTTGAACTCCCATGGGATTGTGGCGATTCGTGAGCGTGAAGTCTCCACCGCTGATATGGAGCGGGTGATTGATGCCGCCCAGGCGGTGGCTATTCCTGCGGATCAGAAGATACTCCACATCCTTCCTCAGGAGTACGTGATTGATACTCAGGAAGGCGTAAAAGAGCCTCTGGGAATGTCCGGTGTGCGCCTGGAATCCAAGGTGCACCTGGTAACTTGTGCGGTTAATGCCGTACAGAATATTGAAAAGTGCATTCGCCGCTGCAACCTGAATGTCGATGATGTCATCCTCGAGCAGCTGGCCTCCAGTTACTCAGTTCTTACTGATGATGAAAAAGAACTGGGCGTATGCATTGTGGATATTGGTGGTGGTACTACAGATATAGCTATCTTTACTGAAGGGGCTATTCGTCACACCGCCGTGATCCCTATTGCCGGTGATCAGGTGACTAACGACATTGCCATGGCATTGCGTACACCTTATCAGCATGCCGAAGATATCAAAATCAAGTACGCCTGCGCTCTGGCAGAGATGACCAACGCAGACGAAACCATCAAAGTGCCCAGTGTTGGGGATCGTGCACCCCGGGATTTGTCCCGTCAGGCACTGGCCGAGGTTGTTGAACCGCGTTACGACGAGCTGCTCACCCTGATTCAGGCGGAGTTGCGTCGCAGTGGTTTTGAAGAGCTGGTGGCCGCAGGTATTGTGCTTACCGGCGGAACCTCAAAGATGGAAGGTGTGATTGAACTGGCGGAGTCAATTTTCCATATGCCGGTTCGTCTGGGGGTTCCCCATGATATTGAGGGGCTCTCTGATGTGGTGCGTAACCCTATTTATGCGACAAGCGTCGGCCTGTTGCAGTATGCGCAGCAAAATATGGAAGAAGGTGTTCCCAGTGCACCATCTTCTCAGGGAAGACCGCAGAAACAGGAAAGTTTTATGAGCCGCCTTAAGCAGTGGGTTCAGGGAAACTTTTGATTGTTAATCGGGAATTAATACAAGAAGATGGATACTGAGAGAAAGGAGAGTTTCATGTTCGAGCTGGAAGACAGTATTCCGCAAAATGCGGTAATCAAAGTGATCGGTGTTGGTGGCGGTGGTGGTAATGCTGTCAACCACATGCTGAACAGCCAGGTGGAAGGTGTAGATTTCATCGTGGCGAACACAGACGCACAGGCACTCAAAAACCTGAATGCCCGTACTTTGCTGCAGCTGGGTACAGGCATCACCAAGGGGTTGGGTGCTGGTGCCAACCCGGAAGTGGGCCGTCAGGCTGCTCTGGAAGACCGTGAGCGCATTGCAGAAGTGCTGACCGGTGCAGATATGGTGTTCATCACCGCAGGTATGGGTGGTGGTACCGGTACGGGTGCTGCACCTGTTGTTGCCCAGGTTGCCAAGGAAATGGACATTCTGACCGTTGCGGTTGTGACCCGTCCGTTCCCCTTCGAGGGTCGCAAGCGTATGTCTGTGGCAAAAGAAGGCTTGAAGGAACTGTCTGAGCATGTTGACTCTCTGATCACCATACCTAACGAGAAGCTGCTGGAAGCTCTCGGAAAGAAGGCCAGTCTGCTATCTGCCTTCAGCGCGGCAAACGATGTACTGCTGGGTGCAGTACAGGGTATTGCTGATCTGATTATCCGTCCGGGTATGATTAACGTGGACTTTGCTGATGTTCGTACCGTTATGTCCGAGATGGGTATGGCCATGATGGGTACCGGCTTTGCTGTGGGTGAAACCCGTGCGGCTGAAGCGGCTGAAGCAGCTATCCGCAGCCCGCTGCTGGAAGATATCGACCTGCAGGGTGCCCGTGGTGTTCTGGTTAACATTACTGCGGGGCTGGACTTCGCAATCGGTGAGTTCCAGGAAGTGGGTGATACTGTAAACCAGTACGCATCTGACAACGCGACAGTGGTAATCGGTACTGTTATTGATCCAGAGATGACTGACGAATTGCGTGTAACCGTTGTTGCTACCGGCCTGAACTCCGCTGGCGATGAGCCAAAGGTCGTTGTGGATAACTCCCATAAGCCAAAGCCTGAAGCGACAACTGGTGAAGTGGACTACCGTGCTCTTGACCGTCCTACAACTATCCGTCGCAACCAGCAGGCGGCAGTTGGAAGCGATGCAGCTTCTGTTGAGCCTCAGGTATCTGATTCTCCGGACTATCTGGATATTCCGGCGTTTCTACGTCGTCAGGCGGATTAATTTCCGCTTGGCGATAGCCACCGGATAGTGTTCCGGGGCATAATAGGATAAGTAATTTCAAAAGAACAGCGTGAAACAATACGAAGCACTTTGTTCATAAGGGTTACTTTGCTAAACTGCACGTTTATTGCAAGATTTCAGGCTGGGCAAGATGTCTTGCAGCTTGGCTGAATCGCCAGCGTGACTGGCACAAAGCAAGATATATAAGGCTCTACGGCTGCATTATGATCAGACAGCGCACACTAAAAAATATCATTCGGGCAACTGGTGTAGGCTTACATTCCGGTGAGAAAGTTTATCTCACCCTGAGACCTGCTCCCGTTGATACAGGGATTGTTTTCTGTAGAACGGATCTCGATCCTGTTGTTCAGATTCCTGCACGAGCAGTGAATGTTGGGCAGACAACTCTCTGCACCTCCCTTGAGAAAGATGGCGTGCGTGTAGATACTGTTGAGCACCTTCTGTCTGCCATGGCCGGCTTGGGTATTGATAATGCCTATGTAGACGTGACCGCTCACGAAGTGCCCATTATGGACGGTAGCGCCGGTCCTTTTGTGTTTCTTCTGCAGTCTGCCGGTATCGAAGAACAGAACGCTGCCAAGCGTTTCATTCGTATCAAAAAGAAAGTCACCGTTGAGGAGGAGGGCAAATCTGCCACTTTCGTTCCTTTCGACGGCTTCAAGGTGAGCTTCTCCATTGAGTTCGATCACCCTGTTTTCCACGGGCTGACCCAGCAGGCCAGCATCGACTTCTCCAGTACCTCCTTTGTTAAAGAAGTCAGCCGTGCCCGTACCTTCGGTTTTATGAAAGATATCGAATTCCTGCGCTCCCAGAATCTAGCCTTGGGTGGCAGTGTGGAAAACGCTATTGTTGTGGATGACTACCGCATTCTGAATGAAGATGGCCTGCGCTACGAAGACGAATTTGTTAAACACAAGATGCTGGATGCTATCGGCGACCTGTATTTATTGGGCAATAGCCTGATTGGTGAGTTCATCGGTGAAAAGTCCGGTCACTCCACCAACAACAAGCTGCTGCGTGCCCTGATTGCGGACGAGTCTGCCTGGGAAGTGGTTACCTTTGATGATGCTTCCACTGCGCCGATTTCATACGCACGCCCAACAGCTGTTATTGCCTGATACCGTAATAACGTCTGCACTCGAGCGCTCCTTGCTTTTTAAGGCCATCATTTTGATGGCCTTTTTTGTATGTAAAATTCAAGAGGTTTTGCATGTGGCAAGATAGGGCATTGTTGCGAGAGTGTTCGTGGCAATGCTAGAGTGTGCCGCAATCTGGATATTTTCTGGTACTATTCAGGCACTTGGTCAAGCGCTTGCTTAAAACCATAGATTCCAAGTTTATCGGCCTTGTGAAAGACTGCCTATAAGCTTGAATAAATATTAAATATTCCCTTTTGGAAACACACGGATTGATCCGGAATGGATAATCTTTGAGGTAATTTCAGGCTGACAATGAAAGTAATCGTTGTTCGATCCCCCCACGGAAAAAGTCGCACCTTCTGGATGGATGGTGTCAGGCTGTTCTGGGGTATCGGTTTGTCAGCCGCAGCTCTTATTCTTGCAGGTTTTCTTCTCGCTTGGTATTTCATGAATCTTAATAGCTCTGGCGCACTCACCAGTCAAGATCTGCAAGACTGGCAAAGCGCTCTTAATGAGCAGCGCAAAGATATCGAGAAACTAAAAGGTGAGTCTACGGTCGAACTGGACGTTATGGCTGTTCAGCTGGCCAGGTTGCAAGGACAGCTTATGCGTCTTGATGCTCTTGGTGGACGCCTTGTTTCCATGGCAGATTTAGCCCAGGACGAATTTGACTTTGGTTCAGAGCCCGCTCTGGGTGGGCCAGATGACACTCTTGAAGCAGGTCAGGCCTATTTGCCTCCTGGCTTTTCGGAGCAGATTGATGATTTGGCTTCCCGTATTGATACACGTGCGGAACAGTTGGAAGTCCTGGAATCATTACTGCTCGGTCGCAACTTGCAGGATGACGTCTATATTGCTGGTCGGCCAGTAAAAAAGGGCTGGATATCTTCCAGTTTTGGACGCAGAACAGATCCCTTTACTGGCCGTCCTGCCTGGCATAAGGGTGTTGATATTGCCGGTAAAGAGGGCACGGAAGTGATAGCGGTAGGCTCCGGTATAGTCACCTGGGCAGGTCGGCGTAGCGGGTATGGCAACCTTGTGGAAATTAATCACGGAAATGGCTACGTCACCCGTTATGCACATAATAAAGAAATATTGGTAAAAGTTGGTGACATTGTCACTAAGGGACAGGCGTTAAGCCTAATGGGGAGTACGGGGCGCTCAACCGGCCCCCATGTACATTTTGAAGTGCTGGTAAATAACAGGCAGGTGAATCCTGCTCGCTATATCTACAGAACCAGCCGCGGTTAGCTTTGGTAGAACCGGCTTTTATAAAGAATTTGGATACTTCGGGCACTTGATCAAATTATGTTGTCATCACTCGTAAAAAAAATTGTAGGAAGTAAGAACGACCGCCAGCTCAAGAAGATGGGTAAACGGGTCAAACAAATCGCTGAACTGGAAAGCGGTCTGCAGGCCCTGAGCGATGATGAACTGAAAGCCCGCAGCGTTGCGTTGAAAGAGCGCGCGCAGGGCGGTGAATCTCTGGATAGTCTTCTGGCTGAAGCATTCGCGGTCTGTCGAGAGGCCAGCCAGCGGGTGATGGGTATGCGTCACTTCGACGTACAGATGATCGGTGCCATGACTCTTCACGAAGGCCGTATTGCTGAGATGCGCACCGGTGAAGGTAAAACCCTGATGGCGACCCTGGCCGTTTATCTGAACGGCCTGTCTGGCAAAGGTGTTCACGTTGTTACCGTGAACGAATACCTGGCCAGCCGTGATGCCGCCTGGATGCAGCCTCTGTACGAATTCCTTGGTCTTTCTGTTGGTGTTATTGTTCCCCAGCAGTCTCCGGAAGATAAGCGCGCTGCTTATCAATCTGATATTACCTACGGTACCAATAACGAGTTCGGCTTCGACTACCTGCGTGACAATATGGCCTTCCGGAAAGAAGACAAGTTCCAGCGTGACCTGAACTTTGCGGTAGTCGATGAGGTGGATTCCATCCTGATTGACGAAGCCCGTACGCCACTGATTATCTCCGGCCCTGCAGAAGACAGCTCCGAACTGTACCGTACCATGAACAAGCTGGCTCCCCGCCTGGAGCGCCAGTTCGAAGAAAGCGAAGAAGGTGTCGAAGACACTGGCCACTACATCATTGATGAAAAGACTCGTCAGGTTGAACTGACCGAAATTGGACACCAGTTCATTGAGGATGTACTGACTCAGGAAGGTCATCTGCCAGAAGGTGAAAGCCTGTACGCTTCCCAGAACCTGAACCTGCTGCACCACGCGCAGGCGGCTCTGAAAGCTCACACCCTGTTCCAGAAAAACGTGGAATACATCGTGAGCGGTCAGGAAATCATGCTGGTTGACGAACACACTGGCCGTACCATGCCTGGTCGTCGTCTGTCTGAAGGCCTGCATCAGGCACTGGAAGCAAAGGAAGGCCTGCCCATTCAGGCGGAGAGTCAGACTCTGGCATCCACCACCTTCCAGAATTACTTCCGTCTGTACGACAACCTTTCCGGTATGACCGGTACTGCCGATACTGAAGCGTTTGAATTCCGTCAGATCTATGGCCTGGATGTTGTTGTTATCCCAACTCACAAGCCTATGGTTCGTAAGGATATGAACGACCTCGTTTATCTTACTATTGAAGAAAAATTCGAGGCGATCATTCAGGATATCCGTGAAACTGTTGCAGCCGATCGCCCTGTTCTGGTGGGTACTGCATCCATCGACTCTTCTGAGATTCTTTCTGCGGCCTTGAAAAAGGCTGGTATCGAACATCAGGTTCTGAACGCCAAGTTCCACGAGAAAGAAGCCGAAATTATTGCTCAGGCAGGTCGTCCCGGAGCTATAACTATCGCCACGAACATGGCGGGTCGTGGTACCGACATCAGCCTCGGTGGTAACTGGGAAGCGGAAGCGGCCAAGCTCGAGAACCCAACCGAAGAACAGCTGGAAAACCTGCGTTCCGAGTGGAAGCAGACCCATGATGCGGTTCTGGATGCCGGTGGCTTGCACATCATCGGTACAGAGCGCCATGAATCCCGCCGTATCGACAACCAGCTGCGTGGCCGTGCCGGCCGCCAGGGCGATGCGGGTTCCTCCCGTTTCTATCTGTCTCTGGAAGATAACCTGATGCGTATCTTTGCCTCTGACCGGGTGAAGAACTTTATGAAAGCACTGGGTATGGAGAAGGGGGAAGCCATTGAGCACCGTATGGTGACCAACGCTATCGAAAAAGCCCAGCGCAAGGTGGAAGGCCGTAACTTCGATATTCGTAAGAACCTGCTGGAATACGATGATGTCGCCAACGATCAGCGTAAGGTAGTTTACTCCCAGCGTGATGATCTGCTGGCCGCAGAGGATGTGAGCGAAAGCGTAAACAACATCCGGGCGGAAGTTGTAAACAGCCTGATCGACGAGTTTATTCCGCCTCAGAGTCTGGAAGAGCAATGGGATATTGCTGGCCTTGAGAAGCGCATTGCTGCTGAGCTGAACGAACAGCTGCCGGTTAAGCAGTGGCTGGACACTGAAGACTCACTGGACGAAGACGGTCTGCGTGAGCGCATCCTCGAGAAGGTAGGCGAGTCCTACGAGAACAAGAAGGAAATGGCAGGTGCAGAAGCCCTGCAGGCCTTCGAAAAGCATATCCTGCTACGTATTCTGGATGACAAGTGGAAAGAGCACCTGGCCACTATGGATCATCTGCGTCAGGGTATTCACCTGCGTGGCTACGCGGCCAAGAACCCTAAGCAGGAATACAAGCGCGAAGCGTTTGAGCTGTTCTCCCAGATGCTGACAGACATTAAGCATGAAGTTGTACGGGTTCTGTCCCACGTACAGGTTCAGCAGGATGATCAGACTGAAGAGATGGAGCGTCAACGTCGTGAAGAGCTGGCTCGACGTATGCAGTTTGAACATCAGCAAGCCCAGGCTATAGGTGATGAAGGTGCACAGGCCTCTGCAGAGCCTCAGGCACCGGTTGTTCGTGATGGGCGTAAGGTTGGTCGTAACGAACCCTGCCCCTGTGGCTCCGGCAAGAAGTTCAAGCAGTGCTGCGGTAAGATCGTTTAACACGCGACACTGCTTTTAGTTTTCCAAAGAGCCTTTTATTCCTGACGGAATAAGAGGCTTTTTGCTTTTAAGCGTTTAATAAGAGTTTAAGAACAACATAAAAAACTGGCTCAGGCCGGGGGGAAGTATGGCAACTGGAGCTGCTCCATCAGGGACTCTGTTTCCCGTTAAAGGTTTTCAACTGGGCACTGCAAAAGCTGGTATTCGTTATCCGGATCGTCGTGATCTTGTGGTCATGCACTGGCCCGAATCTGCCAGTGTAGCGGGCGTATTTACCCAGAATGCTTTCTGCGCGGCTCCTGTGCATCTCTGCCGTGAACGTATTCCCCAGTCCCCTTGTGCACTGCTGGTGAATACCGGTTTTGCTAACGCCGGTACTGGTGAGCAGGGTATGGCGGATGCCAGACGGACAACAGCTGTTCTGGCAGAAACTCTGGGTTGCGATTCGAACAAGGTCTTGTCTTTCTCTACCGGTGTGATCGGCGAGCTTATGCCTGTTGAGCGTCTGGAAGCGGGTATCTCGGGTTGTGTGGAGAGCCTCTCTGAAGAGGGGTGGTGGCAGGCAGCTGAAGGCATTATGACCACTGATACCCGCCCCAAGGGCTTTTCCCGTCAGTTTACCTTTGAAGGTGAAACCTACACAGTAACTGGCATCGCTAAAGGCTCAGGCATGATCCATCCCAATATGGCAACCATGCTGACCTATGTTGCAACAGATGCCGCAGTTGACCGTAAGTTGCTGCAAGAGCTGCAAACAGAGATAGCTGATCAATCTTTTAACCGCATTACGGTTGATGGTGATACTTCTACAAACGACTCCAGCCTTCTGATTGCCACAGGGCAGGTAGGCAACTCGGTTGTGGACAGCCGTGAACATCCGCTGTTTGCACCACTGGCAGAGGTAATAAAGAGCGTCTCTCAGGATCTTGCCAAATCACTGGTGATGGATGGTGAGGGTGCAACCCGCTTTGTCACCGTGCTGGTTGAGGGAGCGGAAACTGTTGAGCAGGCCCATACGGTTGCTAACACGGTTGCCCTGTCGCCTCTGGTGAAAACGGCGCTGTTTGCCTGCGATCCAAACTGGGGGCGCATTCTTGCCGCTGCCGGACGTGCTCCTGTGGACAATCTGGATGTAAGCAGGATCACTATCCACCTTGATGACGTCTTGATTGCTGAGCAGGGTGGCGTTGCGTCCAGCTATCGGGAAGAGGACGGGCAGGCTGTGATGAATCAGGAGGCTTATACCATCCGTATTGGCATTGGTCTGGGCTCTGCATCCACTCAGGTCTGGACATCTGATCTTTCCCACGAATACGTTACTATTAACGCTGACTACCGAACCTGATCAGATTCAACAGAGCTGTATGAAAAGAATCCACGTTGCCGCCGCAGTTATTCATGATAAAAGCAATAACGTCCTTATCGCTCGTCGCCCTCTGGATAAACACATGGGTGGCTTGTGGGAGTTTCCCGGTGGCAAAGTGGAGCCGGATGAAGTGGTGACTGACGCACTGTGTCGGGAGCTTGATGAAGAGGTGGGTATTCAGCCAACGGCGTTTAAACCACTTATCCGTATTCGTCACGACTACCCGGATAAATCCGTTCTTCTGGATGTATGGACAGTGACCGCGTTCACTGGCAAGCCCCACGGTAAAGAAGGGCAACCGGTAAAGTGGGTGTCTCAGGAGGAACTGTCGTCCTATGAGTTTCCAGCCGCTAATCAGCCGATTATCACAGCAGCCTGCCTTCCAGAACGGTATCTTGTGACTGGGCAGTTTGCCGATAAGAGTGAGTTGGTCAGCAAAATCAAGGCAGCCTTTGAGAAAGGTATTTCTCTGGTGCAGTTCCGTGCTCCCTGGCTGTCGGAACAGGCATACAGAGACTGTCTGAATGAGATCATACCGCTGTTTTCTGAAGGTCAGCAACTGATAGCCAAGGGTGATCTGGCACTACTGGAAGAAGAAGGCATTGCCGGTTTGCATCTGACTTCCGGGCAGCTGAAAGAGCTGCACAGCCAACAGTTTCAATACTCGGGAAGTAAGTGGCTGGCTGCCTCCTGCCATGATGAAGAGCAGATCAAAATAGCAGAAGAGATCAGAGCCAGCTTTGTTACAGTGTCACCCGTTGCTCCTACATCGACTCATCCTGATGCCTCTCCCCTTGGATGGGAAAAAATAGAAGAGCTGATCGAGAGAGCCAGGGTTCCTGTTTATTGTCTGGGAGGTATGGGTGAGGAACATCTTCCCCGGGCTCAAGGTTGTGGCGCGCAGGGCATTGCAGCCATAGGCTGCTGGTGGTAACTCCCAGGTTTTTTATTGCAAAGTGTCGTTCAGACTCTCCGACATTACATCATCATACTGGGGAGTACCTGCAATTTTGTGCTCTTCAGCAGCCCAGGCGCCCAAATCAATCATTTTGCAGCGCTCACAGCAGAATGGGCGGTATGTGTTTTCCGGCTTCCACTCCACGGGCTTCTGGCACTGGGGGCACTTAACTGTGGTTGTCATGGTTTTATCCAATAAAAAGGCTGAAACAAGAAAGGGCCTGAAAGTCAGGCCCTTTGGAAAGATGGTGTTTACTGCTGAGTGGGTGGCTCCGGTGCAACAGGTTCACCGTCATCACCCAACCAGCCGAAGGTCATGGTGTTGAGAACAGAGGGGCCACCTGTCTGTTCCTCTTCTTCCTCCTCAACCGCCTGTTGAGGCTTAGGCGTGTTATCACCAAACAGGCCAAAAGTCACCGTATTCAGGATAGTTGGGTCAACATCACTGTAAACACGGTGGCCGATAAAGTTGCCTTCCGCATCCAGCAGCTTGCTCTTGGGGAAGTTGGTTTGCAGAACCAGCAATGCATCGTCTGCAGGCTGATTCAGGCCAAGATGCTGGTAGCCTTCCACCATAATGCCCAGTGCTTCTTCTACAGAAGGGGTGCCCTGCAGGTGCTCTACAATGTAACGGCCACGGTTGATGGCAGCCACATAGGCTTTGCGCTTCATATAGTAGTCAGCAGCATGCAGTTCATAGCGGGCCAGGCGGTTACGCAGGTAAATCATGCGCTGGCGGGCATCGGGCGCGTAGCGACTGTCCGGGAAGCGGCGCAGCAGCTCTGAAAACTGGTTGAAAGACTGGCGAGCCTGGCCTGGGTCACGGCGGGATAAATCGACCGGAACATAGCGTTCAACCAGGCCAAGATCGGCGGTGTTAGAAGCCAGACCACGCATATAGTAGGCGTAATCGACGTTTGGATTCTGTGGGTGCAGACGAATAAAACGTTCTGCAGAGGCGCGGGCCGCTTCCGGCTCCATGCTCTTGTAGTAAGCGAAGATAAGATCCAGCTGGGCCTGCTCGGCAAAAGGGCCAAACGGATAGCGGGATTCCAGAGCACGCAGGGAATCTACGGCACCAGAGTAGTTGCTGTTTTCCAGCTGCTCGCTGGCCTTCTGATAAAGCTGGGCTTCCGTCAGATTCTCGGGAACCTTGACATCATTGCTGGAACAAGCTGCCAACAGTGCAGTAAAGGCCAGTACAAGTATATGTTTTGCTGCTCGCATCGATTATCCCTGAAATGCCTTGCCGGTATTTTCCGTCCGCTCCGGAGCCAGACATGCTGTGGTACACTACGTATCCAGCCTATTTAATCACAGCACGGGGCGAACCCCAAGCTATCGCGCTGATATTGAATTAACAATAGCGGCTATTTTTGCTGGACTCCGATTTTCTTTATGTATCGCTACGGGATGTATAGCTCTATTTTATGGCTGAACAGATAACCCTTGAAGCTTTTGTCCCCGAAGAACTGGGAGGCAAGCGCCTGGATCAGATTGCTTCCAAAGTGTTTTCTGATTACTCACGCTCCTGTTTGCAGGACTGGATTCGCTCCGGTTCCCTGACAGTCGATGGCAAAACCCTGCGCCCCAAAGACAAACTGTTTGGCGGTGAGCAACTCTCTCTGAACGCCGAGATCGAAGACGACCGTCGTTGGGAGCCGGAAGATATTCCTCTGGATGTTGTCTATGAAGACGACGATATCATTGTTATTAACAAACCCCGCAATCTGGTTGTGCACCCCGCTGCCGGTAACTGGAGCGGTACTCTGCTGAACGGTTTGCTGTTCCGCAATCCGGAGCTGGCCTCCGTGCCCCGTGCTGGTATTGTTCATCGACTGGATAAAGACACCACCGGCTTGATGGTGGTTGCGAAAACCCTGCAGGCGCAGACTGACCTGGTTGAACAGCTCCAGCAGCGCACCGTAAGCCGTGAATACGAAGCGGTTGTGTTTGGCGTGATGAGTGCCGGTGGCCTTGTGGATGAGCCCATTGGACGCCACCCCACTAACCGTTTGAAAATGTCTGTGGTTGTTGGCGGCAAGCACTCAGTGACCCACTATCGGGTTCTGGAGCGTTACCGTGGTCATACCCACGTTCGTCTGCAGCTGGAAACGGGCCGTACGCACCAGATTCGTGTGCATATGAGCCACCTGCGCTATCCGCTGGTGGGTGATTCCCTTTATGCTGGCCCGCCCCGTTTTCCCAAAGGTGCGACCACCGAGCTGGTCACTGCACTGAAAGACTTTGATCGTCAGGCACTTCATGCCCGCCGCCTTGGTCTGGTGCATCCGGTCTCAGGTGAGTACATGGAGTGGGAATCCGAGTTGCCGGAAGATTTTCTCACCCTGCTCGACGTACTTGAGCAGGACGCACAAGTCGGAATGGAATAATGAACACTCTCTCCAATGAAAGCCGTTACATTCAACCTGACTGGAATGCTCCGGCCAATGTGCAGGCATTTGTGTCGACACGCCCGGCCAGTCCAGTGGGGCCATCTATGGCCGATCAGCACCAGCCTGATTTTCTGCAGCGACGTAAGGAATGGTTATCATCCTGGGGAGAGGAGCTGGTCAAGCAGTGGGGCTGGAGTGCACAACCCTGCTGGGCCAAACAGGTGCATGGTGTGGATATTATTCCCGCCAGCTCACCATTTGGTACTGAAGCCGATGCAGTTTGGACGGATGAAGTGAGTCGCCCCTGCACTGTTCTCACAGCAGACTGTTTACCAGTGCTGTTCTGTAACCGCTCCGGTACCCGTGTGGCCGCTTCCCATGCCGGGTGGCGCGGCCTTGCGGCGGGTGTTTTGGAAAGCACTGTGGAACAGTTTGATGAGGCTGGTGAAGAGCTGATAGCCTGGTTCGGCCCGGCAATTGGTCCGAAGTGTTTTGAGGTGGGCAGTGAAGTGCGTGAGGCTTTCATAAAGGCTCTTCCCGAAGCGGAAGAGGCGTTTGTGATTGGTGAAAAAGATCGCTGGTTTGGTGATCTCTACCTGCTTGCACGACAGCGGTTAGCTCGTTTGGGAATTACAGAAATTTCTGGTGGTGATCGTTGCACAGGTCTGGAAGAAAAAGTTTTTCATTCCTATCGTCGCGATGGTGCAGCCAGTGGACGAATGGTGTCGGCTATCTGGTTAACAAGCTAATGTCTGCGA
The DNA here is from genome assembly GCF_009711465.1 of Parendozoicomonas verongulae. Taxonomy (GTDB): domain Bacteria; phylum Pseudomonadota; class Gammaproteobacteria; order Pseudomonadales; family Endozoicomonadaceae; genus Sansalvadorimonas; species Sansalvadorimonas verongulae. The sequence continues at coordinate 21,959 of NZ_SMME01000869.1, read as the reverse complement.
TAATCAGCAGGAAAAAAAGGGGGAATGCCTCCTCCGCTGGTTGCATTATGAAGGACTAACAGGAAGGTTAGGCATACAG
>NZ_SMME01000869.1:21591-21870 GCF_009711465.1 Parendozoicomonas verongulae | reverse complement strand
CCTGTCAGCGAGGATGCTTATCAGCGTGTTGTTGAAAAGGGCTATGCCCTCCCCTGATGGTTCTATTATGAAGATTTATAACTGACCTGAAGGCGCTGACAGGACGGTTAGACATAAAACAATCAGGACGTGATAGGTTTTGCCAGATTATTCATTTGGGGAATGGTCATGGCGGAATCTGATTATCGTGAAGAGACATTTACTCTTGCCCTGTCTCTATGGCTGGCGTTATTAACATGCGTCGTTTGTGAGCCGTGTTTTGGCAGTCTGTGGGAATAT
>NZ_SMME01000869.1:21341-21503 GCF_009711465.1 Parendozoicomonas verongulae | reverse complement strand
TTTGGCAATCTGTGGGAAGATCCGGAAGAAGAATACAAAGCTTACATGCCCACGGGGGGAGACTTTCCAGGAACGGTTAGCCGCGATGCAGAACGGGTGACGGAGACCTTCTCATTTCAGCTGAAATCGAGGGATTTATCCCCTTTACGGATGAAATACCCC
>NZ_SMME01000869.1:20300-21331 GCF_009711465.1 Parendozoicomonas verongulae | reverse complement strand
CGGAAGAAAAATACAAAGCCTACATGCCCACGGGAGATGACTTTCCAGGAACTGTTGGCCGCGATGCAGAACGGGTGACGGAAACCTTCTCATTTCAGCTGAAGTCACGGGGTTTGCCCTCTTTACGGATGAAATTCCCTCCACGGCATCAGATAAGCACAGGGCTTTATCGGGTGCCGGGGGAACCCATCACCATTGAACAGAAATCCTTGCCTTATGATCCGTGGGGGCAGCGGCCAAGAGTGAGAGTCGGAGCGCATAACTTAATTTTTACAGAACATGGCCCCGAGAAACTACAGAGGGTTGGACGCGCCACTGATAGTTTTCAGCTAAGAGAAGGTGTGCAACAAGATCGTGACCGGGCTTCTGGGTTGATTTATATAGAGTCGGATGAAAATGCGGATGAAAACGAATCGGTTTCTTTTGATATTACTATATCGGGCGCTGTCAGAGCCCCCTGGTTCAAGCTTGGCAGAGATACACCCGAGCAATGGCGCGATTACATTCGCTACTACCCTGCACCCTGGGCAGAGCTTGAAGGGAAATACTCCGTTCTGACTTTACCCTCTGCCATGGTGCAAGATCTTGAAGATCCAACACCGATTATAAACTTTTATGATCAAGTGATTCAAAAAGCCCATGCACTGACAGGCATCAGCGACAATCATGAAGATATGCGCGACAAAGCCCCGGATAATCTTTACCGTTTCGTAGTAGATGTTCAGCAATGGCGCCGCGCTTTAGCCACAGCCAATGTATACGGATTTACACTATACTGGCTTGCTTTAAATAATCCATTTCGATGGTTGGATTCAAATGATTTCTTGGCTTCTGACATTCTTCTTCATGAGGTTGCTCATAGTTTAGAACCTGTTCATTCACTCTTTGAACCACCCGGGGCTAATGAGGCGTTTGCAGACTTACTGGTTTATGGTGATCATTATCGTCAGGGAGATTGGTTCCTGGGACGTAGGCGTGAAATAGCTGGATTGACTTTCGTTCGGGATGACAGTTTTTATGGCAATATACCC
>NZ_SMME01000869.1:20051-20290 GCF_009711465.1 Parendozoicomonas verongulae | reverse complement strand
ATCCATTTCGATGGTTGGATTCAAATGATTCCTTGGCTTCTGACATTCTTCTCCATGAGGTTGGTCATAGTTTAGAACCTGTTCACTCACTCTTTGAGCCACCCGGGGCTAATGAGGCGTTTGCGGACTTACTGGTTTATGGTGATCATTATCGTCAGGGGGATTGGTTCCTGGGACGTAGATTTGAAATAGCTGGACTGACTGTCGTTCAGGATGACAGTTTTTGTGGCTATATACCT
>NZ_SMME01000869.1:19430-20041 GCF_009711465.1 Parendozoicomonas verongulae | reverse complement strand
TAAGCACAGGGCTTTATCGAGTGCCAGGAGAACCTATCACGATTGAACAGAAATCCTTGGCTTATGATCCGTGGGGCCAACGACCAAGAGTAAGAATCGGGGCACATACCTTAATTTATACAACATATGATCCAGGAAAATTAAAGAGAGTTGGGGTTGCTACTGATAGTTTTAAGCTGAGAGAAGGTGTGCAGCAAGATCGTGACAGGGCTTCAGGGTTGATTTACATAGAGTCGGATGAAAATGGGACGGATTCTTTTGATATTACCATCTCAGGGGCTGTCAGAGCCCCCTGGTTCAAGCTTGGCAGGGATACACCCGAGCAATGGCGCAATTACATTCGCTACTACCCAGCACCCTGGGCTGAGCTTGAAGGGAAATACTCCGTTCTGACTTTACCCTCCGCGATGGTGCAAGATGTTGAGGATCCAACACCGATTATAAACTTTTATGATCAAGTGGTTCAAAAAGCCCATGCACTGGTAGGCCTTAGCGACAATGATGAAGATGAGTGCGACAAAGCCCCGGATAACCTTTACCGCTTTGTAATAGATGTTCAACAACGAGATAAAAATGTTTTAGCCACAGCTCATCAATACGGATTTACACTG
>NZ_SMME01000869.1:6260-19015 GCF_009711465.1 Parendozoicomonas verongulae | reverse complement strand
TCCTTAATGTGGCTTTTGGCATCAATTTTTGAGTCTTTTAGTAATGGCTATGATTCCCGTATCTGGGCAGAAAACTTAAGAGTTATGGTTAACTGGAAAAAAGCCTTTATGATAGAGCTAGTGAGTCATTTATCGGATGATTTTATTCAAAAGCTATACCGTAGATTTCGCCATACCCCTGAAAATTTATTGCCGGATAAAGACAATCAACAGGAAAAAACAGATTTCTTTTTTGAAACTCTGTGTGAGGTTACAGGGCTGGATCTGACTTTATTCTTCAGACGCTGGTATGTTCCTGTCAGCGAGGATGCTTATCAGCGTGTTATTGAAAAGGGATACGCCCCTCCCCACTGGTTGTATCATGAAGATTTATAACTGTATTCCTCTGGTATAAGCGGGTTCCAGATAGCCTGTACCCCTGAAGACAACTCAGAAAATTAATCCAGCATGACTTGACATAAACGTTATTCACAAGGCTTGAATTTTTCTCCCCGCCCCTCATATACGAAAGCAACGCTATTTGTTTTGTCATGAATCGAAGGGTAAGGAGAGCACATTATGCGAGCCGACCGGTTAACCAGCAAACTGCAATCCGCCCTGGCGGATGCCCAGTCTCTGGCTATTGGTAAAGACCATACAAGCATTGAGATTGCACATCTGCTGCAGACAATGATCGAACAGCAAGGAGGCGCGATAAGGTCGCTCCTGTCTCAGGTGGGTTTTGATATGGCCACCGTCTCACAGGGCTTGAATGGCATTATCGACAAGCTGGCCGTGGTGAAAAATCCCACTGGCGACATTCAGCCTTCCCAGGGTTTACTGCGTCTTCTGAATTTGGCCGACAAGAAAGCCCAGCAGGGTGACGACCAGTTTATCAGTAGCGAAACGGTACTGCTGGTGATGATGGACGATGGAGGCCCTGTAGGCCAGCTTTTGCGGGATCAGGGTGTCAGCAAAAAGGCCTTGGAAACTGCGGTCAGGAATCTGCGTGGCGGTGAATCGGTCAATGATGCCAATGCTGAAGAGAGCCGCAACGCCCTGTCTAAATATACTATTGATCTCACAGAGCGTGCAGAACAGGGCAAACTGGATCCTGTCATTGGTCGTGATGATGAGATCCGCCGCACTGTTCAGGTATTGCAGCGTAGAACCAAAAACAACCCTGTTTTAATCGGTGAGCCCGGTGTGGGTAAAACCGCCATTATTGAGGGTCTGGCTCTGCGCATTGTGAATGGAGAGGTGCCGGAAGGTATTCGCAACAAACGTATTTTGTCCCTGGATATCGGCGCACTGCTGGCAGGGGCCAAGTACCGTGGTGACTTTGAAGAGCGACTGAAAGCGGTACTCAGTGATCTGTCCAAACAGGAAGGGCAAGTTATCCTGTTTATCGACGAACTGCACACCATGGTTGGTGCAGGTAAGGCAGAAGGTGCGATGGATGCGGGTAATATGCTCAAACCAGCACTGGCTCGTGGTGAATTGCACTGTGTGGGTGCCACGACTCTGGATGAGTATCGCCAGTTCATCGAAAAAGACGCTGCGCTTGAACGCCGCTTCCAGAAAGTGCTGGTGGATGAGCCAACTGTGGAAGACACCATTGCCATTCTCCGGGGCCTGAAAGAGCGCTATGAAGTTCATCACCATGTCGATATTACCGACCCTGCAATTATTGCTGCAGCCAAGTTGTCTCACCGCTATATCACGGACCGCCAGTTGCCAGATAAGGCTATTGACCTAGTGGATGAGGCAGGCAGTCGTATTCGTATGGAAATGGATTCCAAGCCGGAAGCCATGGACAAACTGGAGCGACGCCTGATTCAGCTGAAAATTGAAAAAGAGGCGCTTAAGAAAGAAGAAGATGCCTCTTCACTGAAGCGTTTGTCTGCGCTCGATAAAGAAATTACTGATCTAGAAAAACAGTTCTCTGATCTGGAAGAGATTTGGGTTTCAGAAAAAACTGTTCTCCAGGGCGCTCAGAAATTCAAAGAGGAAAAGGAAAAACTGCTATTAGAGCTTGAGGCGGCTAACCGTTCCGGTGATTTGGCAAGAATGTCTGAGATTCAGTATGGCAAGCTGCCGGAGGTGGAGAAGCAAATTCAGCGTGCTCAAAACGCCGAAACAACCGAAATGCAACTACTGCGTAACAAGGTGACTGATGAAGAAATTGCTGAGGTTGTGAGCCGTTGGACGGGAATCCCGGTCAGCAAGATGCTTGAAGGAGAGCGGGACAAGCTCCTGCGTATGGAGGAGGCTTTGCACGACCGGGTTATTGGTCAGCACGACGCTGTAAAGGCTGTCTCTGACGCTGTGCGACGCAGCCGAGCCGGGTTGTCTGACCCGAATCGTCCTAATGGCTCTTTTATGTTTCTCGGGCCTACCGGTGTGGGTAAAACGGAGCTGTGCAAAGCGCTGGCAGAATTCCTGTTTGATACTGACGATGCGGTGGTGCGCATCGATATGTCTGAGTTTATGGAGAAGCACTCCGTGGCTCGCCTTCTGGGTGCACCTCCAGGGTATGTGGGGTACGAAGAGGGTGGGTATCTGACAGAAGCCGTACGACGTCGCCCTTACAGTGTGGTGCTGCTGGATGAAGTGGAGAAGGCTCACGCGGATGTATTTAATATTCTGCTACAGGTATTGGACGATGGACGCTTAACGGATGGTCAGGGACGAACTGTTGATTTCCGTAACACGGTAGTGGTGATGACCTCCAATCTTGGCTCTGATCTGATTCAAACCCTCAAGAACGATGAGTTTGAAACGGTGAAAAGCATGCTTATGGATGTGGTCGGCCAGCACTTTCGACCTGAATTCGTAAACCGAATTGATGAACTGGTGGTATTCCATCCTTTAGCGAAGGAGCAGATCAAAGGCATAGCCGATATTCAACTGGATTTGCTGCGCTCACGCCTGGCGGACAATGATCTGTCACTTGAGGTCTCTGAGGAAGCCATGGGCCTGCTGGTGGAAGCCGGGTTTGACCCTGTTTACGGTGCACGTCCTCTCAAGCGTGCCATTCAAAAGGAGATCGAGAACCCTCTGGCTCAGGCTATTCTGGGTGGAAGGTTTGTGCCAGGTACAACCATCTCCATAGATGTTGAGAACCAGAAGATGGTGTTCTCTGGTTAAGTGTCAGCCCTGACGCCATTGACTGTAATGGTAGGGCGTGAAGGCTCAATGGCAGGTGGCCTGCTAGGAGGTGGGGGACGCATATGAGATTTTTTGAGACTGGCCTGAGCGGGCTGGCTCTCAACAATATCTACACCACTGTCGCCTGCCTCGTCACTGCTACTGCTGTTGCTCTCGTTATTACCGCTTAAACGCCTGAGTGGTGGGACAGGGGCATGTTCCTGTTTTGTGAGCAAAAGCTTGATAATTCTATAGGCGTTGTCTTCTGCTTGTTTCTCGTCTGGATTCCTGAGCTTGATGCCTTCTTTGTCGAGTCTCTCAAGCTGTTCCTGCCAGCCGGACTTTCCTTGCATGAAATCATCTTCAATGCTTTCAAGGAGAGTAATCAGCACTTCGTGGTTTGGCCAGTCCTGGAGGTGTGTCTTAATTTGTTCTTTGGTGGCTCTCAGGCTGGCTAAAGAGGCTTGAGTGTTATCCAGTGTGGCTTGCAGAAGTTCTTTTTCATGGCGTATCTGAGCGGCTTGTCCGTTGATTTCATCGCGCAGTCTATCAGTGCCTGTCTCCAGCTCTTGGGCATGTTCGTTAGCAGCTGCCAGTTCTTCTTGCAGTGCTGTAAGCTCGGTGCTATGGGTAGCTTGTAAGTTTCTACAAAACTGTTCCATTTTTTTAACGGTGTCCTGGTAATCCTCATAGCTTATGGTGTCACGACTACTGCCCAATCCTTTGGCTAGGGTTGTGTCCAATCGGCCTAGCATTTCTTGGTATTTGATGGCTCTGTCTGTTTGTTCCCGGTTGATTTGGACTAAATCGCTTAAGGCCTTTTCGTATTTACTTAAACGTGCTTGTTGTTCTTCTGTTAAAGGTTTGAGACGTGCATTCTCGTCTTTGACCTGGCTCAATTCTGCTTCTGTTTGATGCAGTTTATCGAAAGTATCACTGGCTTCTTCCAGCAAGGCGCAGGATTCATCATACTTTTGCGTTTCTTCCCTTAGCTCCTGTTCCAGCTGTATTTGTCTGTTGTGTTCGTCTCTCCAGCGCCTTGCGAGTTTGTGGAGCTCCAGTCTTATAAACGGAAGGTTGGTACGAACATGGTCAGGAAGAGGGTTTCCTTGAAGGTTTGGTAAATCGTGAGGAAGAGGCTCTTCCAGTAGTGCTGAGTTTGTTGGATCGCTGACCTGTTTGATCTGCTGAATAATTTCATATTCAATTTGGGTCATTGCCTCTATTGTTTGCTCATAAACCGTTTTAAGAGTCTCCAGTTCATCTTTATGTTCCGATGCTAATTGCTCCCATTTCTGGGCGGTTGTCTCTAAATCTTTATTCACTAATTCCAGATGGGAGCGCTCGGCACGGTGTTCAACCTCAAGCTTACTTTGAAGGTCGCTGACAGAGGCTTCCAGCTCTTCTTGCTTTTTGCTCCACGCTTTTCTTTCAAGGTCGTTTTCTCTGGCGCAGGCTTCAATAGCCATATTTAGCTTTTGCTCTTCTGCAAGCCAGACGCTCCTCAGGTGTTCATACTGCATGCCTTCACGCGCAAATGTTTCTTGGTACTCCATCAGATCTGCTGATATTTTACGGGTTTCTTCTGCCTGCTGTTTTACTGTATTCAGGACTTCGTTGAGTTGCTTATTGAGAGTGCTGTTACTCTCTCTTAACTCATCTTCTCGATTGAGTGCTTCGTCCAGCGCTTTTTGTTTTTCAAGTACAGCCTTGTGTTGCTCTTCTGCAGCGCCAAGAGCGACTGCCAGTTCAGTCTGCAGCCCCTTCATATGAACATCCTGGCCCCTCAGTATGCTCTGCACTTGTTCCATCTCTTGTTGCAGCGGTCTGAGTTGATTTTCCAGAATCTCTCTCGCTTTGTCTCTTTCTTCTTTCACCTTTTGGGTACGCTGCTGAGCAGTATCGAGATCCCGAGTCAGGTCGCTGACTCTCTCGGTCAGGGTGTAGGCATCACCAAGGAGCCTTTCACGGGCTTTCTGCTCCCTCTCGACCTCACTCTGCAACGCCTTTTGAGCAACCTCAGCATCTGTGAGTTTGATCATCAAATCCCGGTTTTCTGAAGCCAGCTCTTGACTGCCTTCAGCAAGAGCCTGAAGTCTTTCAATCTCGGCATTTTTTCCTTTCACCATGTCTTTGTATAAGGAGAGAGTGGTGATCAGCTCCTTTACTTCCCTGTCTGCACGCGCCAGCGTATCGTACTGGGTAGCGAGTTTGATAGCTGTTTGCTCACCATGCTCATGACAAGCCGCCAGTTGTTTGTGGGCCGTGTTGATCTCGGTTTGCAGCTGCAGGTTTTGTTGCGCGTTGTCATCGAGCTGAACTCTTAAGGAGTCTATAAGAGCGGCACTTCCTGAGACGGTGTCTTTTTCATGGGCAAGCTGCCGGACCAGCTCTTGGCGACTATCTTCCAGTGCACGGTTCTCAGCCTTTGCATTTTTTAAGGCTTCAGCGAGCTGGCGAATTTCTTCATCTTTTCGGGAACCAGAGTCTTCCAGGTCAGAGACTCTGTTGGTGAGGCGCTGGTTCTCACCTGTGATTTCAGTGCTGCTCAATTTGAGTGTCTCGGCCAGAGTGAGAGTTTCCGAAACCCTGTTTGTGGCCGTATTCACCTCTTCTGTTCTTTGGGTGAGATCCTGCTCGGTTCTCTGTAACGCTTCTGTACACTTGGTCAGAGCCTGTTGTTGTTCGCGCAGTGCTCGTTTCTGCCGTTCGATCTCATCCTGCTGTTGGCGTTTGACGAGAATAGACTGGGAATACTGGGTAGCCATGTTGTCCAGCTGTACTTCGGCCTTCAGCACTCTTTGTACAAGCATGGGGACGGCGTCAGTCATGCTGGCTAATTGCTGTTCCTCGTGACTGTCGAGAACCATCTGGCTTTGCCGAATGCTTTCCAGCAGGGATGAGTCGCGCTTTTTCCAACCAGCAAGTTGTTCTTTAGCGGATGTCAGGCCATCACAGACCGTAGCGCCTTCCTCTTCAAGGTGCTGGATTTTTGCATCGCGTTCTTCCAGCTGGGCTTTCAAGCCTGCATAGCTTGTGCGCAGGTGTTGTAATTCTTTTCCAACATCTTCCAGTTGTGCCTGGGCCGCCTCAAGATCATGTTGGGTTCGGGTGAGGTTTTGCGCCGTGCCGTAATTGGTTTTCTGGAGATCGGCATAATGTTGAGTGAGTCGCTTTTGCTGGGCTTCGAGTTCCCGAATGCGTTGCTGGTGGGCGTAGAGTTCTCGTTTAGCTTTTTCGCGTTCTTGTTCCCAGACGGTTTTGTCGTGCTTGTGAATATTGGCTGCTTCTTTTAGTTTCTGAATCTGGTGCAGAGCTGTTGTGAGTTTTTCACTGGTTTGTTGAAGAGCCGTTTCTGCCTGCTGATTTTTACTTTCTGCGGATGCCAGTTGCTGTTGTACCGTGAACAGCATCTGAGCTGTAGAGTCATTCTCTTGAGAGAGGTGGTGCACCTTTCTTTTTAAGTCGAGTATCGTCTCCTGGCAGCCTTTGTGGGCGGCTTGAGCGCAAGACAGGACTTCCTGAATATCTTCAAGCTCCCGCTGCTGAGTTTGAACGGTTGTTTCGTAGTTGTGAATACGATGGGTAAGCTGGTCGGCCTCTTGTTTCAGCTGGTCAACCTTTGCACGGCTGGCTCCACTTTCCCGGGTGAGTTGGGAGCAGGCATGTTCCAGTTCCACTTTTCTGGACTTAAGCTGACGTAAGTCAGTTTGCAGGGCTCTGACTTCTTCGTGCTTGAGTGCAAGTTCCTGTTTGAGTGATTCCTGTGCCTGAATAAGCTCTTCGTTGGTGCTGAGGGATTCCTGCAGGGAGTGCTCCAGATCACTGACACGGCTTTGTAGCTCTTGGAACTCTTTGGTACCCGGCTCGGGAAATGTATGGGTTTCGTGCTCGAGCCTGGCGGTCTCGCTGACTTTGAGCTTTGACGATGTCGTATGGTTGTGTAAAAGGCTGTGCAGTTGCGAGGCTTTTTCATGAAGTTCCTGTGTGGAGTCTTGCAACTGGTCACCGACTTTCCGAATGTTTTCCAGTTGTTGATTGTGTCGGAGGACATCATCGTGGACCTGATGAAGCTGATCAGCTGGCAGGCCGTAATCATCTCCCAAACCTGTTGTACGGTGGAGGAGGGAGTCTTTATGCTCCTGGTAGGGTTCTCTGGGAGGTGGCTCCGGTGACAGCTGATGAGCAAGCCATGACCCTTCTGGTATTGTGTCTTGCCTTGTGCTGAAACCACTGACCACCTCCTGCTCGTGGCGATCACTGCACTGAGACAGGGACGGGGTGTCCAGCTGGGGGGCTATGGGAGTGCTGGTGCTGGTGCTGTCAAACTCAGTTTCCTCTGTTGGTTCCGAGAGGCGGATAGCCGAATGAGGTGCTTCTGTTGTCAGGACGCCAGTGCCGGGCACAGTTGTTTGGAGGGTTTTTTCTGCACCTCTGTGAAAACTTTGGGCGCGATCTCTGGTTGTATCTGAAACTGACGATGGGATATAAGTCGGAAATGTAAAAGGAGTCCAGTTCAGCAGGGCAGCACGTAGCTCTTCATCTCTTGGGATAAAAAGAGTTTTGCGCCCCTGGATCGGTTTTTGAGGGGGCAAGGAGCCGTCACCAAGGGGGATTTTTCTGGGCGTTTTCCATGTGTGAGTATGGCTGTGCGACGTGCTGTTGACGCTCGTTGTGCCGGGGGGCGGGGTTCTTCTGCTATTGCCAGCGCCTGAACTTTCCACTTACTGCTCCCATAACAATTTTCCCTAGAGTTTATTTAAGCAGAATGTTGAAATGGTTTTATTTCTCCATGGATTCGGCCACTAATTCCTGGATGAATTGGGTGTCCTGAGGGCTGATATCCAGAATACGGAATCCGCTCCAGTGCTGGTGGCCGTTATGGCTGGCTTTTTGCCAGAGGGATTCTGCGCCAACTTGAACGGAGTGTCCTTCACCACTTTTTTTCTCTATATCCACCCGCAGCTGAAGCACGGTACCGTCGGGAATAGCTTTGGGGCTGGTGAGCATAAACCCGCTTGGCGACAGGTTGACCAGCTGGCCAATCAATTCCTCGGTGAAGTTGTTGTAGATGTTCAGAGGTTTGGGCAGATCAATTCTGGGTTCCCGCCGCATATTTCCATGGTGCTCATTCATTGCGGTGCTCCTCTGAGAGTATTTTCTTTTCGATTTCGGCCAGTGCCCGGCTCAGTACGGATGCTTGTTCTTTGGTCTGGAATCTAAGCTTCTTTTGTTTGATCCAGCTGGCCAGGGTGCTCCGATCCACCATAGCCGTTTTTTGCCCAGAGCCATCCACAAACAAAAAGAGTGAACCCTTTTGGGTTTGCCATGCCAGTTTCCAGCGTCTGGGTTCACCGTTGTCATTCATGGCTTTGCACAACAGCCCGGGGCGCAGCTTGTTAATAATTTCATCCAATTTTGGTGGTACAAAGGTATCCTTTCCCAAGGTGGCATCACAGGTATTCATAAGCTGTTGGTTGAACTGTTCCAATAGGGTGAGATCTGTCTCATCCCCGTAGGCATCCTTGGACAGCTCATGCACCAGTTTTCGTATGGTAGGTTCCGGCAGACTGTCCTGCCGTATCAGAAATGCAATGGCTTTGTCTGCAAAGGCAATAAACTCTTCTTCCGTGCAGTCCTCTTTGCTAACCACGTCAATAAGGCGGCCTGTCAACTCCTTGCAGAGGTCTCTGTCTTCGGTTGTTCGGTAACAGAGGTAATGGAAGATCAGAGTGTCTACCCATACGGTTTTCAGGAACTGTGAGGTGTATTTTTTTAAGGGGATGGCGCGGGAGCAGTTTCTCACCATTTCCTCTGCCCAGATGCGTGCACTGAGAAGAGCTTCCTGACCTCTGCCTGCAGCGATATTACGTTGTTCAATAGTGTTGGCTTTTTGCTGGAGAATAGCGATGTGCTTTTCCAGGCTGTCCAGTAACTCCCGCAGACGATACTTTCGTAAACGTGGCTCTTGAATAAGGGCTTCTATGATGGTCTCGCACTGATGAAACAGATCTCGAGAGAACATTTTAGAATCCTGGAATTGCTCTGCAGCTTCCGCCATTTCATTGATCAGAAGCCGGGCTGGGTGCTTCACATACTCCAGAGGGTTTTGCTCATCCAGCGTCATACGCGCCCAGGGCAAGGACATTTTTGAGAAAATGCCGTGGTACTCATCGGGGGTGCGGGGGTCATGGGCGATATAGTCGAAGATATGGCCTACAAAAGTGAGTATGCCGTCGTCTTCTGCTGTAAGAGTGCGCGGGGTGTCGCTCTCCCGTTCCAGCTCTTCAATAATGGCCTGTTTGAACTCCTTCGCGCCTTCTGTGTCTTTAAATGGCTGGAAGCTGCCATCAAGTGCCTGTTTTTGCAGTTCGGATAGTGCGGTAAACAAAACCGTATGGCCGTACACTGGCCCTTTGGAAGTGGGCGCATGCTTACAGAAGTGATTGAGCAATGTTGCACACAGAGGTTCTGATTTTGTTTTAGGAGTCGTGGTTGCAGACTGAGGGGGCTTAGCATCGGGAGTGGCAGATTCAGGAGCGGACTGCTCTTGAATCTCGGTACTTGGACGCAGGTTGGGAAGAATACCTGCCTGAATAAATTGCTCATTGGCTGCCTTGTAGATATCCGCAAGCTGCGCCATAACCTGTTGCTCAAACAGGTTGTAAATATCTGGTTTGATCTGATTATGAATGCCGCAGGGGGAGATAGACACGGCAAAGCCTTCTGCAAAACGTTTTGGGTGAAGCGGGTTGTCCTCCTCTTTTACAGGGCGACCTTTGTTAATAACCGCCAGCCGTTTCTCTATACCAAACAGAGCCTCGTAGCTCTGGGTTTGAACTGTGTTGCTGAGGTTGGTGATTTGCAGTGTGTCCTCGCAGGCATCGGTATGAAGCAAGGGTGTGGCATCTTCATCTGATTCGCCTTCTAAAGTGAGAGTGATTGTGGGTTTGTGCCCGAAGGTGTGAAAGTTTTCAGAGATTTTGCTGTGAAAAGCCCGAGTGATTTTGGAGCGACTGCGACGAATATCCCGCATCGTATTGAAATAAAGGGTTCGCTCAATATTGCTGGAGGCTTTTTCTGCCTTGGCAAGAAGCATATCGTCCGCAAGAGTGAGAGCCTGATCCAACCCCTGAGAAAGGGAGTCCATGGTCAGCGTGCGGATAGTATCAATCAGCTTATTGGCAGTGGCTTCAGAGGGGGCTTTTTCGTCGTTCCTTAACATGGGTATCGTCCCAGTATTTTCATTCTTTTTCTATAGACTCCAAAGGTACGAGTATACACCTGTATTGAGGTGGTGTGCCGCGATTATGTGGTCAATGTTATAAAAAGAGCTTGACGAAAATCTCAGAGTCATTATCATTCGCCGCCGTTGAGTGATGACAACGACGGCGCCTCACGGGTTGGCCGAGTTGATTAAATCACTGCATAGTTCCCCGATAGCTCAGTTGGTAGAGCAAATGACTGTTAATCATTGGGTCACTGGTTCGAGTCCAGTTCGGGGAGCCACTTTCTCTTAAAGAGAAAAACGGTAGGCTTGTGTAGCTTATGGTTTGTGGGTCGTTAGCTCAGTTGGTAGAGCAGTTGGCTTTTAACCAATTGGTCGTAGGTTCGAATCCTACACGACCCACCATTTTTCCGAAGGAAAATATCCTTCGTAAAGAATACTTCCCCGATAGCTCAGTTGGTAGAGCAAATGACTGTTAATCATTGGGTCACTGGTTCGAGTCCAGTTCGGGGAGCCACTTTTTCCTACTATGAACCGCTGTAGAGTCGATAATCACAGCAGGGTCATACGTTATCCTGATCTCATCATCGCAGATCAAAATCTCCTCAATGAAAGAACTCAGAAACTGCCGGATCTTCCTTGGGTGGTTCTGAGATTTCATCATATCTGCAAAGAAAACCGACATTTCATCGACCATTTCATCATTGATCTCAAAGTCAGGGGCTTTTTCTTGAGCCAGACTCTCCAGATCCTTTTCCAAAACTTTTATCTTGTCGTTGTTCTCCCTCAGTCGAGGTATCAGGTCTCCCAGATTGGCCGGGCCTTCCGGATCTTCCAGAAGCTCATACAGTCGTCTGTTTTTCTGCCGTAGCTTTTCTGTTTCGTGGAGCAGAACTCTGCGCTTGCGGCGATTTTCTTTGACCCAGTTTCCGGCCAGGTCGTTTATATCCAGTATGAGCTGGGTCAGGTTCTCTCTTGTAAAAATCCGGGATGAGACGGTTTCCACCAGATAATCATCCAAGGCTCCCGCAGAAATTCGCTTGTGCTTGGTATCACAACTGCGCCCATTCACCCTGTTCTGGCATTCGTAATAGTAATAGGTGGCGCTTCTTCCTGTGGCACTGGTTATCACCATGTTTTCTTTGCAGCGTCCACAGCGAACCATTCCGGTAAATAGCCGAGTGCTTTTGGCAGATCCGGAGCCCTTAACAGGCGAAGCCGTTTCTATGATTTGCTGGATTCTTTCAAAGCGGTCCCGTGAAATGATGGGTTCATGACTTTCCACGGTTATCCATTGGTCCGGCGTGTTCTTGGTGCCGTTGTGCGCTTTTCTGTTGAAGGTGATCAGGCCCGCGACTTTTTCGCTCTTCAGGATGCTGTAAACCATGGTTTTATTCCATCGTTTGCCCCTGTTGGTTGTGCCAGCATCATTCAGCTTCATAGCAATAGACTTTGCCCCGAGACCCTCTTCACGGTAACGAAAAATATCCTCAATAGTGATGGCCTCCAGTGGAACCTAGATTAGCCTTTTTCGTTTTGGTTGCTCGGGATCGGGGATGGACTTAAAGCCAAACGGAGCACGGCCACCATTCCAGAATCCCTGTTTGGCATTGCGAATCATTGAGCGGCGAGTGTCACTACCAACCTGATAGCTGAGATATTCGTCAAACAGCTCCAGTATTTCTTCCTGAAGCATACCTGAACCAGACTTTTAATGTTGACAGAAACATAGGCCACATCTGTTCCGCTATCAGAAAGACGGCGCTTGTTTAGCTGTGCTTCGAGTCTGTTGCGGGCAAAACGGGATGTAGACCAGCAAATGAAGTAATCAATGTCGAAGGATTCACAGTAGGTCAGCGCTGACTGGAATGCTGGTCGGTTGTCATTTCGAGCGGTTAAACCCTCGTCTCTGAAAACCTGTTCAACCGTAGCTCCCAGATCGCTGGCCTTCTTTTCACATTGGTCTAGCTGGGATTCCAGGGGGAGTTCTTTCTCAGCCTGTTTGCCAGTGCTGACCCGAAGATAAATAACTGCTTTTTTCTGCTGCTGGCTCATGGCACCTTCTTGCAACTCGTTGAACGGTTCGCAGGCTGATATGGATATTCATTTCAGCCCGGAGGTATTCCTGTATGACAGCGGGACTGGAGCCTTGGTTCGCCAAGGTGCGTATAACAAGGTTGCGCTGATAGCGGAGGAAACGCTCATATCTTGGCACAGTCACACGGATTGAGCTATTCAGTTCAGCCTCCTGATCATGTGACTGATCAAGGATTTGCCACATTTCGAGAAAGGCCTCGACGCCGATGACGGCAGCCACTCTCTGCCAGGTTCGGGAAACACCCATGCGGGCGAGCTCCGCGAGCGGCGCGGCGGATTTTTCCAACTGGCAAAGTTCTGA
>NZ_SMME01000869.1:0-5996 GCF_009711465.1 Parendozoicomonas verongulae | reverse complement strand
CCCCCTCCTGGGGAGGGGAGGGATGTTCTTGCCGTGCCCCCACCCCTTCGCTGAGCAGGTCTATTTGCTTGTGTGCATCATGATATTTTGAAGTTGTACTGCGCTTTACTCCCTGTTGACCGCTCATAAGTCCTTGTTCTCCCGTAGTGTCCGAGTATCTGAACTGCGCATTATGGGATAGTGCGCAGTTAGGGCCTGCTCCTGCCAGAGACGTTATAGGCCGTTATTTTAGTGAGTTTCCAGCACCTGCAAGAACGGGTGGGAACCTCCGGTATTACTGGGTTTAAAGATATGGTCAGGTCTACCCTATACCAGTTCTATTACTCTGCCTGCCCCAAAAGAAAAGCCCGTGGCCTGATCGGATATCTAAACCGTGGCCATCATCTCCTCTTCCCGAAGAAGCAGATAATCCTTTCCTTGGAAGGAAGCCTCGGTTCCGGAATAGCGGCTGAACAACACCACATCATCCACCTGAACCGGAGCCGTCACCTTGTCCCCTATCGCCAGCACAGTACCAAAACTCTGCTGGGGTTCGTCACTACTGGGGAAAACGATGCCACCTTCAGAGGTCGTCGGGTTCTTCGCCCTGTCGATCAGCACCAGATTATTGAGCGGTTTGGGTTGAATCACAGAACGCCTCCCTTCTTCACTTCCTGCACCAGTGGAGTCACAGCGGTTTTAATCTTGCGCAGTGAGTTCGCCTTATCCACCACCTCAGTCAGTTTGCCCCGGGCGATCCGGGCGTAAATCTCCGATGTCTTCGGATCCGCATGCCCCAGAATCGCCTGAATCTGGAGAGTACTGATATCCTCTTCCATCATCTCAGCGCCCAGCATGTGACGCATGGCGTGAGGGTGACACACATCATCGGGCAGGCCAGCCGCCTCGCCGTACTTCTGCACCATCGACCACACAGACTTCTCCGTCAGCCGACGGGCCTCCCCAACATACTCATGCTCCGGAACCTTCCGGTTGCGCAGGCTGATAAACAACACCTGACCACCAGACGGCAGCGAGCGATCAACCTCCAGCAGCTCATCATGGCCAAGGTAAGCCTGGAGCAGAAGCATGGCCTCATGGGGAACCGGCAACTCACGTTCATGACCGCCTTTTTCCGTCACCCGCAGCGCCAGCCGCTGCCGTCCCTGATACTCAAACCAGAACAAATCCTCCTGGTTCAACGCCGTCAACCCTGCCACCCGCATACCGCAACCCATCAGCAGAGCGAGCATGGCCGCATCACGCAAACCGGAAAACGTGCCGATATCCGGCTGCATCAACAACCGCTCCGCATTGGACAGCCCCAGTTGCCTGGGAAGCTTGCGGCCAATCTTCGGATACGGGAGTCGTTTTGCCGGAT
Organism: Parendozoicomonas verongulae; assembly: GCF_009711465.1. Classification (GTDB taxonomy): domain Bacteria; phylum Pseudomonadota; class Gammaproteobacteria; order Pseudomonadales; family Endozoicomonadaceae; genus Sansalvadorimonas; species Sansalvadorimonas verongulae. The sequence continues at coordinate 4,636 of NZ_SMME01000869.1, read as the reverse complement.
CGGCAGAAAGCAGGCCCTTATCCCGAGCCCAGTTGTAGAAATTCTTAACCGCCGCCACCACAACATGACGACTTTTCGGAGCCACACCCTGTTTATGCAGCCATAAGCCCGTGAACGCCTCCAGCTGGTCGGTATTCGCCAGCAGTAAACAGGTGTCGTGTTCTGCTGCAAGATAATCCTGCAGCTTATTCAAATAGCCACGGTATTTATTGGTCGTACTCTGTGAACGACCACGACTGGCTACCAGGAACGTCAGTCAGTCTTCAATACGCAAGCGTTCAGCCGCCAGATGGGGGCTGTTTGGGTGGTTTTGGCTGGCAGATTTCTTATTCAATTTTCCCAGGCGCAGAACCGGCCGTGGATGCGTGGTACATACCTAATTTTACCATACACCCCTGATATTACAGGCTTTTCAGCGGATTGATCGCCCACAAAACCCACTGTGGGGATGATAAAAAACCGTGGATGCCAAAAAGTGCCTTTGATGAAATCCGTGGATGCCTTATGTGGCTGTTTCTGTCTGTTCTGGCGGTCTTCTCTTTCTCTTTTCTTCTTCTATTTCAAGGAAATAAAGAAATAAATAGAGAGATAGAACGGTGCAGGCGGCGAAAACGGCAAGTGTGGGAATACAGCAAAAGCGTGGAGGAATTGACCTGTAGCGTGGAAGCAAAAAAGCGGCAATGTCAGAATAATCAGGGGATTCAGATCGGTGATCCACGGAACCACGGGAAAATAGTAGCACGCCCGACACCCAGACGGCCACAGAGTCCCGGGCACTATCCCGTTCTTGGTTCGGCGCTTGCGCCCCTCCACCCGCCGCATGCTACTCGCAGGGGGTACGGGGGAAACGGTTAACAGATACAAAAGCGCCTGTTGTGTTGCACAGCAATGGCGCGGCCAGGAGGAAGCATGGCGTTTTATATGATCACCTATGGGCTTTATCAAATAACTGATGCCTACATAGGGCTCTCGGAAGAGGAAACCATTCAGAGTGCCAGGCCGCTTATAGATCAGTGGCCAGAGTATGCAGATATGGAAGATGAGGGAATTCTGGACTGGTTGAGAGCTGACCAGTGTGAGTTTGATATGGTTCAGATTCGCAGTCAGTGGCCAGGTGAGGGCATATCATTAGATGAAATGATTCAGCTATACGACAACAACAGCGTACCTGCACGGACTTATCTGAAAGATAATCATACTTCCTAAGACACAGAAAAACGCAGTTGGCCGGAAATCGGCTTTCTGGTATTCGTTCTTAGGTAATGTGACAGGTAAGGCCTTGTAATTGGGTTACTTGGAAATGAAAGCGCCCACGCACCTCTCAGAGGCGCGTGGGCGCAAAGCCATCAGATAATGGAGACTGAGGTAATATTGTGCTGATTTGCGATAAGTGTGGAGCTTCAATAAATCGAGACTCAAAGTTTTGCCCTCAATGTGGAGATCCTGTCACAGAAGCTGACGTAGTAAAGCCTGTTAGTGACAGTCAGGCTGCCAATGTCGATATATCGTTCGGCTACAGCAGTTCTCCAAATTACTCACGCGCTGTTGATATCTGTAAAAACATTCCGTCCTATTCAGAGATAGGGGAAGGCAAGCAGATAATTCATACCATAACCTTGCCGCTTACAGAGGTAGACTTGGTAGTAAATATCTATAACCTGATCGGGAGCTGGAAATCTTCCAAAATGCTGATTAAGGGCAAAACTGCTACTAAAAAAGACCTTACGTATTTTGGTATGGGTTGCTATCGAAATCGACAAAAAGCCTATAAACCTGAGCAGTTCTGCTTTGGGGAACGAGAGTACGAAGCAAATATTTGGGGCTGTAAGCGACTGAATATGCCAATCAATCAGTGGGGAAGTGGCTGGTTGGATTATGGCAGCTTTGATAGTAAACAAGTTTGGCATTTGGATAAGAGCAGAATCCGGCATGAGCTGGAAACAGCTATCAGGGAAAATGAACTGTGCCCTGTACTGGACCGCCGCAAGGTTCTTGAAACCCTCGAAAAGCTACCTGACTCCATAAACCCCAAAAAAGATAAAAATTGGGAATACCGAACAAGTTATGAGGAGGTCAATGGCGACTATAAACAGGTAGCAGTTGGTGTAAAGCCGGTATTCAAAGGGGTGAATAAATTTGTTGTGGGTTCCTTTAAACCCGTATGGGAAGAGGAACAGACTGTCACTATGTCATCTGAGCAAGATACTCAAGGCTCAGATCATAGTTGGGAAGAGGATGGTGACCTGTACGAGGTAAACACGTCAAGTGTTAGCGTGGCACCTGTTCAAACAGAACAACCGTTCTATTTGAAATGGTGGTTTATAGGTTCTGTCATTGTTTTGATCATGCTTGTTTTTAAAAATTGATAAAGGAATTTTGGGAGGAGTTTCGGTGAGATGATGAACTTTTCGGATAGGCTATGGAAAACGGTTTCCGGCTCATTGGGGGCGGCTGTAGCTCTATTCTCACTAGGGATATCCATCTTTGGTTTTTTTGCTATAGATGAAGCAAGAACGCTCTCTTTACGATGGGTCATTAGCATTGTTTTTATTTTGGTATATGTGTCGTTTGTTTTCCTTAGGACGGCATATGATGCGCACTTTTGTGCACAAGCAGGAAATCAGCTTCCTGCTGTAGAGAGAGTGATTAGTGCTACTGCAGCCTATGCTGACGCAAAAGCTATTCTCCTGTTGGCTCCATCAGACATTTTTTCACATGACTTTGTTGTATCAGTGTTCGTTCGTGAAGAAGGTTTTGAGATGTTTACAGGGTACGGGCAGGTAATAAATGTTCAAGGTGATAAGCGTATTCAGGTTGCCTATTACCAGCTGGCTGGGCATGAAGATAAAGTGAGTGAATTGGTTGGTAAGTCAAAGAGCGCACTTAGCGAGCTTTTGGTGAAACCTTCAGTACCAAGATCGTATTTGGGAGGTGCATGAGATGGGAAACGAAAAAAAACAGCCGTATGCAAAGGTTGTAAAAGTTATTGATTCTCATACCGTCGTCATAAACAAAGGCTGGGATGACGGGATAAAAGAGGATAGCAGGGTACTTGTTTACTGTCTTGAAGATGAATTATTTGACCCTGATTCAGGTGAAAGTCTCGGTTTTTTAGAAATCGTAAAAGGCACAGGGAAAGTAGTTAATGCTCAAGAACGAATGGCTACTATCAAATCTGACATGGTTCGAAATGGAGGGAGCAGGGTGCGTCGTCCAGATGCTAACCCTATAAACATTGCCGCACGTTTAAGTTCGCAGCTATTTGTGGGAACTGAGGAAATTATTGAAAAAGATCCAGATATAAACGTTCCCTTTGATTACCCTCATGCTGGTGATTTTGTTAAGAAGATATAAAAAGAGGGGGCAGCTATACGGCTACCCCTTTTTTGTGAATTTATTTGTAGTGCATCTCCAACCGGATAAACCTTCCCTTCCCACTTCCGCTCACGCACCACCCGGGCCAGATCCCGGCGAATCAACCCCTGAATAGTCCGGGTGCCGTAATGCCAGGCAGGAATCCGCAATCCTGTTCCCAAGTGGGATTTCCGGCAAGCCACACCGGGAGCTGACCAGAACCCACCGGAGTACTTAATCAGGCGGCCATGCTCCTGCAGGCGGTTGAATGCCTTCTGCATTTCAGGGGACAGTTTCTTGTTATTGCTCACTCTTCCACCTCGTAAACGTCATTGACTTGCAGGTAATCAGGGTTTTTCTGGCACTCTTTTTTAGCCCAGGCTTTGGCTTCACTGAGGGTTAACCCAAAACCGCTTATCCACACGGGAGTGAACCAGCCATCTTTCTTTTCAAATCGACAACAGTACTGTTTATTCTTCTCACTCATGCCACCGTCTCCCGCCCTTCAATCATCGTCTTCAGCCCAGCCTGCACAGTCAGAATCACACGACACAGATACTGGTAACGGGAGTTAGGCTTTTCGGGAATGCTGTACCACCACTGATCTCCAAAAATGTCCTGCATAAAGCCAGAAACAGATTCGATGCTTTCAGTGCCTTCAAGATGTTCGGCCTGGTTAAACAACTCCCTGGCCTCATCCGCTTCGATTCCGCCTTCCCACCGACGTCTGCAGATATTTTTAGACAGTTCCGTAGGTGCGGGCTTTAAAGTTGCGGATCAGCTCGGAGAGGGTTTGGTGGGTGATCTGAAAACGGCCGTATTCGGGGTGCCAGAAGGAATCGGTACGGGTCAGCGTGACCCAGCTTTTTGTGCTGCGCTCGGTAAGAGTTACAGCTGATTCACTGAGCACCCGGTACCGATGCTGGTTATCACTGTCTCCCAGCTGAATTCTGGGAAGGGGTTGTGGTCTGGTCATCCGTTTACTGTCGCCTGCAGAGCCCGTGCACCGGGCTTCGTATGCCTTCTTCGGTAAGTGCCAGAGTCTCAGGTTATTGGCGACAGTTTAAGGGTTTTGTGTGTCGTTATTTGTGCTTAGTGCTTCGATCTTGAAGATGTTTTTTCTTTCTATTTCCACTCTTGGGAGCTTTAGTCATATCTCCCCACCAACCAGGCTTGGGATCAGGCTGCTGGCCCAGGACATCTTTGAGAATAGAAACAAGGTCGTGCGAGATCAGGCCATCAATATGTTCGTTGTAACTATTCAGCCCCCCTAACCTGAAGC
>NZ_SMME01000204.1 GCF_009711465.1 Parendozoicomonas verongulae | reverse complement strand
GTTGTCGCTATCCCATACAAAAAAATTGGTTTAACGAACATTCCCAGACATAACTGTTATTAAGGTTTACTCGGAGTATGAACATACCCCCACCACATTATGGGAGAAGCTGGCATGACCGGCAGGCACCTCCTCCTCACAAACAAAGATATCCAAGTAGGTATACGCCTTATACCTTCCGTACTTGTGGTTCTCGATATTCAGAGCCTACAGGTCACTCTGAACGCTGCCACCTTTCACAACGCAGCCTCCAGCGCTCCCCAGCTCACTCTCGTGTACAGGCATATCTCGACATAGATAATGCCTTCAATCTTCTGAAACCCAATCCCAAAAGAGCATTAGATGAGGCCGAGACGCTATT
>NZ_SMME01000067.1 GCF_009711465.1 Parendozoicomonas verongulae | reverse complement strand
ATGAGGCCGAGACGCTATTAAAAAAATACGTGGAAGGTTCGAGGCCATATAGTCGTGTTGTGCAATTAAAAGCCAGATCCTTGTTTCTTCTTGGTAATTTTGATGGGTGTATTGACTATGTCGATTCTCTTTCCGGGGAGTTGCAAAGTAATAAAGGAGTGATGATGGCAAAAGGTAGAGCTTTCCAGGCAAGGGGCCATTTAACGGAAGCTTTACCACTCTTCCAGCAACTTTA
>NZ_SMME01000626.1:268-2247 GCF_009711465.1 Parendozoicomonas verongulae | reverse complement strand
CCGATGTAAAACCTCAACAGGCCCTAGAGCACCAACTTCGCCGAGCTGGAGCATGTACGTCCAAGAGGATGTTGCCAAGCACGAGACCGGCATTGGTAAAAATCCGCAATGGCCAACCGGTGCAGCAGCGAGAGCTGGATGAACTGGCCAAACTGGTTCTGGTGCAGGGATCACAGGTGTGCTCCCGGATATGGGGCAGTTTGCGGCCTGATATCTGCCAATAGTGCAGTCGATAGTGTATAACCTGAGCGTTCCCTAAAAAGTGTCGCATCTTACTTGCTATGGTTAACATTTTATGGCGCATTTTAAAGATGTTTTTTACATTTTTATGCGAATATAAGTGTATTTTTTCTCATTTTATTGCGCATTTTAGTGTTTTGTCATACTCTTTTTTTATGATGTTATACACCCAGAGCTTTAAATGAAAAGACTCCTTCTACAAAAATTGCTGGCTTGGAAGGAGCAGTCCACCAGAAAGCCTGTTCTGCTAGATGGAGCCCGGCAAACGGGTAAGTCTTTTTTGCTGGAGAAGCTGTTTGGTGGCCACTTCAACCAGGTTATACGGCTCGACTTTCTCGAACAGCCGGGGCTTGCGAACCTGTTTGCAGACTCCCTCAGCCCAGAGGATATTCTTACCAACATTGAACTCGAGCTGAATATCAGCATAAACAGGCACCAGTCGTTGATCATCTTCGATGAGATTGGTGAGTGTCAGCCAGCTATCAACTCTCTCAAGTTTTTTGCTGAGCAATGCCCAGAAATGTACATTTGTGCCTCTGGCTCCAATATTGGTCTGCTGGGATCATTTCCAGTTGGCAAAGTCGAGATGCTGGAACTGTATCCATTCACGTTTGAAGAGTTTATCTGGGCATCAAATCAGGCTCCCCTTACCAAGGCTTTTGATCAGATGAATATGGGTAAAGTCGCCCATGAGAAACTGTTTAGCCGACTGATAGATTACTACTTTGTTGGCGGCATGCCTGAAGCTGTAAAGGCATGGTTTGAAACAGAGGGTGACCTCGGTATTACGGAAAGAATCCAGCGGATTCAAGAGATACATTCGGCACTTCTGGCCGGTTATGAACGGGACTTTGGCAAGTATTCCGATAAGGTACCTGCGCAGCATATTCAGGCGGTTTTTGAAAATGTTCCGGTGCAACTCTCAAAAAATATTGATGACTCAGTGCAACGCTTTAAATTTAAAGACGTGATTGAGAAGAAAAACCGCTATAAGGAGCTTGCTGGCCCTATAAACTGGCTGGAGAAGTGTCGCCTCATTTCTAAATGCCACCCGGTCGATTGTCATCCGACATCTCCGCTTAAGCCTCTTGCTAAAGACAATATTTTCAAGCTGTTTCTTTTTGATGTGGGTTTATTAGGGCATATGCTGGGGATCAGTTACAAAGAACACCGTGAGCAAAAATACCACTACAAAGGCTATGTAGCAGAAAACTTTGTGCAAAATGAACTGATTAACCGTTTTAGCAGCCCGACCTACTCATGGGAATATGCACGCAGTGAGATTGAATTTCTTTATAAAACAGATACAGGCGATATTATTCCGGTAGAGGTAAAAAGCGGAAAGCGAACGCGGGCAAAATCACTAAAAACCTATGTGCAAAGGTATAGCCCCACAGCCACCCTGAAACTGATTGGTTCAGCCGGTTCACTGGATGATCCCACAGCAAAGGTACTGCCACTCTACTATGTGTCCAGGATTAGGGAGGTGCTAGGCTAAAGAGCTGATCTCCCATAAGTACCCAGACTATGCGAAAGTAATGGTCTGGGGCTGGATTAATACAATAAGCACAGCCGACTTAAAATCTGCCGTGTCTATGGGCTCATGCTGGATTCAAGCAATACATTATTCAACTCCTTTAGCCAAAAAATCTTCGCCGGAGAACTGTAATGCCTGAATGCAAAAATGCATTACTTCCCTCAGCTATTCAACAGATGAACAAAGCGGCTGCAGGCTTGCA
>NZ_SMME01000626.1:0-258 GCF_009711465.1 Parendozoicomonas verongulae | reverse complement strand
TCTTTGGAGCGGTGTCAGCCGCTGGATGTGCGTCAGCTAATCCTTGAAGACGAGGAAAAGTTTGAAACCCTGACCGCACGCTTTGCCCGCATGAGCGATATCCTTATTTAGAAAATCTTCCGGTTAGTGGATGAGCTGGATTTGGAAAGCCCGGGCACTGTGCGTGATCGCATCAACAGAGCGGAAAAGAAAGGCTTGATTGCACGCTATGTAGGGAAATAACTTCAGGGGCAGTAGAGACTGCCCTCCGCCCGAAAT
>NZ_SMME01000294.1:339-508 GCF_009711465.1 Parendozoicomonas verongulae | reverse complement strand
ACAAAGTTCAGCCTGAAGACCATTCCTATCGTTCTCATAAAAAGAACAAAGAAGATAGCAACGAAGCCTTGTGAAGTTGGTGTTTACGGTGCAGACCGGGTCACTCTCCTCTCACATTGCGATGAGTGCACTTGTGCTTGGCGAGATGGCCGGATGTGATAAAGGTTTT
>NZ_SMME01000294.1:0-84 GCF_009711465.1 Parendozoicomonas verongulae | reverse complement strand
GTGTGGGTGCGTTTGTGGGTGGTGAGATGAGCGGACTGAATGAAAGCCTTGTTACACCCGTTCTGGTCACAGACAAAAGGCCTG
>NZ_SMME01000228.1 GCF_009711465.1 Parendozoicomonas verongulae | reverse complement strand
GCCGTTGAAACGGGTGCTACAACATGGATTGAGGATCCATCTAACATTCACCCCATTTCCAGTAACAATGGAACCCCTGATATTTTATGTACTCCTGCTCCTTCTTCACCTCCCCTTCTGGACATTCTATTCGCAGACTCAGAGCTTTCAGATCTGGAGCAGAATGACGCTCTACTTTCAGAGATATCAGATTTGTTGCCGGAAGAGGTATTTCAGCGTTTTCTTTGCACCAGTGCACAGGAGTGTGCACTTAATACAGATGGCTCTCTTGCTGAAACAAATGACACTCTTACTGAAGTGAGTGAGATTCAGCCTGAAACCAGATCAACACCTACGGGACAAACGGCTGTACAACATTTGGCCGTTGAAACGGGTGCTACAACATGGA
>NZ_SMME01000215.1:193-370 GCF_009711465.1 Parendozoicomonas verongulae | reverse complement strand
GCACAAGGTGGTGCCCGGCAGATCTGTTGAGGGTGTAAGATGTGGTATCACCGGGATGGATATGTGTGCTGCCCGCAGGGTGTATGGCAATGTTGCCTGTCGATATAACATCGACTGGCTGCAACTGAATAAGGTGAAGAGACCTGCTCTTGTCTTCTGATGTATAGGTGGCCGATA
>NZ_SMME01000215.1:0-183 GCF_009711465.1 Parendozoicomonas verongulae | reverse complement strand
TGTGATGTTGGTGTTTACGGCACTGAATTTGTCCTGCCAGTGATACTATTGATTGTGTTTGGTGCGCTTGTGTCTGGCGAGATGACTGGATTGGTTGAAAGACTTGTAGCACCCATCCTGGTTACAGACAAAGAGCTTATCCCCTGTGTGGACGCGCTTGTGTTTGGTGAGATTGCCGGATGT
>NZ_SMME01000022.1 GCF_009711465.1 Parendozoicomonas verongulae | reverse complement strand
AGTTGCAGCTCATCAAACTTCTCCCACTCTTCTGTCTCAACGAAAATAGATGCGAGACCCAGTTCGATATCCTTGTCATCACTGAGAATGTTCGCCTGCCCTCCGGTTGCCCGGGTGCGCAGCCGGGTATAGATTTCGAGAGACTTTCTCTGGTTGTCTGCGCCCCCCATGATCCAAAAATGTCTGCCCAGTGTCAGCTCGATATCCTT
>NZ_SMME01000398.1 GCF_009711465.1 Parendozoicomonas verongulae | reverse complement strand
CAGTTCACATTACAAGTCAGAGGGGATGCAGACTAGTGGCAACTTATACCGGAAGTGGAACCGCAGAGGTGCCTTACCTGATTGAGACTCCCGAGCAGTTTCGGGATGCCTTCAAGGATCAGAATACACCGGGCACTTACTATGAAGTGGTCAAGGACATCGATATGGGCGGGATGCTCATCGGTGGTAACTATCAGGTGCGGGCCAAAATAGACGGCAAAGGGCATGTGATCAGCAACGCTGTGCATGAGCAAAACTATCTCTGTAATCGCTGGTGGGGCTATATCAAAAACATCCACCTGATCATGGGCTACAACATGAGCAGCCGTAAGATCCGTTACTTTGCCCAGTCCGATGGCAGCTCTTCACAGTACGACACACTGATAGAGAATGTGCGGCTGGAGTTCACGGATGAGGTCTACAACTGGAGCACCTTCCTGATTAACGTGAACGATATGGTTGGTGTGATCGTTAACGAGAATCTGGATAGTGGACGGCGGACGTATTGGTGCACCGGGGCTAAAAACTCGAAGGTGGATGTGTCAGCCAACGACACACAGGCATCGAGCTACTCCGGCATAGATACCGCCATCTGGAACACCACTGGCGGTTCGGTGCCGGTGTTGATTCCGCAAGCGGGAGACTACTCCGGTTACACCCATGTCATGGGCAAGACGCTGGTGGATGGTGTGGCTCGCTCCCGCAAAGTGCGAGCCGTTTCGGCTGACAAGCATC
>NZ_SMME01000566.1:750-1478 GCF_009711465.1 Parendozoicomonas verongulae | reverse complement strand
TTAATTGCACAACACGAGCATATTGATGCGGGTCTCCCATGTATTTTTTTAAGAGGGTCTCAATCTCATCTAATGCTCTTTGGGGGTTCATTTTCAGAAGATTAAAAGCATTATCTATATCGTGATATCTCCGCACACGAGAGTGAGCCGGGAAGGACTGGAAACTACGTTGGGACAGTGGCTGGTGCTCAGAGCGATCTGTACGCTCTGAATATCGAGAACCATGTGTACTGGGGATATAAGGCGTATACCTGCTTGAGCCGCTTTGCCTGCGAGGAGATGCCTGCTGCTCATGGCGGCCTTTCCCATGTTGTGGCGGTATGTTCATACTCTGAATAAACCTTTATAACAGTGGTGTCAGGAGGTGTTCATTAAACCAATATTTTTGTATGGATAGGGGTGACAAAACAAAGGTTCAAAATGAGTCAGCATTACAAACAGAGCTGCTTGAAGATCACGCAGCCATATGAGCTAATAGCTGTCGCTCCCTTAGCCTCCAGGGTTCATCTTTCTTCAGTTCTTGTCGATGGGGTTCAAGGTCGTTGGCCAGATCAAAGAGTGATACCGATCTCTGGCTGAACTCGTTCTCCTTTTCCTCTTCGATACCTAATGCTTGCAGCTTAAGTTGCGGCCAGACAGATAAAAGACGGTAGCAATGAGCCAGCTGGCTGAGACAGGATGCATTTGTGCCTCCACTGCTCTCCACTGCAAGAGCAGCCCAATTGAGT
>NZ_SMME01000566.1:371-512 GCF_009711465.1 Parendozoicomonas verongulae | reverse complement strand
GCCCCCATGCTCCCATATCAATGAAAACAGATGCCAGGCCCAGTTCGATCTCCTTGTCATCACAGAGGGTGTTCGCCTGCCCCCCTGCCGCCCGGGTGCGCAGTCGGGTAAAGATATCCAGAGCCGTTTTCAGATTTTCCG
>NZ_SMME01000566.1:0-346 GCF_009711465.1 Parendozoicomonas verongulae | reverse complement strand
GGTAAAGATGTCCAGAGCTGTTTTCAGATTGTTTGGCCCCCCCATGATCTGGAGTAGTCTGCCCAGAGCCAATTCGATCTCTTTATCCTCACAGGGGTTGTTCATCTTCCCCCCGACCGCCCGAGTACGTAACCGGGTAAAGATGTCCAGGGCCGCTCTCAGGTTGTCCGTGCCCCCCATGTCCTGAAGAAGTCTTCCCAGTGCCAGTTCGATTTCCTTGTCATCACAGGGGGTGTTCGCTACCCCACCTGCCGCCCGGGTACGTAGCTGGGTAAAGATGTCCAGGGCCGCTTTCAGATTGTCCAGGCCCCCCATCATCTGGAGATGTCTGCCCAGTGTTAACTCG
>NZ_SMME01000250.1 GCF_009711465.1 Parendozoicomonas verongulae | reverse complement strand
TACTCAGGTTCAGAATGAGCGAAACAATATCACCCATGGCACGACGGCCGTGCAGCACCGCCATAACACAGCCCAATGGCCAGTATCATTCCAAAACCCATTAAACCCAGTGGTGCTGGGTTGGAAAGGTTCTCTGCCTGCATTAGGAAACCTCTTTGTGCTGAAATAAAAAGCCGTTACTGTATAGACCATTTTGTTGCATCATTGCAGGAGTTTTTGTAGTGGCCATTCTCAAGCGATCTTTGGCTCACTTTGCCGAAGCTGGCATGGATGCCGGGATATCAACACGGAAGGTTGCTATGTCAGGAACCCACTTGTTTGGTAACCTGATGCTTGCCCTGCTGGACGGCAGCAGAGCGAGTGCTTTTAGGGCGCTGAAACAGTTGTTGATGTTCTGGCAGAAAAACGGGAAGAGAGAA
>NZ_SMME01000633.1 GCF_009711465.1 Parendozoicomonas verongulae | reverse complement strand
GGAAATCAAACCCTCGGGATTTGCTGCCAGCGCACAGAGAAGGAAGCATTTAAAGCGACCGCAAGAGCTCGACAATTCTCTTATGAGTATCGTTTTGAGTCGCAGGAGTATAAGGATGTCCATGAAAAGTTTTTCCTTCTGGGTGGCAGTGAGGAGCTGGAGAGGCATACACAAGTAAAACTTGTGAAAGAATTCAGTGATCTTGGCAGCGGAGTGATAGTTATACAGGCTGCTGAAGAACCACCGGCATTTGTTTCATTGGTTCCTGATGAGTTTGTTCCAGCTAGTGTTATTGAGAAGGCTATTGAGCGAACTGTTAGAGAATTTGATTGTGGTGGTTTGGTTGAGGGGGCAAGCGCTATTCTGGACTTTCTTCAGCGCTCAAGACCAAGAATAAATGGATTGTCTCCGGGAACAGCTATCGTTGATACAGGCCGGATCGCAGATAAACAGGATCAAATAACCCAGGCTATCCGTAACCTTGACAGCAGTTGCCTGCCTATTCAGGGGCCACCAGGAGCTGGCAAAACCTACACCGCTACGCGGGCTATTGCGGAGTTGCTGAAAACCGGTAAAAAAATCGGCATTGTCAGTAACAGCCATAAAGCAATAAATCACTTGCTGATCAGTACGGCTAAATACTGCCAGCAACAGAGTGTTGCGGCAAAATTTTGTTGCACGAAAGAAACCGAGCCGACGCTTAAGGAACTTGGCGTAAGTATTACAAAGAATGCTCAGCTGTCTGACTATGTTTCACCCGGTTGTGTGATAGGCACAACAGCGTGGGGCTTTTCACGGACAGACATGGAAAGTCAGCTCGATTATTTATTTGTTGATGAGGCTGGGCAGGTATCTGTCGCCAACTTTATCGCTGTTGCACGATCCGCACGTAACCTTGTGATTATGGGCGACCAAATGCAGTTGGGACAGCCCTCACAGGCTAGTCATCCCGGTGATAGTGGGTTGTCAATTCTTGATTATCTGATGCGTGATACACCGACGATTCCTGCAGATATGGGCGTTTTTCTTGATATAACCTGGAGGATGCATCCGGCGGTGAACCGGTTCATCAGTGAGCAGATTTATGAAGGAAAACTGGAATCTCACCCTGATAATGCCGGGCGGGTGATTGATGTGCCTGAAGGAGAAGACGGCATCCTTCAAAAGGATGCTGGTATTATCTATGTTCCAGTTGAGCATGAGGGTAATACACAAGGCTCTGATGAGGAGGTGGCTGTAATCAGGGAGCTTGCCCAAAGTCTTATCGGGCGTGTCTTTCATTTCAATAAAAGTGATTCGGGCAGAAAGATCGGTTGGGATGATATCCTGTTTGTTGCTCCTTATAACCTTCAGGTCAATAAGCTGAAGATGGCCTTAGGTAAGCAGGCTAGAGTTGGAAGTGTCGATAAGTTTCAAGGGCAGGAAGCACCAGTAGTATTTTTGAGTATGTGTGCCAGCGATGCCAGCGAAACACTCCGGGGGCTGGATTTCTTATTCGACCGTCATCGTATAAATGTCGCCATCTCCCGTGCCCAGTCAATGGCTATTGTTGTTGGGAACCCGGAACTGGGTCGGGTATCTGTGAATAGAGTTGAACAATTGAGGCTGGTGAATTTGTTTGATGCGGTTTTAAGTGAAGCATATGAAAGGAACTCAGCAATATAGCGACTGTCTATCTTTTTCTTAGTGAAATAAGGGGAATTGTGATGAAGGTAGGTCAGGATATGCGAGTAACACTTCCTGTTTGGTTATGTAAGGAGCTGGATATAAAGCCTGGTGACGATCTTGAATGCTTGATCGTAGACGCTCATTTAACCCTGAGGAAGAGGAATAGTACCAAAGTACAAACTAGCTTACGAAAACAATTGGCTGGTTTTCCGGTCGATCTCAGCTCTGAAGACAAGCAGTGGCTTGCCGAACACCCGAAAGGGAAAGAAGAAATTTAAGTAAGGAGTAAGCGATAGCCGTCTCACAGTGCATTCTGACGCATCCGTATCAATACCTACCTTCACTTTTCAGCCGCCAAGGTGGCGGTTCATATCGAAACTGAAATAGGTGATCAATTTTCACCCTTCTTAGCTGCCGACATAGCGGTTCACAAAAAAGAGGGCACGTCCGATCTGTGCCCTATCTTCTTAGCCGCCGACATAGCGGTTCACATTTGACTGTACGCCAGTCCCGAGAGCATCCGCTTCTTAGCCGCCGACATGGCGGTTCACTATTCGTCAGACACAAGGGATAACGTTGCAAACTTCTTAGCCGCCGACATGGCGGTTCACTTACACTATCAATGCCGTACACATCAAGTGTTCTTCTTAGCCGCCGACATGGCGGTTCACTCGTTCACCGCCAGAGCGTAGAACCTCTGG
>NZ_SMME01000378.1 GCF_009711465.1 Parendozoicomonas verongulae | reverse complement strand
GCCTTTTGTCTGTGACTTTGAAGGGTGCAATAAGTCTTTCACCGGATCCAGCCATCTCAAAGACCACAAGCACACTCACACAGGGAACAGGTCCTTTGTCTGTGACCAGGACGGATGCAACCAGTCTTTCACTTTGTCTGTGACTTTGATGGGTGCAGCAAGTCTTTCATCACATCCAGTCATCTCTCCAGGCACAAACGTATCCACACAGGGGAGAGGCCTTATATCTGTGACCTGGACGGGTGCAACAAGTCTTTCAACACATCCAGCAATCTCAACAACCACAAGCGTATTCACACAGGGAGCAGGCCTTTCGTCTGTGACTTTGAAGGGTGCAACAAGCGTTTTGTCGAATCTGGTCATCTCACCAAGCACAAACACGCCTTGCACAATAGGGAAGATAAGTGACCCGCGCCGTAAATGCCAACATCACAAGAGGGCGCAAGCTATGTTGTTATCTTCTTTGTTCTTTTTGTGGGAAGGGATGGAATGGCCTTCAGACTGAATTTTGTTGTCACCACTCTTTGCATAGTGATCGGCCTGTCTTCGTCTGCCACCTATGCATCAGCAGGCAAGAGTAGATCTCTTAACATTATTCGGTTACAGCCATTAGATGTTATATCGACAGGAAGCATTGCCATATACCCTGCAGAGACGATACATATTCATCCCCATAAAACAACATCCTG
>NZ_SMME01000630.1:193-2332 GCF_009711465.1 Parendozoicomonas verongulae | reverse complement strand
GAATTGTATATTTACCAAGACTCATCAATATTCTCTTTGTCCATAGGGGAATGTGGAGGGGGAAGGAAGACAGACCATTTTTGATTGCCCGATATGTAACTTTTTGTCTCTAGAGTCAGGCATGGCTACTGTCTGATATTTGTTTGCCAAAACATACCAGGCAGTGACTGTTATGCCCCCGAAGACTTTATCTGGGTGTTCTGCCTGATCTGGAAAAATGATTACAAATCGGAAGGAATTGATTTGTAAACACCACTGCGGTTTAACAAACACGAGAGGTGATCGCTACACATGCTTTGTTAAACTCATTATTCCTATCAGTTGTATAGGACGAAAAATTCTTACATCTACTGTGGGCGTATATTCATCGAGAGTTCAAATGTGCGCGCTTGTCGGCGATGAGTGCATTGAGATGGAGGAAAAACCTTTGGTACCCGTCCTCATCACACGCATAGGGGCTTCCCTCTGTGACTTGGTGGGCGCGCCTGTGGGCGATGAATGCAGCGGGCTGGATGAACGACCTTTGGCACCCGTCCTGATTACACACATAGGGCCAGTCACTTGTGTAGATGTTGGTATTCCAGAATTCGATGAGATTGATGAGACAGGCAAAGGACCTGCCCTCTGGGCATGGAGTGTGTCGAGCCTGCTCATGCTCCATTTCCTCTTTTGATAGATAGAAATCTAACAGCGAACATCCATCTGGGCATCGCATTGATTTGTATACAGGTAGCTGCTGTCGGCATACTGGGCAATGCTGAGCCTCTTTTAAAGCACTCAGGAGGCAACTACTGTGAAAAAGGTGATGACAGGGAGTCGAATGTATTTTTTCCTGCCAGTGAAAGCCTTCAAGACAGATTGTGCAGGCTGTTAATGGATTTTTTTTGTGACTCAAAGAAAGATAGTGATTTTCACTCATAATCCAACCGAACCAAATAGCGTTCTTCGTAACAGAATCATCTGGTTTTGCTGGGGTGATTTCAGCACTTATAGACTTCGGACGGTAGGTATGAAATACCTGATCAGAAATGAGATCTTTCTTCCATGATTCCAGGTGGACAATTATGACTGGGCGGTTTATCAATGTTGCTAAAAATGGCCCCAAAAGATCAAAGGATGGCAGTTCATCCGATAGCAGCTCCTGATTCAGAGTTGATTTTTGTTTCTCCGTGAAAATATCGAATTGCTTCCCCGTCAAGCCATTCAGATAATTAAGCAATAACTCCTTTATCCCTTTGGAGTAACCAAAAAAATCGCTAGCCTGGAGGCGCAATACATGTTTCCAGCAGTGGTTATCTCTGGGAACTTCAGTTATCACGTAATCGTCCATACCGATGGTGGCCAGGCGTTCTTCCAGTGATAACTGTTCTGTAAGTTTCACAGTTTCAGGATTATCACTGTCTGGCTTCACTCTTCTTTTTGCCTGGCCAGAACCAGGCCCAACTTGTCCAAGGCCAACTGCCTGGGATCTTGAAGCTGTATTTTCAAGGGAAGTAGCAGGCCTGATGTTTTCTGCCCTTTTATTATCTACTCCTGCAAAAGCATTCAAGGAGACGGCACAACATAGACATAGCAGAGTGTAAAGGATGGTTAGTGAACGAATTGTATATTTTCCAAGACTCATCAATACACTCTTTGTCCATAGGGAAATGCGGAGAAGGAGGGAGGAAAGGTAGACTATTTTGGTTGACTGATATGTAATTTTTCGCCTCTAGAGTCAGGCATGGCTACTGTCTGATATTTGTTTGCCAAAACATACCAGACAGTGGCTGCTATGAGCCTCGAAGAGTTGAAACAACGATTGGGCAGTTGATGACTATTTTGATATTGAGCGTTGTGGTTACCGGGTACTTATAAAAACTGTGTCAGTGCAGCCAGAAAACTTAACTTAGCGAGCTGTCCAGCTAATGGGGTCCTATATGGTTGGCTGAGCGCTCATCGGTGGGGGTGGGCTATGTGGTCATGTCTGTGACGATTGTAGGCACTGGCAAACGCTCTGTCGCATCCGTCTCGCCTACAGACAAAGAGACTGCGCCCTCCTGTGCGGATGTGCTTGTTTGATGAGGGCACTTTGCATGGAGTGTGTCGAGCCTGTTCATCCTCCATTTCCTTTTTTGATAGATAAAAATCCAACAGCGA
>NZ_SMME01000630.1:0-183 GCF_009711465.1 Parendozoicomonas verongulae | reverse complement strand
CGCATTGGTTTGTATACAGGTTGCGGCTGTAGGCATACTGGGCAATGCCGAGCTCCTTTTAAAGCGCCCAGCAGGCATTTACTGTGGAAAAGGTGATGACAGGTGGTCGAATGCATATTATCCTGCCAGCGAAAGCCTTCCAGACAGACTTTACAGGTTGTTAATGGATTTTTTTTGTGGCTC
>NZ_SMME01000335.1 GCF_009711465.1 Parendozoicomonas verongulae | reverse complement strand
TCGCGGGTTCGAGTCCCGTCCGGTCCGCCACTTATTTACCCCAATGAGGGGAGTTTAGATTGATCTGACAGGCTTCAATTTAAACAAAAAGTTAAGTATTTCGATTTGATATATTGCGTGGACCGGTAGTTCAGTTGGTTAGAATGCCGGCCTGTCACGCCGGAGGTCGCGGGTTCGAGTCCCGTCCGGTCCGCCATATTCAGTTCGAAATTTTGGGTGATTAGCTCAGCTGGGAGAGCATCTGCCTTACAAGCAGAGGGTCGGCGGTTCGATCCCGTCATCACCCACCAAATTCGAGTTATTTGATTCTGTAGAATCATCTGCTCAGCAAGTTAGCGCGGACCGGTAGTTCAGTTGGTTAGAATGCCGGCCTGTCACGCCGGAGGTCGCGGGTTCGAGTCCCGTCCGGTCCGCCATATTCAGTTCGAAATTTTGGGTGATTAGCTCAGCTGGGAGAGCATCTGCCTTACAAGCAGAGGGTCGGCGGTTCGATCCCGTCATCACCCACCAAATTTGAGCCATTTGATTTTGCGGAATCATTTGCTCAGCAAGTTAGCGCGGACCGGTAGTT
>NZ_SMME01000669.1:2655-3498 GCF_009711465.1 Parendozoicomonas verongulae | reverse complement strand
CTCGATCATAAAACCTCAACAGACCCTAGTATCCAGTTTCAATCTATTGATAAATTCCTGAGCGATAACCGTCAAATCGTTCTTATCAAGAACCAGAGCGCCATGGGATCGGAGAACTGTTCTGAGGTAATGCTCGTAGGCGCCGTCCCACTGAAAATGATTTATTACCTCCGTCATAAGCGCATTCAACTCAGCTGCTGATTGAGGAATATGGTACCCTGTTTGATGCATCACAGATCCGGCCCGAGCATCAAACCAACAGGCAGTTATCCCTTCTCCGTTAACATGAGCTATCTGATACAAATAATCTACGAAAGCTTCTTTGATAAGCTCAGAATATTGATGAGACATAACGGATAATCGTTTACGCAATGTCTCTTTATCAGGGCAATGTTGGCAATGCTGCTCACTAAGTTCATGAGCTTTCTTCATTAAACTTGTATCACCCCACTGAGGGGCTCCAGCCAGAATGACAGGACGATGCTTACTGGCTCTGATTTTGAATACAGAAAAAGCAGGGAGACCGGTGAGCAACCTGCCTATATCTGGAACACCTTCCGGTTCCTCTGTCCAGGAGGGGGTCAGATTATCTATTTTCAGGTTGCTCTCCAGTGTGGGTGAATGTCCACTGTACATTGGCGGGGCTAAAGGTGAAGCAACGCTCAATATTCTCCTGATGTCGCCGTTCGTGCCTCTTTTCTTACCCAAAAAATGGACATACCAGTTTTTCAAGAGACGTTCTACCAATGGTTTGAGTTCATTGACAGCGTCCAGCTTTTTCAACAGAGCATGAAGTGTTCCTGCCTCACTATCAGGGCAATTGACCGGTTCAAGCCAATTTTT
>NZ_SMME01000669.1:1847-2410 GCF_009711465.1 Parendozoicomonas verongulae | reverse complement strand
CTGAGCAATGGCTATAACCTGAGGTGAATGAACTCCCAAGCATTCACAGGTCCGGGTGAGTATCCTGAGTATGGAATATTGCCAGTCAACTCGCCAGACCAGGCCGCTCTGGACCATTTTTTCGTGTAAGCCCTGAAGCCCTTGCAACACAATATCAACAGGTTGACCCGAACGAACAAAATCACCTGCCGCCAAAGCGA
Source organism: Parendozoicomonas verongulae (assembly GCF_009711465.1). Classification (GTDB taxonomy): domain Bacteria; phylum Pseudomonadota; class Gammaproteobacteria; order Pseudomonadales; family Endozoicomonadaceae; genus Sansalvadorimonas; species Sansalvadorimonas verongulae. The sequence continues at coordinate 2,210 of NZ_SMME01000669.1, read as the reverse complement.
GTGGACTACTGGAAGAGAACCAGTGGCCTAAGAGGGAACGCTGCTTGAGATCCGGTTTATCCTCACTTTTTAATAACTCACACCCCAAGGCAAAGGCGTTACTGTCTGCCCTCTGTTTCCAGAGTTTTTGTACAATGTCGTCGACTTTTGGAGCGGATGTCGAACTTGCCGGTAATGCTGTACCACTTTGTACCGATCCGGTAAACGTACTCTGACTGACCCCAAGAGTCTTTTCCAGTTCAGCTATCTTTTCAGGATTCATGCGACTGGATAAGTAAGACAACCACTGATTGCGGCCAGTCTGCTCCGGACCGGTATCGACAGACTGAACGTTGGGGGTATCTATCGATAATTCACTTCCTC
>NZ_SMME01000669.1:1374-1837 GCF_009711465.1 Parendozoicomonas verongulae | reverse complement strand
GCCGGAATATTGAAATAGCGGCACAGAGCGGTAAATACCAGGGTACGATGACAGCAAGCTCCCTGCCTTTCTTTTAGCAGGAAAAATAAAAGGTTTTTTTTCCTGGTCGCCGATGCTCCTCTGAAGTGCCGACAATAAATCGTGATATGTCTGACACGTTGTCTCTGATCACGGGTATCCTTTATCGCCAACAGCTCTTTTTTTTGATCCTCGGGAAGGGCTGACAGTAATTCCGGGGCAAACAGTCTGTCTATCTCCTGTCTCATGAATTTCGAGCAAGTCGCATCAGCTCGTTCAGAAACCTGTACGTCTGCTGTTTCCTCCGTGTTGTCAGTTTTGTCTCTGGTTTCCACTATATAGTGGACAGTGACCTCTTCGCCGGGCTCGGTCTCTGGAATAAGCACCATTGCAACCCACTATAGCGATCCTTCATAACTCTGCATGCTTTTTCAGGCTCGGTGCC
>NZ_SMME01000669.1:0-1151 GCF_009711465.1 Parendozoicomonas verongulae | reverse complement strand
GGTCATACTGGGTAAAAAGAGCCACTGTTTCCCCTCCAATGTCAGGGAGGTTTGAGCATAATAATGATTCCTGGCTAAAGGTATAGGATCACTGGCTGACAAGGTTCCCGGTAACACAGCTTCCAGACCACCATGCTCACCATTTCCCAATCGTATGATTCTCAGACCACCGTCGGTAGTTACAGCAATATCATATACGTAAATGCGGGTCATCCGTGGATCATGGGCGGGAGTCTGAAAAACTTTTTTTAAACTGAGATGTTGCGTAGGAAGCTGCTCATAGTTTGTCCTGCTGTGCTGTTTTTTTTTGACAGACTGTGGCAACTGAGCCTGTGTATCCATAGCATCTGTTAGCTGAGTACTGACCTTCGGCGCCTTCTGACAATAGCTGGCAACAGGCTGCTTTAAAACATCCAGGAGTTCCTGCCAGCAGGCAGGCCAGTTGATCCCGGTTTCAAAGTCCATAGCCTCCATCACTCTCGCTGCTTCCGCCAGATAAGGCTGATTGGTTTTCATCGCCAGAGTCATGGTCTGAACCGTGTTCAGAGGAAAAACCTGTTCTGCACGAACACCTGTGTCGCCGTAGCAGCGTGTAAACCAGCACTGTTGCCAGAGGCGATATAAAGCACTCTCAAGGGGGCCGGTGGATTTTGACAGTTCTTTTGGCATCCCTGAGTCACTCCACCGTGTTTCAGCCAGTTGCTTGATAATCTCGGCTTTGGCCTCATCGTTATTCAGGTGTTCCTTCACCGTCACTTCATAGGTATTAGGGTTTATAAATGTGGTTTTCCCACGTTTCACCAGCCACGGACACGGGAGGGAGCGCACAGTCTGGTTCAACCATTGGCAAAGCGCCTTATCACAGGAATTCTGCCTTGTTACCCTGAGTGTGACTGCCGACAGTACCTGGGCAGTCGTCCCGGCAGCCAGAAGATAAAGCCTGTAGTGACGGGCGAATAACTCCGGAATTCTGTCGACCTTCAGATCCTCTTCTGACAATGCCCCCGCGAGTGTCTGCAAATGCTGGCTGACAGGTTGAAGCGGAATATTCTTTGCCTGAAGATCACTGCGTAATCGACAATGCAATTGTGCAAGCTGGGCAGCGACCTCTTTCCCCCTGACTGAATCCGGTAAAACTTTTTCCGCAATAC
>NZ_SMME01000344.1 GCF_009711465.1 Parendozoicomonas verongulae | reverse complement strand
ACTTGATGATAATGTCCGTCGTGCTATAGCTGCGTCTGCGGGGCTGTTCACCTGCCAGGCCGATCATTTCTCAAGTGCGTGTTGGCACAATCACTTCAGGGCTACCTGCTTGAAAAGTGACCAGGGGCGGGAATATCTTGGCGCGATACACAGCGAGCTTGAGCTGCGCCAGGTTACTCTGCCAGATGATATGACTGTTCTTCAGAAATTAGTGTTTGAGGACAGGAAGGCGGAGAGCCTTCCGGATGACATCAAGACAAAAGTAGATAATGAGGTGAAGCGACTCAGAGAGTGCGGCATCAGACCGCCTCTTGGGACGCTCACGCAGAAAGTGCTGGCAAGCCCACCGGCCAGAAAACGACTCAGAGAAGATTATGGCCTTGAGGTTGTGGAAGAAAAACGCTTATGTGGAATAGTTAATGGAGTGCCGCGTTACGACACGTTTTTGGTAACTGCGAATCTTCCCCCGCAACAATGAAGTGGGTAAAGCACTGAGATACCCTCACTTGTGGAGTGAGGGTGTGGCAGCCAATCCGTGCAGTCTGAGCTCGGGCAGCAGGTCTATCAGCCATATGACAACAGGTTAATAAA
>NZ_SMME01000209.1:235-366 GCF_009711465.1 Parendozoicomonas verongulae | reverse complement strand
TCGCCTGGGAAAAAGAGAAAGCCGCCCGCGAGGATAGAAGGCAGCGCAACGAAAACTTCAAGGCTTACGTGAACGAGCGGCAGGTAAAGTACACCGAGGAGAAGGAACGAAAAGCTCAGAAGTTGGCCAAG
>NZ_SMME01000209.1:0-225 GCF_009711465.1 Parendozoicomonas verongulae | reverse complement strand
ACAGCGCAGAAAGGATGCGGAAGAACAGCGTATCGGTCAGATCGCCTGGGAAAAAGAGAAAGCTGCCCGAGAGGATAGAATCCAGCAAAACGAACACTTTAAAGCGTATGTGGATGAGCAGCGGATAAAGACGCCGAGGAGAAGGAACAAAAAGCTCAGGCGCTGGCCACGGAGCGCATGGCTGTTTATCAAAACCAGCAAGAGCAAAAGGAACAGGACGAGCAG
>NZ_SMME01000418.1:186-801 GCF_009711465.1 Parendozoicomonas verongulae | reverse complement strand
AATGGGCATACCAGTTTTTCAAGCGGCGTTGTACCAATGGTTTGAGTGCATTGACAGCGTCCAGATTTTTTAACAGGACATGAAGTTCCCCTGCCTCAGTATCAGGATAATGTTCTGGTTCCAGCCAATTTTGTTGAATAGCGACCTGAGCAATGGCTATAACCTGAGGTGAATCAACGCTCATGAAGTCACAGGCTTGGGTGAGTATACTGACTATGGAATATTGCCAGTCGTCGCGCCTGGCTAAGCCTCTCTGGACAATTTTTTCGTGTAACTCCTGAAGCTCTTGTAACACAATATCAACAGGTTGACCTGCACGAACCAACCCATCTAGCGCCGAAGCGAGTGGACTATGGGAAGCAAGCCTGTTTCCTAACAAAGAACAACTTTTGATATTCTCTTTAACCCTACTTTTTAACAACTCACACCCCAGGACAAAGGCGTTAATGTCTGGCTCCTTCTCCCAGAGGTTTTTTATAATATCGTCAACCTCTAGAGCTGATGTCGAACTTGCAGGTAATGCTGTACCACTTTGTAACGACTGGATGATGTCTTCCGAACTGATTCCAAGAGCCTTTGCCAGTGCATCTATCTTTTCAGGGTTCATATTACTGG
>NZ_SMME01000418.1:0-176 GCF_009711465.1 Parendozoicomonas verongulae | reverse complement strand
TTTCAGGGTTCATGTTACTGAATATCCGAGGCATCCACTGATTACTGCCAATCAGCGCCACTCCTTTCACGACAGGCTGAAAGTTAGGGGTATGCATCAAAATTTCTCCCGGTGCACCATCCAAATCCTGAGCTCTCCATGTGTTTCCGTTATCCAGTGAGTACTCAGGAAAACCA
>NZ_SMME01000518.1 GCF_009711465.1 Parendozoicomonas verongulae | reverse complement strand
ATTTCGGCCTGAAAGTCACACATCGGGTTTTCTCTATCATTTTGAAACCGTACTTGATGGCTTCTTTCTGGCCGATTGTCTGTTGTTCAGGAATATGCTCCACGTCGAGCTCTTCTGCATCGGCTTTCTGTGCAAGGTCTTTCTGGATCCTGGCTTCAAGATTTCTGACTGAGTGAGTCGCTCTATGGTGAGCGGCATGACGCTCAGAGAGAGGAATAAAGTGCGGCTTATGATTGGGTTGAGATGTGTAGCTTCGGATATGATGTTCCGGACGAATGAATTGCACTAAACGATTCAAGTAGGTGCCAGCAATCTGGCTTGAGCGAGAGTGACTCTCGATAAAGTCCGCCAGATGAGTGCGTAGCGTGTCGATAACCTTCATGTGCCGATCTCTTCCCTGAATAAGCTTTCAGTTTGTATCCATCGGCAGGGGGGAGATAAGGCTAAAGCTCTTCAAGAGCTTTCTGGAAAGCCAGCTCAATAGCCTGCATCATATCAGCAATGGTTTCGGGAGGGTTGTTGATGCAATTGTCGGTGGTTGAGGCGAGTTTGATCAGTGAGTCCCGGTATTCTGCCAGTTGAGCCTCGCCAGTGGCCATATTGCGGCTGCGTACTTCCAAGTCCTGTCCCTCGAAAGGGTCGTCCTGCATCTCATAGCTTTTGTACTGAATATCTCCCAGCTTTTCATCCATAATCCTTTGGATAAGTCGCAGGGCACGTAGAGGTTCGTGTTTGTTAATCTGCCTTATCGCCTCATCAATAACGGTGCTGTCACAGGGGCTTTCTGCAGAGTGCTCTGCGAAGTAGTTACTGCTCCAGATTTCGGCTTTGATCAGGGGGGATGTCTCTTCCAGAAGGCGCTTTTTCTCGGGAGCAAAAGTCACTTCCCAGTCTTCCAGTGGTTTGTCATCGGGGTAGGTTGCCTGGGATTCAGAAGGCCAGAATTGCTTCTGTGGGCTGATCAGCTCTGCAAGCCTGTTCATGGAAGAATATCTGTCACGAGCCACTTTGATGTAGGCTCGCATGCTGTTAGCAATAACTTCTCGGACAATCGTAATAATCTTCACGGGGTTCTCCTTCCCTAGAGTTATGGTGCTCTTATCCGGTAACGCGAACTCGCCTGGTTCCGCCGCTGGGCTTCTCGCGCCTGGCCAGGCGCGCCTGCTCTACAC
>NZ_SMME01000842.1:26194-40175 GCF_009711465.1 Parendozoicomonas verongulae | reverse complement strand
GGGGGGGGGAATATTCATCTCCACGAATAAGTGAAGAGCCCTCCTTACTATAACTTAATGTACCCTCAAGTTTTTTTTTAACGCCCTTAATATGTCTGTCATCGTCCGACAGAAGGGCAATAACCTGAGCTGTTCCCTGAGCAACTGATACTCTTCTCTTACTTGGCTGATCGAGAAGTTTGGCTGTGAAAACAAAATGTTCCATCCAGACAGGCTTTTCGATGGTTGCATACCCTGTACTAATGAACCCTAGAGCGCATGTAATAATGACAACCTGGTAGCAGTAAAATGTTATCTTTTTAAATGTATTAATAGCCAAGCTCGGCATATTCTCCCTCCGTGTAATTCATAGTACGTATCTTTATGAGATCACGTCCCCTTATAGAAATGCCTGCCAGCTTAGTGTGTTAGTGGTATTTGTCCAATACAGAGCTGAACATGCTGAAGTTTTCAGATAAGGTAGCCACCTTTTTTAAACTGTTGAAAGGATATCTGTTATGGCTACTGCCTGTGCTCGCCATATTCTGGTGAAAACACGTGAAGAGGCCGAGGCGCTGAAGACGCGTCTGGCGAAGGGGGAAGACTTTGGCAAGCTCGCCCAAAAATACTCCCTGTGCAACTCCCGCAAACGGGGCGGTGATCTGGGTGAATTGGGTGCTCAGCCTGATCAATGTTGAGTCTGAAGATTATGAGCAACAGGGAAACCGTATTGATTCACTTTTTTCCAAAAGCACTCCCAGTAGCCGGTTGAGCAGACCAGTGCTCTGAGGGTAAGCAGCATAGATGCTCCTTCTTCTTTCCATCTCATCCCAGATCGGCACATCCGTTGTTTGACCAGTATCTTACAGGCCGCCTCCGTAACTCCTGACCCTATTGGCAGGTTTTTTTCTCGAGCTTCGAAATAAATCATCTTCCGCCAATTGTTTTTAAAGTACGTTCTTGCCCGGTGCAGCTTTTCTATGGAAGCCGTGCGATGGTTGCCCGGCACAGCATTTTGAAGTTCCTTGCTCAGGCGCTTTGCTGCCCCCTGTTCGTGTTTCAGACAGTGGAGTTTTTCCTTCAGCCAGGATTTGCGCTGACTCTGGTTTTTCTTGCCAGGGAAGAGAGCTTCTGCTGCATCAGCCACATATTCTGAAACATGGTAAAAATCCAGCACCTTGTATGAGACAAAGGGCTCAAGGAATGTCCAGTTATCCGGAGCACCGTCAGCAACACCCACATAAGTCGCATCTGGAAACTTATCTTTGATTTTTTTGATTTCACCTGTCAAACGGTGGATAAAAGTCTGCTTGCCATACTCTGGAGCCGCCGCACAGTAAATGGTATGCAACCGGTCTCCTTCACTATTTAACAAGGAGATGGTGCCACACATGGCCGTGCGGTAGTTACCATCGCGATAGAGTAAAGTGGTACCGTCCAGCCCCAGTGAAACAGTCGCAACGGCGTCGGGTAAATCGGGGACTTCGTAACACCAGCTCTCTTCCTTCGCCTGTGCAATGCTGGCCACAACATCCGAGAGGTCTTTGAGGGTTGTACGACTGCTGGTGCGCCTGTGGTTTTGCAACAGGTCATCTTCAACCTGAGGGGCAACCATGTTCGCGTACTTCCAACTCACCATGCGGGCAAAAGCTGGCGTTGAGTTCACCACGATGCGGGCATTCTGGTCCAGGGGGCAAAATATTTTTCCTCCCCGACTGCTTTGATAAACATAACGGTCGATTCGCACTTGCCCCCACTGTGTTTCATAGACCTTGGGTTCTTTCTTTTTCTTACAGGTCAGCCGGGTTGAACCTTTACGGATAGGCTCACCAGTTGTATCAAGGTGTTCAAGTTGTCGGGTGGCTGCCAGCCTGCCCGCAGCGTTGAGTTCATCCTGAAGGTGCTCCTCAAACTGGAGCATGGACTGACCGTGCTGAACGGTGATCAGGATTTGTGTTTCTTGACTTTTCGAAGCAAGTATCTGAGCTGGCATGGCAGTAGAAATCAATCGTTAAATCGATTGAACTAATGTAGCTGTATTTTGGGCAGTTATACGACATTGATCAGACTGAGCACCCGGTGAATTTCACCCGGGTATGATGGTGAAGCCCTTTGATGATGTGGTGTTCAAAAAGCCGGTGTTAACCGTCCATGGTCCGGTAAAAACCAAGTTCGGCTTTCATCTGATCGAAACTATTTACCGCAACTAGCGCATAAGCTAATAACGCCTATGCTTGGGGCAGTTTTGCGGAGAGACTGCCATGAGTGCTTATCGCTTCTATATGCCTGCTCTGAACCACATGGGTTCCACCTGCCTGGATGAATCCATCAGTGATATTCGTGCACTGGGTTTGAGTAAGGCACTTGTTGTGACTGACAAAATGCTGGTTGACATTGGTCTTGTCGGGCAGGTGACAGAAAAGCTGGGTGGGGCAGGGATTACCTGTGAAATTTTTGATGGCACCAAGCCGAACCCTACAGTTAAAAATGTTGAAGATGGTGTTCAGAAGTATCAGTCATCTGGCTGTGATTGTGTCATATCTTTAGGAGGGGGCTCTCCCCACGACTGTGCAAAGGGCATTGCCCTTGTGGCCAGCAATGGTGGCAGTATTAAAGACTATGAAGGTGTCGATGTTTCGGCAAAGCCTCAGGTAACGCTAGTATGCATTAACACCACGGCGGGCACAGCCAGCGAGATTACCCGCTTTTGCATTATCACAGATGAAAGTCGCCATGTGAAAATGGCTATTGTGGATAAAAACACGACACCGACCATGTCAGTGAACGACCCTTCACTGATGCAGGGGATGCCCCGCTCCCTTACCGCAGCTACAGGTATGGATGCGCTGACTCATGCGGTGGAAGCCTATGTGTCTACCGCAGCCACACCTGTGACTGACGCCTGTGCGCTCCAGGCCATTGAACTGATTTCCACCTGGCTGCGTACAGCTGTATTTGATGGCAATAATATGGAAGCCCGTGAACAGATGGCATACGGGCAGCTACTGGCGGGGATGGCGTTTAATAGTGCCAGCCTTGGATATGTGCATGCTATGGCTCACCAGCTGGGTGGTTTTTATGACCTTCCCCATGGTGTATGTAATGCCGTACTTCTGCCCCATGTACAGGCGTTCAATGCCCGGGTTTGTCCTGAGAAGCTGGCACGTGTGGCTGCTGCTATGGGGGTGGATATTTCCGGTATATCCGACAGGGAAGGGGCGGATAATGCACTGACAGAAATCCAGGGGCTGGCAATGGATATCGGTATTCCCGACGGTTTGAATGAGCTAGGCGTGAAAGAGAAGGATTTTCCAACACTGGCAGACAATGCTCTCAAGGATGCCTGCGGTTTAACCAATCCGATCCAAGCCACTAAGGAAGAAATTATTGAAATATTCCAGGGTGCTTTTTAGCAGCTGTACAGGTGGCTTGATAACAACTGATTTGGATAGAGAACGACCGTCAGCGGCTCAAGTGTCTCACATGAACCGCCGGGGTGCGGAAGCGTTCGCCCTATGGTGTGAAAGGAGAGCGGGAACAATCCCGCCTCCTTCTCGACTACATCTTATATTCCAAAAAGGGCTGCTCCGGGTACTTATGTTATTAAAGGAACTCAGGATGCTGTAATTGCCGGATTTTTGCTTTGTCTACCTTGGATTCCGGACAAAAATAGCTTTTCATATCAGCTGATGCATCGTCCAGATATGTACACTTGTTGGCTGCAACCTTGGCCGCTTTCGCTCGTTCCTTTCTGGCTTGTGCTATCAATGGCGCAATGCTGAGCATCATCATATCAGCTTCGTGATTCATAATGGCCAGTGAATAATACTCGGCCATTTTTCCATCAAATTCAGCAGCACTGTTTCCACGTTCGAAGAAACCGGCCATTTCTTCAGTTCGGTTAACAGGTTCGCCCTGTGCTGTTGTTGCACCCCATTCAGGGTCCGGCTGTGGAGCTGTGAGACTGAATGCGATCATCAGCGTAGTCAGTATTTTCATAGCCACCTTGCTGTTCTTTATTATTGGCTTTTGCTTATGCGTGTCTTTATCTGAACAAGTATCAAGAAGTCTGGTGGTTCCGACAGGGCAGTCGTAACAGTTTTTCGCAATATATACCCAATACAGTCAAATCAGGGATACCTATTGACCGTGAGTCGCCCAGCTTGCGCAAGGGCTGCAAAAAAAGATGCTTTTTCTTCTCAAAACCTTTAGATTGCTGACCGTTGGTTGGGGTGCTGTACGTAATGCTAAAACCGTGCGGCTGAGAAAAACCCACAGACCTGAACCAGATAATGCTGGCGTAGGAAACTGACAGGCCTCCCTTATCCTGAGAGCGGTTTTGGAAAGCCCTTCTCTCGAGAGTTGCCCCTGTCCGCTTCCCGCCACGGACGGGGTTTTCCAAGGAATGTTTGATATCTCTCTCCGTAATGCCGGATTGGCTTATGGTGACAACCAGATTTTCAGGAATCTTAATCTGACACTGGAAGGCGGACGCTGGACCTGCCTTCTAGGGGGCAGTGGTGTGGGCAAAACCACACTTTTGCGGATGATTGCCGGGCTTACCAGTGGCCGCTCTATTCGCACACAGGGTGAAGTGGTGTGTGGTGATGGGCTACCTCTTCAGGGGCGCATTGCGTGGATGTCCCAGGAGGACTCCCTGCTACCTTGGGCGGATGTGATGGATAACGTGACTGTAGGGCATCGGCTGCGCAGTCGATCCTGGTTTCGCAAAAAGAAACTCGATACCGAGGTGAAGGAGCAGGCACTGACAGTTCTGGAGCAGGTGGGTATCGTGGATAAAGCCTGCGAACTTCCCCAAAACCTGTCCGGCGGGCAACGTCAGAGGGTTGCACTGGCTCGTACATTGATGGAAGACCGCCCCGTCGTCCTGATGGATGAACCCTTCGCGGCGGTGGATGCCATTACCCGCCTTGATTTGCAGGATCTCTCCTGCCAACTTCTTACTGATCGCACCGTCTTGTTAATCACCCACGACCCTTTAGAAGCCCTTCGCCTTGGACACCATGTGTACCACTTGCGAGGGAAACCGGCAGAGCTAACCGATGCTATTATTCCACCCGGCCAGACGCCCCGTTCACTGGACAATGAAAAACTGATGATGCTGCAGGGAAAGTTACTGGATCGTCTTCGTCATAGTGAGCATGACGAGGGGAGCAGGGTGCACAAGGGAGACATTCAGTGAAAGATTCTTTGAAGCCTTTGCTGGTCTTTGTCGGGTTACTGTTATTTTGGCAGGGCGTTGTTGCGATTTTTGATGTGCCGTCGTATATCGTGCCAGATCCGATGTCTGTATTTGATCGTATGGTGCGTGATGCGCCGCTGCTTTGGGAGTACACGCTGGTCACGCTGGCCGAGATGGTGATGGGTTTGGTACTGGGTGTCGTGTTTGGTGTATTGATGGCGCTGGTATTGGTTTATTTTACAGGCTTGCGCCCGTGGCTGTTACCTCTGCTGCTGATTACCCAGGCTATTCCTGTTTTTGCTCTGGCTCCTGTGCTGATGCTTTGGTTTGGCTATGGCATGGCCTCCAAGGTGATTATGACGGTGTTGATTATCTTCTTCCCTGTAGCAACCTGCTGTTATGACGGTTTGCGCCATACCCATCAGGGTTGGCTTGATCTGGCTCATACCATGGGGGCGAAGCCCTGGGCTATGTTGCGGATGATACGCTGGCCTGGGGCTTTGCCTGCCCTTGCGTCCGGTTTGCGGGTGGCTGTGGTTGTAGCACCTATCGGTGCGGTTGTGGGGGAATGGGTAGGCTCCAGTGCCGGATTAGGTTACCTGATGCTGCAGGCGAATGCTCGTTTATGGGTGGATTTGATGTTTGCGGCTTTAACGGTTTTGGCATTTTGTTCGGTGGGGTTGTATTACCTGACGGATTATTTGTTGCGGCGGTTGATTCCCTGGCAGTCGAAGACGGCTCATTGATTGATTTTGAGAACTCCGCTGTTTTTCATAAGTGAAGGTAGAGACAATAAAATGATGAAAAAACTGATATCTCTGGCTTTAGGTTTGCTATTGCCAATTATGGCAATAGCAGAACCAGCGCCAAAGCCGGAACAGCTGAAACTGATGCTCGAGTGGTTTGTGAATCCGGATCACGGCCCTATCATCATCGCACAACAACAAGGCTTTTTTGAGCAAGCTGGCGTGAAAGTAACGATTCAGGAGCCTGCAGATCCGGATCTTCCTCCTAAACTGGTGGCTGCTGGGGATGTGGATTTGGCGGTGTACTACCAGCCAGGTCTGATTCAAGGTGCCAGTGAAGGCTTACCTCTGGCTTGGGCAGGCTCCCTTGTGACAACGCCTCTGGATGGTTTGATTGTGTTGGAGGACGGCCCTGTCAAGTCACTGGCTGATCTGAAAGGCAAGTCTATTGGCTTCAGTGTCAATGGTTCTGAGAAGGCTCTTCTCGATACTATGCTGGCACCGTATGGGCTAGGTTATAAAGATGTAAAAATGGTGAATGTTGGGTGGAATCTGTCGTCTTCCCTGATGACTGGCCGTGTTGACGCTCTGTTAGGGGCTTACCGCAACTTTGAACTGAACAGCCTTATACTGCACAACAATAAGGGGCGCATGTTCTATCTGGAAGAAAATGGTGTGCCTCCTTACGATGAGTTGATTTATATCGCCAATAGCAAAACAGCCAATAAAGAAGCAATTCGTCGTTTTCTTCATGGTGTCGAGCTGGGTGCCCAGTACATTACCAACCACCCTGATGCAGCCTGGAATATTTTCAAGAACTATAAAGCCGGTCTGGATGATGAGCTGAACAAACGCGCCTGGACAGACACCCTTCCCCGCTTTGCTCTGCGCCCAGCTGCGGTCGATAAGGGGCGTTATCTACACTATGCCCGGTTTTTAAAGGAGCATGGTGAAATTAAGAAGGTTCCCGATATCAACACTATGATGCTGGACCTTTACTAATGTGAGTTTGACTCTTCTCAAACCAGCATGGAGAAATCTCCCGCCAGTTGTTCCACGTCAATGTGCTGTTTCAAGGGCTGTCGAGTGTAAGCAATGGTCCGGGTACTTAAGTCCGTCAACAAGGTTCACTGCGAAGTTATAGGGTGAACGGTATCGCTTGACCACTACAAAGTCAGCCCTTACCCGATTTAGGTGCGATAACAAATTGGTTAGGAAGTCAGGCAACATGAACTCTTGGTTATTGTCTATTTAAACTAATGATGAGTAGCTACCATATGTGGCCAGCTACTTATTTTATACAATGATCAATCTACAAGAGTCTTCAAATATGAATATTCAAAAGGACGGTTCTAACACGCAAACTCGTGATTATTCCTTGTGTACAGCTGGCCAGCATGATAGGGAAGCTAGCTTTTCAGGTTCAAACGTCAAAACTCATAGTTCAGAATCACAAGCCGTAATGCAGGAAAGTTGCAGCTCCAGCTTAGCCTCTAGCTCCGCGATTTGCGAACGTCCCTGCGTCGGGTTTTCTCAGATAAGCCATTTAGAGGATCTTAGAAAAACAATAGGGGAAGCATTTTCAGATAGTGATACTTCTGCGGCTAAAAGCCTGATATATAAGTATGGTGCTCAAGAACTTTCCGAAACTACATGCCCATTTTCTTTCTCTTATAAAACCTATCCTAATATAACCCCTTTTGCACTTGCATGTCGGTCTGGGAACCTAGAAATAGTTAAAGAGCTATATGTTGACCCGAAACAGTTGGATCAAGCATTTGATTGTCAAAATGGAACTAATGGACGTACAGCACTTATGCTTGCGGTTATGCATGGACATAAGGGGGTGGTGAAACAACTATTAGAATGGGGGGCTAACCCTCAAATTGTTGATGAAGATGGCCATGGCGTTGATATAATCAACTTTGCTTTTAACAGTGGAACTGTTCTTGATAGTATTGAAAAACTACTCAAACAACACCGAAAAAAAAATGACCTTCCACAATTTGAACAAAAAAGTGGAGTTGCAATATTTTATAGAGAAGATACATTTGGAGGCAATTGCAGGGTTCAGTAGTTTAGATATGATGTTTTGACCTGCCCAGCCTCAACACTCGTGGGCTACCATGGGTACCACAACAACCAAGGGGGCAGAGCCACCTTGAGGAGGGCAGGAATGAAACAGTCTACAGCAAATAAAATCACTTCCAGTAATAAACAGAATGCTGCTAGCGCTCAGATCATCAAGCCAGATTTGTAACCGGACGAACAAGAGGGGGGCTTCCCCTACTTGTCCAAAGGTGCTTCTAACGGATTGTGCCCGTACTTGTCTTTTCAGTTCCGGGGGATCAGGTCATCAACCTGTTTGGCAGGGTGGGACTGATGCGCTGGAGAACATCAACCAGATATTTGTAAGGATCAATGCCTTGCAACTTGTACGTCACCAGATGCTTTGGACTATGCCCACATGCTCGCCGCCCAGTTCCGCAGCCACGCTTTCTCCTGCGGGTGTTAGCTTTGGGACTTGGTAAAAGCGAGTGCCATGCTGTATTAGGGGGTTAGATGAAGGTATCCAGCCAAGGTGTTTCCGGGAGTTGCTCGATTTTGGCAAGGTATTGTTTGGTGTTGAAGGGCTTGCCGGTAGATACCATTTTCTCCATTTCCAGACCCAAAGCACAGGCCATCATATCGATAGCTTCTTCGCGATTCGTGCCGGTCATCACCAACCGCATCAGGTTTTCCTTTACTTCGATAGGGTTGCCTTCAGCAAGCTGGTTTTCGACGATAGTTTTCAGCTGCTCGCCATCGAGCATATCTTCAGTGTCAGACATAGGACTTCTTTATTCAGGCCAATAAACAGGCGGCCATCATAGAGAAGTCCCCGACTGATTAACAGCACAGTCGTAACCAGAGGTTTAGCGTCTTTATAAACATTGCCGCATTATAGCAAGCAGGCTGGGTTACCCTGAGGTTAGGTATCCCAGCCTGCGTTGTCGTTATGGGCTAATCAGAACAGTTCGAACACAATACGCTCGCTCGCCTGAAGCTCGGCTAAAGTTTCTTCCGCCTGAGTAGCATCGTTCAGGTGGGCTGCAAGTGCTTCGCGGGTCACATCAAGAATGGCTGGTTTCAAGCCCGGACGTCCACAGACATAAAGGGTGGCCTTGTCTTCTAAAAGCCACTGAGCCAGTCGTGGTGCCTGGGTTTTCAGAACATCCTGAACATAAACCTTTTCTTCGCTGTCCCTTGAAAAAGCAGTATCGAGATAGGTTAGTGATCCATTTTTCTCGAGAGTCTCCAGATCTTGCTGATAATAGAAGTCTTCTGACGACTTCCGGTTGCCGAACAATAGCCAGTTGTCAGCTGTATGCTTCTGGCAAACCCGTTCCTGCATCAAGCACATCATTGGAGCGATACCTGCTCCGGTTGCAATCATAATGGCAGGTTGATCAGCTGCAGGCAGGGCTAATCCACCGCCGGACTTCCACTTCGCCGCTATAGGCTCGCCTTTATTCAGTTCAGAGGTGAGGTAACGGGAGCATTTTCCGTAGCGGGTTTCGCCTTTCTCCTGATAGCTCAGAATACCGACACAGAGCTCCACATGATTTTCTTTTACTGAAGGACCAGACGCTATAGAGTACAGGCGCTCACGCTTTTCTCCCGGTGGTGTTATACCGATCAGGTCACCTACCTGGTATTGGAAAGCCTCCTCAGCATCAATTTTGAAGACCAGACGATGGGCCTGATTGCCACCGTTGTCGCCCTGATGCAAGGCTGTGTTTTCCACCAACTTGAGGGTGAGGTCTTTTTCAGTTTCGAAGGCTGCCGTATCCTCAACGGTGATATCAGTTTGCTCCTCAAGCCACTGTTGCCACTGTTTTACAGGATTTCCGTCTACCAGAATCGGATCTTCATCAACAGCAACACCTATACGCAGCAGTTCATCGTGAAACAACCGACCGGCTATACAGTACTGTTTGTAGGATTTATCCCCCAGTGCCAGCAGAGACACACGGGTATTCAGCGCTGGTTGAGTTTGTAGCTGGTTATAAAATGCAATGCCATCGTCAGGTATATCACCTTCACCGCAGGTACTGACAATCATCAATACCTGTGGATAACGGTCGAAATCCGCCGGTTGAAGGCTGGAGAGGGACGACACTGTAACGGTTTTTCCCTGCCCTTGGATAATCTCACCGGACTGTTTGGCCAGGTTGGCAGCAGTGCCTGTTTGGCTGGCATAACACACCAGTACATCTGTACCTTCATAAACCGGGCTGAAGATAAGATTCATCAAAAAAAACTTAAGACTGCCCATGCTTAAAGGTGCCTCGTCAGCGAATCAATCAGGAACGCGGTAATGCTGGCAGTCGCGACTACCATGAGAACAGAGGAGATAATGATCCCTGTTCTTTTCATACTTCCAGAGACTTGTTTTGCCATTATTTCCGTGCTCCTTTAATGGCATGAACCAGTGTGTTTCTAGCCACGGTGATACGCGTCAAAGCTTCCCCGGCAGGGCAGAGGAACCGGCAGAAAAGATTAGGTACAAAGAAACAGGCAAGCACAACGGCTGGCATGATATACCACTGAATCCCTTCCCCCTGGAGAGAGAAAATCATACTGAATGGCTCATAGGAACCTGCGGTTGGGGTGGTCGTGAGGAAGCCAACCATCAAGCCTGCCCATAAGCCTATTTTTGACAGGTTCGCAGCATAACGTTTAATCAGGGGATGAAGGGGTAAGTTCAGGCCACTGATTTTAGAGAGAACAAACTGGACCGCATAGAAAGGGCAAAGGTTACCGCAATAAATATTACGCCCGAGAACAATAATCCCGGCGAATACCGCGCCCCCAAGCAGCCAGAAACCAGGGTTACCTGCCAGTGTCGGGAGGAAGCCAAGGAACAGGGCTGAGAAGTTGGCGACGTTAATCATCTGGTTAGCCATAAAGCCGATGACCGCCAGACTGGCCAGAATAACGGCAACTTTGAGTGTGGTATTCTTCAATCTGATGTTGATCAGAACGAGAAGAATCAAAGCGGCCATAATGTAATGGGAGGTTGATAACCGAATGTCGTCTTTCAGCTCTACCGGGTGTTTGCCAAACTCTGCACGGGCAATGTAATGGGCTGCAGCGGCATGAGCTTTCATGATGCCATTGGAGCTGATGGTTGCACCACTGATGACATCAAAATTCTTACCCGCCTCAAAACTTCGATCGACAGGTTGGTTTTCGAACTGGCGGTAAAAGAAATTATTAGACAGTCGCTGGATATAAGCCGGCGTGTCTGAGTGGGCAAGAATTTTGACCGCTTTGACCATGCCATCCTGAGTGATCACGGTGCCCACTGTCATAGGGCCACCGTAGCCATTTTCTGTAGCAATGCTCATGAGCAGCACAGGCTCGCCGTCCTTGTGGATTTCCCAGGTATTATCCAGGTGGTCGGAAGGGGTGATATCAGCCTTAGGGTAAACCGCTTGAATATTTTCAATCCAGGATGGCTGGTTGAGGGACTGGCCGACAAAATAAGCAGCAACGAGACTGATGACAGCCAGTAAACGGAATATCTTTCCTATATCCAGACGCCAGTGGAGAGGCTGAGGCGCTTGTCGGCTCGCACATGGAGTTGAACAGTCTTTACAGCTCACTGTGAACTCCTCGCGATCAGGTTGACAGCACTTCTGGCTTCTTCAAGATCCTTTGCAAGAGTCTCATTGAGTTGCTGGCCTGCTTTAGGGTCGATGATCTGTAGTTGATCAAATGTCTCGAGGGCTTCCTGGTAGCGCTCCAGATGTTTGAGGCACAGGAATTTTATAGAAAGGGTGTCAGCTGTGTTTTGTCCCAGCTCCAGAAGCTTGTCGGTATCTGTCAGGGATCTCTGAAACTCATGCATGGCCAGAAGGCTATTGGCACGGAACTGCAGACAAATGAGATTCTCCTCCTGCTCAAGCACTTTATTAAAGTCTGCAAGAGCATCCTTCATACGGCCACAGCCATGCAGTGCAATACCTCTGGCAGTGAGTACCTGGGTTTCTGGCAAGTTACCTTTCAAGGAGCGATCAAAATAGTGAACAGCTTCTTCAAAGTTTTCCATGAGTGAGGCGGCTTTGCCCGCATTGAAGTAGGCTATAGTGAGATCTGGTTCCAACTCAATGGTTTTCTCAAACATCTCAAGCGCAGGCTCATACATCCCCATTCGGATATAGCAGATGGCCAGATTAAAAGGAGTACCGCTATTGGCCGGGTTGAGTTTAAAAGAAGCTTCAAGGGATTCTTTTGCTTCCGGCAACTTCTCTTGGTTCAGTTCCTCTATCCCCTGATAGAAGAGCTGTTCAGCATTTAATGAATGATCGGCTGCAGGAGGGGGGGTCTTGGTATGGGTCATATAGGGAACAGTGTTGGCAAGTGTGATTAGAAGTGCGGTCAGATACAGGGGGGTACCTGACCGCTACGTTTATTGCTTCCAGGCCAGACGTCCACCCAGAGTGGTCAAAATAAGACCAGGCAGGAGAATGACCAGCATACTCATTGATGCGGCTTGAGGTTCTTTCTCAAGGATTGCACTGACAGCCCAGGCAATGGCAAACAGAATAGTTGCCCCACCTGCAGTGAGCAGCGCCATGGATGGCCAGCTGGCCTTTTTCTTCCACCGCATCCAGATCAGCCCTTGAACGGTTGCCAGAGTGGCGACACCCATCCAGAAAAACAGAACCTCAATGCCGGTAAAAATGGCTAAACCTGACATGTCTTTTACCCCTTTAGTCCATTGTAAGAGCGGCCCTTCGGATCCCAGAAAACAGCGGGTGCTTTCTCGTCAAAGGTATCGCCGTAGCCATGCCACAAGTCCATCTGAGCCATAAACTTGTGTATTGGCCCTGGAAGAATAGTGTTGAGTCTGTCAATCAGTCTGTGGTGCCAGAAGTCTGGTTTGTTATAAGGGCAGGTTGCCAGACATGTGCCGCAGGTCGTACCGGACTCTATCCAGTAGTCGTGGCACTTCTGACCATCGATCTGCCACTTTTTAATGCCATAGCTCATATACGGTCTGCCTTTGGTATCTTCTGACGTATAGAACGTAGGCTTGATATCGCGAGGTATTGTCTTGGATGGACACTTGTCTGCACAGTGCATGCAGTTCTCGCAGAAGTCCTGAATACCGAAAGTGACAGGCTTGTCGTAGTACTCATCCAGCTCCAGATCTGTGTAGAGAGTAGAGAGGCGCAGACGTGTACCGTATTTGTAGTTTTGCAGCAGACCCATGCGGTTTATTTCACCCAGTCCTGCTGCGATTGCATAAGGAATATGCAGGCTGACACCACTCATTGCGGGTATTGTTTTGTAACCCAGATAGTTGAAGTAGTTGGACAGGTGCATCAATGTATAGGTCAGGCCAGAGTACGCGTTAAGTACTGTCGCATCGGAAACCAGGCTGGGAGCAGCGGCCAGGGCCTCATATTCCATTTCCACACCGATTACGATCATTGTCTTCGGTTTGAAGCCAGCCATCCGCTCTTCCCAGGGGCGAACATCGTGTATGTCATGGGGGTCGACCAGTTCGGAATAGTCCCAGCGCTCATCATGGCGGGTGATACCGACAACACTTGCACCAAAGTGCCGTGCTACACGCTTGATCTGGGCATGAGCTGTGGCACTGTCAGCAAATTTGTGAGGTTCTGGCAGAACGTCATGAGGCTGATGAACGGTTTCTAACCGTAACCCTGGCTCCTGAGTGTACATATACTTGTACAGCGTCGTAGAGGCCATGCTCATGGCGAACTCGGAGGTGGTAAAACCTGGGCGGCTGTCATCAATGCTTGGATTCATATCAGGAATGCCCTTGCGAGCATCTCTGAAGATCGTCGTGTTGTATTCACTGAATCGCTTATATTCAGGGCTCAGTTCGACCGGATAGTCATCATGTACGACTGTGCCAAAACCATCTTCTCTGGCCTGGGCAGAGGTTGAAACCCCACTGGCCAGCGCTGCCGCTGTTCCGGCAACACCCAATTTTAAAAGACTGCGACGATCAAGCTTGGGCTCATCAAGCTGT
>NZ_SMME01000842.1:23483-26184 GCF_009711465.1 Parendozoicomonas verongulae | reverse complement strand
ACGATCGACCTGTACCATACAGAAACCTCTATGAAATCATTCCGGGCAGGGGCGGCCCTTGATAGAAATCTTTTGTTAAGAGCTGCCCGCTGTTTCTTGAAGAGAATTATTTCACAGTAGGATTTACACTCAATAGAGTTTAACCGACGCCTACCGTTTGTAATACTTCTGATTGTTGCGTACAGTGCTTACACACCATCTATAATGATTCTCATTTCCAGGCCAGACGGCCTCCCAGAGTGGTTAAAATAAGGCCCGGAAGAAGAATCACTAACAGGCTCATTGATGCAGCCTGAGGCTCTTTTTCCAGGACCGCACTGACTGCCCAGGCAACGGCAAACAGGATGGTCGCCATACCTGCAGTCATAAGGGCGAGAGAAGGCCAGCTGGCTTGTTTTTTCCAGCGTATCCATATGAGCCCCTGAACCGTTGCCAGAGAGGCAACGCCCAGCCAGAAGAACAGAACTTCAATACCAGTGAAAATCGCTAAACCTGACATATGTTACCCCTTTAAACCGTCGTAGGAACGACCTTTTGGATCCCAGAAAACGGCAGGGGCTTTTTCGTCAAACATGTTGCCATAGCCGTGCCACAGATCCATTTCCGCCATGAACTTATGGAGCGGTCCGGGAATATATGTATTTATCCGATCAATAAGCCTGTGGTGCCAGAAGTCGGGTTTGTTATAAGGGCAGGTCGCGATACAGGTGGCGCAGGTTGTGCCTGATTCAATCCAGTAATCGTGGCATTTTTGTCCATTCAGGTGCCACTTTCTGATGCCAGGGTTGATATAAGGTTTGTCTTTGACATCCTCAGCCGTATAAATAGCGGGCTTTATATCATGAGAAACTGCCCCAGAGGGGCATTGATTTGCACAGTGCATGCAGTTTTCACAGAAGCGCTGAATACCAAATGTCACAGGTTTGTCGTAGTACTCGTCCAGCTCCAGCTCTGTGTATATTTTAGCAATGCGGAGACGCGGGCCGTACTTGTAGTTTTGTAACATGCCCATACGGTTGACTTCACCCAGCCCTGCGGCAATGGCATAAGGCACATTTAAACCTAAACCATTCACTGCTGGTGCGGCTTTGTACCCCAAATAATTAAGGTAGTCAGTCATATGGGTCAGGATATAGGTTAAGCCCGAATATGCATTAAGGGCTGTTGCATCGCTGATCTGACTGGGGCTTGCGGCCAGAGCTTCGTAGTCCATTTCCCAGGCAACGACAATCACCGTTTTAGGATTAAAGTCTGGTAACGCTTTCTCCCAAGGTAAGGTTTCATGGCCACCGCTTTCATAAATGACGACATCAGAGTAATCCCAGCGCTCATCACGGCGGGTAATTCCAACGAGACTTGCACCAAAGTGACGTGCCGCTCGTTTCAGTTGCGCATGGGCAGTTGTTGCATCTGGAAACTGGTAGGGTGTAGGGAGTACGCCACGGGGTTGGTGAACAACTTCCATTTCCATACCGGGGTTCATCCAGAGGTTTGTTGATGCCATGCTCAGTGCAAACTCAGAAAAGCTGAACCCGGGACGACTATCGTCAAATATCGGGCTCATAGCAGGGATGCCTTTGCGCCGATCACTATTAAAAACAGTGTTGTATTGATTGAAGCGCTTGTACTCAGGGCTTACATCATACGGGATATCGCTGTGTACCTTGGTTCCAAAACCTCCCTCATTAGCTTTGGCTGTCAGCGGGGCCGCAGTGGCGAGTGCGGCCGTTCCCGCGACTCCTAATTTTAAAAGACTACGACGATCAAGCTTGGGTTCATCAAACTGAGATTCACGATCGACCTGTACCATACAGAAACCTCTCTGAAATCACTCCGGTCAGGGAGGCTCTGTATTTATACCTTTTTTATAAGAGCTACCCGATACTTCCTGCGGGAATTATTTCACAGTAAGCTCTATGCTCAATAGGGTTTTACCGATGTCTGCTGCTTGTAATGCCGCTATTGTTGCGTGTAGTGCTTATATGGTGTTTAAGGTGATTTTTATTTCCAGGCCAGACGACCACCCAGAGTGGTTAAAATAAGTCCCGGAAGAAGAATCACTAACATACTCATTGATGCAGCCTGAGGCTCTTTTTCCAGGACCGCACTGACTGCCCAGGCAACGGCAAACAGGATGGTCGCCATACCTGCAGTCATCAATGCGAGAGAAGGCCAGCTGGCCTGTTTTTTCCAGCGTACCCATATAAGCCCTTGAACTGTTGCCAAAGTGGCCACACCCAACCAGAAAAACAGAACTTCAATACCGGTGAAAATCGCTAAACCTGACATGTGTTACCCCTTCAAACCGTCGTAGGAACGACCCTTTGGATCCCAGAAAACAGCAGGGGCTTTTTCGTCAAACATATTGCCATAGCCGTGCCACAGATCCATTTCCGCCATGAACTTATGGAGCGGTCCGGGAATATATGTATTTATCCGATCAATAAGCCTGTGGTGCCAAAAGTCGGGTTTGTTATAAGGACAAGTCGCGATGCAGGTGCCGCAGCCAGTGCCTGATTCAATCCAGTAATCGTGGCATTTGTGTCCATTCAAGTGCCACTTTCTAACGCCCGGGTTGATATAAGGTTTGTCTTTGACATCCTCAGCCGTATAGATAGTGGGCTTTATGTCGCGGGAGACTGCACCGGAAGGGCATTGGTCGGCGCAGTGCATGCAGTTTTCGCAGAAACTCTGAATACCA
>NZ_SMME01000842.1:0-23473 GCF_009711465.1 Parendozoicomonas verongulae | reverse complement strand
AGGCTTGTCGTAGTACTCATCCAGCTCCAGCTCCGTATAAATTTTGCCAATACGCAGGCGAGGGCCGTACTTATAATTCTGCAGCATACCCATACGGTTAACTTCACCAAGACCGGCAGCAATGGCATAAGGCACATTCAACCCTAACCCATTGAGTGCTGGAGCGGCTTTGTATCCCAGATGGTTGAGGTATGCGGTCATATGGGTGAGGACATAGGTTAAGCCCGAGTATGCATTACTGGCTGTGGCATCGGCAATCTGACTGGGGGTTGTAGCCAGTGCTTCATAATCCATTTCCCAAGCCACGACAATAACGGTTTTAGGGTTAAAGTCTGGCAAGGCTTCCTCCCATGGCAATGTTTCATGGCCACTGCTTCCAGGAACGATCACATCAGAGTAATCCCAGCGCTCATCGTGCCGGGTTATGCCGACAAGGTCTGCGCCAAAGTGGCGTGACGCTCGTTTAAGCTGTGCATGGGCAGTTGTTGCATCTGGAAATTTATAAGGTACAGGCAAGCTCTTATGGGCTTGATGAACGGTGTTCATACTTATGCTGGGGTTTACCCAAAGTGATGTCGACGCCAGACTGAGTGCAAATTCAGAAGAGCTAAAACCAGGGCGGCTATCGTCAAACTTGGAGTTTGTGTAAGGGATTCCTTTGCGTTCATCTATATAAAATACATTGTTGTATTGATTAAAACGCTTGTATTCCGGGCTTATATCGTAAGGGATATCATCGTGAACCTGAGTTCCAAAGCCTCCCTCATTAGCCTTGGCTGACAGCGGAGCTGTAGCGGCAAGTGCGGCAGTTCCCGCAACTCCTAACTTTAAGAGATTACGGCGATTCAGTCTGGGTTCATTCACCCCGGACTCAGCATTCATTTTATCCACGTGTACTTCCACCTAGATCGAAATTTTTATTACGTGGCGTATTATTGTTCAACTCACCAGAAGCTTTACTATGAAAAATACCAGTATTTTCGCTCTATCTGTCAGCGTTCTGTATACATATTGCAATATTATGGGAAGTGCTTTCTGAGTTGATATTTTACTGGATAACCTTTTTTCTCATCAGCTCAACCAGCATATGGGAACGGTTTCTGGCTCCAAGAATCTTTCGCAAGTGGTCGAGGTGATACTGTACACCTGATTCTGTAACGCACAGTTTCTTTGCGGTCTCTTTGGTTGTAAAACCGTCGGCAAAGGATTGCGCAACCTGCAATGATCTGGGGCAAAAAATAGAACGGGAAAAGAAAATATTGAATTCCCGGCCTTGGCCATTATACCACTCGTCAAACAGACTGTTGCCAATGAACTGAATGTCTTCCTGATGAAGAGATGTAAGCCCTTTTAGCTCTATTGGGGTCAACTTCGGAGAGTAGAAGATAACCACAAAAGTGTGATGAGAATGAACTGTAGAGGTGACAGGGATAATTAAGGCACCCTTCAGTCTCAGCAGAGCAGAGACATCATTATTTTTTGATATCCGGCAGTAATTGTCATACACGAAAGGGGTGGTTTCTGTCACCATCCGAGGGATATTGTGATCATAAGGGTTGTAGTACTGTCCGGTTTTTTCTAATGGAAGGGTGACAGGCAGGGTTGTTTTAAGGATATCCAGTGTCATGGTGTCTTTTTTTGAAAACAAGCCATGCTTGTGTCCCAGAGGTTTTACTCCAGCATAAATTGTGTAATAGATGCCGATTTTCTTAAAGATATCCTGCTGTGAACTTGACCAGTGAGATGCCTGACTTTCTAACACCTTAGATATGTACCCGTATGAATCATCAACCAAAAGTTAAGATTGGTATCTGTTACTAAAACAGTAAAACCCTTGTCCTCCCATGTGAGAATTTTGGTCGTTTCACTCCTCTTGTTCCATTGATTTATATCACGGATTCACAGAATAACTGGGGCGTAGCCAGCCGGAGCATTGTCAGCTTGTTTTGGAAAAACTGGGCTGTTTGTCCATGGGGAACCCCAGTTTGTGCTTTTGTCATGCCCCTCTCATGGGTGGGGCTTAATGTCAGGCTCCCAAGGGACTGTTGAAACAGCCAGAGTGACAAATCAGTGCTTTAATTACGGAGTTGCCTGTTTTGCGCAGAGATTGTAGGCTGCGCGGCTTTTATTTACAGAATCACTCAGCGGGTGGACCAACACTTTGATCACAACAGCTAACATCACCATGCAATTCTCGGACAAGCCTCTGTTCGAGGATATCTCCGTCAAGTTTGGTGACGGCAACCGCTATGGCCTGGTTGGTGCCAACGGTTGCGGCAAATCCACTCTGATGAAAATTCTCGGTGACGAGCTGGAACCTTCAGCCGGTTCTGTGTCCCTGGCCCCTAACACCCGCATGGCTAAGTTGAATCAGGATCAGTTCGCATACGAAGAGTACAGCGTGGTTGATACTGTTCTTATGGGGCACGCTGAACTGTGGAAAGTGAAGGCAGAGCGTGATGCCATTTATGCCAAGGGCGACATGACTGAAGAAGAAGGCATGCGTGTGGCTGATCTGGAAGTGCAGTTTGGTGAGATGGACGGTTACTCCGCCGAAGCCCGTGCCGGTGAATTGTTATTGGGGCTGGATATTCCACTCGATCAGCACTACGGCCTGATGAGCGAAGTGGCTCCCGGTTGGAAGCTGCGCGTACTGCTGGCACAGGTGCTGTTCGCTGATCCAGACATCATGCTGCTGGACGAACCTACCAACAACCTGGACATCAACGCAATCCGCTGGCTGGAAGGTGTGCTCAAACAGCGCGACTGCACCATGATCATTATTTCTCACGACCGCCATTTCCTTAATAGCGTCTGCACCCATATGGCGGATCTGGATTACGGAGAACTGCGCATGTTCCCCGGCTCTTACGATGAGTACATGACAGCCGCAGAGCAGGCTCGTGAACGTATGCAGGCAGATAATGCCCGCAAGAAGGCACAGATTGCCGAACTGCGTACCTTTGTAAGCCGCTTTTCTGCCAACGCATCCAAGGCCAAGCAGGCGACATCTCGGTTGAAGCTGATCGACAAGATCAAACTGGATGAGTTGAAGCCATCCAGCCGGCAAAGCCCGTTCATCCGTTTTGATCAGGAAAAGAAACTGTTCCGTAACGCACTGGAAGTCACCAGCATGGCTCAGGGTTATGACGAAACCCTGTTCAAAGATGTGAACATGCTGGTGGAGGTGGGTGAGCGCATCGCCATTATCGGCCAGAACGGTATTGGTAAAACCACCCTTCTGCATACACTGGCAGAGCAAATGGCTCCGAAGGCCGGTGAAGTGAAGTGGTCGGAAAATGCCAGCATTGGTTACTATGCCCAGAACCACAGTGCCGATTTTGAAAAGGATATGACGCTGTTCGACTGGATGAGCCAGTGGCAGAATGAAGGGGAAGATGAACAGACCATTCGCGCTACTCTTGGCCGTATGCTGTTCTCCCAGAACGATATCAAAAAGTCTGTAAAAGTGATTTCCGGTGGTGAGCAGGGACGTATGCTGATTGGTAAGCTGATTCAGCAGCGCCCTAACATTCTGCTGATGGATGAACCTACCAACCACATGGACATGGAAAGTATCGAAGCTCTCAACCTGGCATTGGAAAACTACCCCGGCACCTTGATTTTCGTATCCCACGACCGCCAGTTCGTATCCTCACTGGCGACACGGATTATTGAGATTACCGATAAGGGTGTCACAGACTTCCACGGTAACTACGATGATTACCTGAAGAGTCAGGGCATTGTAGAAGAGTAACTCCTTTTATCCGATAAACGATGTTACCACTGTCGTATTATCCGGGAACAGCGAATCTTCATTGTCAGGGCCGGCCTGAAGGATCAGGTCGGTCAATGTCCGGGAAACTTTCTCTGGGCTATAGCCCCAGGCCCTCATAATATGCGCAAGCTTACCGATTTGGTCGGAGGTCGCGTAGTCACATACCCCATCGGATACCACCAACAGAGTACACCCTTCAAAATTGTTGTAGCTATCTCCATCCAGGCGGGTAATTTTAGGCCGGGCGGTGTGGCCTCTTTGATCACCATTGCCAAGGGTTCTTGCAACGGAAAGCTGCCCCCCCACACGTAAAATGCCATCCCAGCCAAACAGTACATTTGATTCTCGCTTTTCGATAGAAGATACAAACTTTCCGTTGTCAGGTTTGGCATCTTCGGTTAACTGCATGACCTGACCATCACCTTTTACCAGAATAATACGACTGTCGCCTGTATTGGCTGCCCATAGGCTATTGTCGATTTTCATCGCCATGGCTGCGGCTGTGCCGGAGATCTGGCCTTCTGGGTGTTCTTTTATTGCCAGGCTGGCATCCACAAAGCCAATCTTGAGTGCGTTCCAGATACCGGCCAAACGATGCTTATCATCACAGTATTGATGCAGGCGATCCTGAATATGTCCGGGAAGGCTGATGCCAACAATCTGTGCACATCTACCGCCTCTGTGTCCATCGAATACAGCAAGCATGTCTGCCGTGTAGGTGATGCCATTCAGCTGATAGGGGAGCTTACCTGTTGTGATCACATCTTCATTACGTTTACGTCGCCCTTTGGTGTTTGCCCAGGCTGTATTGGGTAGTTCGGATTGGCCACTGCGTATAGGCATAAACTCACAGGGCTCTTTATCAGGGTTTGCCAGAAATTGAGTGCTGAGACCCTCAAATTTCTGATATTTGGAGTGCGGGTCTGCAGCTTCGATTGCAATCACTTTCTGTTGCTGTAAAGCATCTTTAAGGGTGGTTTGCAGTTTTGAGCGGACTTTCTCAGCTTCCGTAACAACTCTGTACTCATGATTCAGGTAAAGGTCTGGATTTGTGTAAACCTTCACAACCTCCCTGCAGTTCGCGATGCGCAGAAGCTCTGTGAGTCGGCCATCCCAAGTCTCAGGGGGTGGGCGGTAAAGCTCATAGCTTTGTCCTGGGGCTATATCATCCGGTGCGTCATTTTCGGCATCTCTATCCTGGTCAGCATCTGCTGGCGATACAGTGGATGTTCTCGGCCCTATGGGAACTTTCAATGTGACAACAGGAGGTCTGGCTGCCGTTTTTTTTGCGTCAGCATAAGCCATGGAGCCGGTAGTCAGAATCCCCATGGATGCAGCGCCAATCATACCGCCAGTACAAGCTGATCGCACACTTTGTCCTTTGAATATGCCATAAGTCGCTCCAATCGCTGCACCAAGGACTGAGCCGGTGATCATCAATCCCGTTCTAGGCTGGGCCGGAGTTGTTTCTGAGGTCCCGTAGAGATGAGCGTATGGAAATGAGGTGGAAGCCAGTTGTGATGCCATAAACCTGTACCTGTCGTCATTGTTATTCATGTTTATTAAGACAACAGAACGGACAGTTTGTCTGACAGGTCATCGGGTTCTGCCAACATTGCTGACATGGCTGTTAGTCTGGCTGACAATTGCTGGAGGTGTAAGTAAAACTACGAATCATTCCAAGGGGGCAAGTCTAATACCATAGATCAATTAAAATTGCCCTATAAACAAAAAGTCCGCTTGTTAATGCCAATCTCTCATTCCCTGTTTACTCGCTACAGGGCAGAGGCGAAGAAGCTGTTGATTCTTTCTCTGCCTATTATCGGTGCCCAGATGGCGGCTGCCGGTATGACCTTCGTCGATGTCAGTATGGCAGGGCAATACTCGTCTCTCGATCTGGCGGCTGTGGCTATTGGTTCCAGTATCTGGGGGCCGGTCTATTACCTCATCCGTGGCGTGCTGATGTCGATTACTCCCATTGTTGCCCAACAGTTTGGTGCACAGGATTATCGTGGAATTCGCCATAAAACCCGTCAGGGTATCTGGGTTACGATCATTATGATGTTCCTGGGTTTGGCCGTGGTGATGTCCCCAGGTGCGGTGCTGGATCTGCTTAATGTAAATCCGGACATTTCGGCTTTGGCGCAGCAGTATCTCCATGCACTGGCGTTTGGTATTCCGGGGATGTGCCTTTATCAGTTAATGGCCAGTTACTGTGAAGGGTTGTCTGACACGCGTGCTCCGATGTTTGCGGGTATTGCTGCGCTGCTGGTGAATATTCCTGCTAACTATGTACTGATTTACGGAAAGTTTGGCCTGCCTGCCCTGGGGGGTGTGGGCTGTGGTTATGCGACAGCCATCTGCTTTACCCTGATGACCGTCATTATGTTCATTTACATCCGAAACAGCCCCAGGCATGAACGCACCAGCCCATTCAATCGCTATGAAGGCCCAGTGTGGAGTGATATTCGTGAGCACCTGACTCTGGGCTTACCAGTGGGGGCAGGGTTGTTTATTGAAACCACTATATTTGCCGTTATTGCACTGCTGATTGGCAAGCTCGGTGTTGAAGTGGTTGCCGGACACCAGGTGGCACTGAACGTAGCCAGCCTTGTGTACATCATTCCCGTTAGTCTGGGGGCGGGTGTCACTATTTTGGTGGGTCAGCATCTGGGAGCTGAGAAACCTGTGGAGGCTTCTTTCTCCAGTTTTACCGGTATCTTTACGGCTATCGTGTGTGGCACTTTGATGGCCGTGTGTATCGTTAGTTTTTCTGAGCAGATTGCCGGTTTGTATTCCCGTGATTCAGGTGTGATCCATCTCGCCGCTCAGCTGATGTGGTTTGCGGCGGCTTATCAGATTAGCGATTCCATTCACCTGGTTGCTGTGGGCGCCCTGCGTGGGTATAAGGATACCCGTGTGCCGATGTTTGTTCTTATGTTTGCCTGCTGGGTGATTGCCCTGCCATTAGGTTATACACTGGGCCTGACGGACACATTTGTGGGTGCTATGGGGCCCTATGGTTTCTGGATCGGTTTGATTACAGCGCTGACCATGTCAGCTGCGCTGAATTTCTGGCGCTTGTGGAAAATCAGTCGCCGTTGGGTAAGAACAGGAGATAAGGTACAGCAGCCTTATGCCGGGGCAGAGCCAGTGGGGCAAGCTGCATAAGTACTCCAGCCATTGTTTTCGCATAGTCTGGCGGTGTATTGGTATAGCTACATAAACAGCCCGGAGTGATGAACTTTTTTCTCCGGGCTTTTTCCCTTGGTGTGGTGGTTGTTTTGCAGGTAGCGATCAATTTCGCTCCTTAGTTGTGATTTGACGACCTTGCCCGTTGCTGTATGAGGCAGTTCGCTGACAAAGACAACTTTGTCAGGGAGCATCCATCCTGGAAGTTTATCCTTATACCAGTTGAGCAAGTCTTGCTCTATGACAGTGCTGCCCTGCTTTTTCACGGCAATTACTAGCGGACGTTCTCCCCATTTCTTATCCGGCATAGCAATGGCCGCCGCTTCAACAATATCCGGATGGGCCATAGCCAGATTTTCCAGCTCTATGGAACTGATCCATTCGCCACCGGATTTGATCATGTCCTTAGCTCTGTCGGTAATCCTGAGATAACCCTGCTGATCAATGGTGGCTATATCTCCCGTATTGAGCCAACCCTCTTTGTCGTGAGAAGAATGGGCACTGGTTTCATTCTCATCCCCAACCGGACCTAAATACCCACGACAAACGGCGTAGCCACGTACATACAAAAAGCCTGGAGTTTTGCCATCATGGGGAACCGTTTGCCCGACGTCGTCTTTCAATTTCATCTCCACGCCAAAGGCCGGGCGCCCCTGCATACAGCGCAGGTCCATACGTTCGTCGTAGCTTAAATCTGTGCGCACTTCTGCCTGATTGAGTGTACCCAGCGGGCTTAATTCCGTCATTCCCCAGAGGTGTACGGTGTCAACCCCGTATTGGCGTAAGAACGTATCCATAAGATGGCGGGGGCTGGCTGTGCCGCCGGTGTATATGCGAATAAGACTGTCTACGCTTTTGCCGCTGGTTTCCAGATAGTGCAGTAACGCCAGCCAGATGGTTGGTACACCAAAACCGACGGTGACTTGCTCCAGCTCGATCAGTTCCTGCAGCAGCTCTCCATTTCCCATATGGGGGCCGGGTAAAACGATTTTGGCACCTGCCATTGCCGCAGAGTAGGGTACACCCCAGGCGTTCACATGAAACATGGGCACTACGGGCATGACTGTATCCATTTCACTGAGGCCGATGGAGGCCGAAAGGTTGCACATCATAGTGTGCAATACTGTGCTGCGATGGCTGTAGAGCACCCCTTTTGGTCGGCCCGTAGTGCCGGATGTGTAGCACAGAGAGCTGGCAGATGTTTCCGGAAACTCGGGCCATTCGTACTTATCACTGGCAGGAGCCAGAAGCGTTTCATAAGCGATAGCTCTTGGCAGGTCGGTGATTGTACCATCCTCTTCATCCATGAGAATGACAAAGCCTTTGACGTTAGGGATATCCGGCAGAATGGTTTCCAGCAAAGGCATAAAGTTGATAGACGTAAACAACCAGCTATCTTCAGCGTGATTAATAATGTAGGTGATTTGCTCTGGTGTCAGCCTCGGGTTAATGGTGTGGCACACGCTGCCAGAGCAGGCCACGGCGTAGTAGATTTCCAGATGGCGATAATCATTCCATGCCATGGTAGCAATGCGATCACCGGGACGAATGTTTAACTCTTCCAGTGCGTTGGCCAGTTTGCGTGCTCGTCGGAAGGTTTCTCCGTAAGTTGTCCGGTGATAGGTCCCCTTGCCGGTTACGGAGACAATCTCCTGATCCGGACAGGTGCGTTCGGCGTGGAGAAGAATATCCCTGATAAGAAGGGGGCGGTCCATCATAATGCCGGTCAGAAGAGAGGAAGACACAGTGCTGTCCTGTTTTTAAGTGTAGTGAAGCAAGTGCTCAAGTTGTGATTGCTAAAAGAAAGGGTTGCTACGAAAAGTAGTTGTCGATTTCATAAACTCAAGCACCAATACGGACTGTGCCTGCCAGACGCAACTGACGTATGATGTGCAATCTCTTGCGCTCGCGTATTTCTCATTTTAAGTAAGATCTATGTCTCAATCCGACAGCCCTGTGAAAAACTCCGCTGCCCCTTTCTGGCACACCAAGACGCTGGCCGAGATGACTCGGGAAGAGTGGGACTCCCTTTGTGATGGCTGCGGACGCTGCTGCCTGAACAAGGTGATTGACGATGATGATCGTATTCACACCACCGCCGTAGCCTGCAAACTGCTTGATTTGAACAGTTGCCAGTGCAAAGACTTTACCAACCGCTGGCACTATGTACCGGACTGTATCCGTTTCACTCCAGACAACCTGCAGGAAAACCTGAAGTGGTTGCCGGACAGTTGCGCCTACCGACTTTTGCTGGATGGTTACGATTTACCTGAGTGGCACCCACTGGTGACCGGTGATCGTAACAGCGTTCATGAAGCCGGGTTCTCTGTTCGGGGCATGGCTGTATCCGAAGAAGAGTGGCCAGACCCCGATGAGTGGCACCAGCTGATTATTGTGACAGAGTAACCAAGCCAGAGTGGGGGGCGATCACCGCTTTCAGCTCCTCTTCTCCGAAGAGGATACGTTTAACATTCTCTTCTCTTACCAGCTCCCGGAAACTCAGGGGGGATTCAGACGTCATTGTTTCCTGTTCCCGAAGCTCTTGTGCACTCTGCAACACATCCAGAATCAGAGGAAGCATCTTGGCAACAGTGCGGTCAAGCCCACCACCTTCTATACCACTGGCCAGCAGTGCGGGCAGGTACATCGGTGTGGCTTCTGGCTTCACGGTGAACTGTTGGGTTGCATGGTGAATCCATCGGTCCTGATCCTCTTGTGAGAGTTGGTCAAAGGCTTTCACCAGTTTTTCCCCATGTTCGGGAGTGTAAATCCGTGTCTGTGCAGCCAGCAGAGCGATGGCCAGACCGCGATCATCCTGTGGAAAGTTCAGCTTTTGGGCTCGGGCGGTAATGTAGGTGCTGAGCTCCAGTGGAGAATCGGGGGTGTTGCTGTGTTCTTTAGTCGCATGGTAAATGTCATTGAGTGCATCAAAGATATTCTGGTTCAGGTAAACAGAGCCTTTGGGGGCCATATGTCCCTGGAAACCTGAAAGGTTAACTACCCAGTGGGCGATCCACAGGTGTCTGCTTCCCTGACAGTCTTCAGTACAGTCCAGCTGACGGAAAGATTCGAACATGCGCTGAGAGCCTTCGGCATAAAGCATATGGCGAAGGTTGGCATTGGGGAGGAAGGTGACCTTGAATTTCTCAGCCGCATCAGGGAAGCGGGTTATCACGCTGCGAACCAGTGGGTAGATAGCGCCAGCATGGGGAGCGGTTTGCGAAAGAAACTGGTTGCTGTCTTCCGGCAGGTCGTCCAGCAGTACATCAGCTCTCTCTATTGCTTTTGGTGAGAGGGCTACCGCAGTGATAATTGCCGAGGTTTTCAGTATCTCGTACGACTCTTCATCCATCTCCTGTATTAGCCGGGACAACTTTTGAAAACTGCTGTAGGACAGAAACAGGGGTTCTTCCGAAAGCTGAGGCTGAACGAAGGTGCGATAGTCCTTCTCCTTACCGGAGCGGAGCAGTTGCAGGTTATAAAGCCGTGCCAATGCCCGAGGCACTTCCCGGTGAATCGTTATAGTTTTACCGTTCGTGCGGTACGTCACGTTCATTTCTTGAGTCTGTGCCGGGTTGTCCAGCACCCAGCTCAGCTGACTGATCTGTTCATCGGTGATATCAAGGGCTGTTCCGTAGATTTCACTGATAAAGTGCTGAATCTTCTGGATAGAAGTATCCTCTGCTGGCAGGTTCGCCAGCAGGGTGAATAACATCACTAGCCCCGGTGCCAGTAGGGAAGATTTCAATTTCATCGCCGTATTCTCTTTCAGACGCGCCAGAAGCACAATTTTTGGGAGTGATGAGAGGATAGACTCTGATTGGAAAGATTGGGTACTTATAACACCCCTGCGACTGATAGCAGCAGGGGGGGGAAAAGGAGGTGTGTTTCTTTCAAGTCCCTATAATTTTAACCAGTACCCTGCCTGTCACCTGACCGTTGGTGATAGCTTCCGCCTGCTCTGCAACCTCTTCCAGAGACACAACCCTGGTAGCCTGTTCATAGTAAGAGGCAGGCACCAGTTCAACAAGACGGTTCCAGGCAGCGGTACGGCGTTCCAGAGGACACATAACGGAATCAACACCCTGCAGATTCACACCCCTAAGAATGAAAGGCATAACCGTGGTGGGCAGATCAAAACCACCGGCCAGACCGCAGGCCGCAACAGTGCCTCCGTAGTTCACCTGAGACAGCACATTCGCCAGTAACTGGCTGCCAACAGTATCAACTGCGCCAGCCCAGAATTGTTTGTCCAACGGGCGGCCTTTTTCGGTGAACTGGCTGCGGGGGAGTACACGGCTGGCGCCCAGAGATTCTAGTAGAGGCGTGTTTTGTTCACGGCCAGATACGGCTACAACTTTATAATCCAGTTTGGCCAGCAGGTTTACAGCGACGCTGCCTACACCGCCGCTGGCGCCGGTGACCAGAATTTCACCATCTTCCGGCTTAACACCGGCATCTTCCAGTGCCATTACACAGAGCATGGCCGTGAGGCCAGCGGTGCCGATGGCCATAGCTTTCTGGCTGTCCAGGCCTTCTGGCATTTTTACCAGCTGGCTGGCTTTTACACGTGCCTTGCCCGCCATGCCGCCCCAATGGTTTTCGCCTACGCCCCAGCCTGTCAGGATAACTTTATCGCCTGCTTTGAAGGTGTCAGTTTCGCAGTGGGCTACGGTACCGGCAAAGTCAATGCCAGGAACCATGGGGAAATTGCGGATGATTTTGCCTTTGCCGGTGATGGCGAGGCCGTCTTTGAAGTTCAGGGAGGAGTAATCCACATCAACGAGAACATCGCCATCTGGCAAGTCGGAGACGTCTAGTTGCTTGATAGACGAGAGAGTTTTTTTCTCCTGCTGTTCCAGTACCAGTGCCTTGAACATACGATATTCTCCAAGTGTTGATCGGTAAAATCTGTCGCTTAGGATGGTAGACCAGTATAGAATTGTAAATAGTTGAAAAAACTTAACTTTTTTGAGCGGTTGACTCTGCAGTGCTTGGGTACTTACAGGCTATTTAAGCGAGACAAACTCCCTGACTTTGCCATAAGGCCAGGCCGCTAAAACCCCAAATCCAGCCAGACTCCGTGCTCGAATCTTTTGAAAAACAGGTTCGGGAATTCCACTTAAAAACCGCACACAGGTGTCAACAGTGGGAGTAAACCCAAGTTTTTGCTGAAGGGGTTCCAGCAACGCCGCAATATTCACACTCTCCGGTACAGGCTGCAAAGGCACTGGCGGAAATGCCACAGCCACGCCCCGACAGGCGGAGCAGTGGCCGCAATGCCGGGGGGCGTGATTATCGCCAAACCATTGGGCTAGCTGGGAAGTTAAACACTCCTCGCTTTCAAATAGTGCGATCATGTCGTGTATGCGGCGTATCTCACTCCGCTCTTTCTTCACAAAGAGTTGGTGCAGGGTTTCGGTGAGCTCGTTCAGCACAAAGTGGTTGCCCACTACCTGATACACCTCAGTCATCTGTTTGCTTTCCAGCACGATCCAGTTCTTTTCCTGAAAGTAATCCAGTGCTTTGATAACCCGGCTGCGATCAGCCTGACCTCCGCCCATGACATAGCTTTGGCAAAAGCTGTCGATATCCAGAGTGCCCCAGATGCGAGCCATGCGCACATGACGAAGCAGTGCCTGTACAAACTGTTTACGCTCGCCGTCAAAGTATTCGGCCAGCTCATGGGGTTGAATCACATACTGCAGACGATATTCAGCAAAGTAGCTGTACTGCGGGCGAATAACACCGTGCATGTCCAGATACACCAGCAGGGTTTTCAGGGGCAGCTGTCGAATATTGCTGGCTGTGGAGAGCGGATGGAGTTGCACTTCCCATTGGTTGCCTGCATCCCTAATCAGATGCAGCACCTGCTTGATGCTTTCTGCGCTGGGCGTGTCGCCATACACAAAGTTTTCCAGCACAGTAAGATTGTCACGGCTGCCGAGTACCAGACATCGTGAAGGTAATCCATCACGCCCTGCACGACCGATTTCCTGACTGTAATTTTCTACAGATTTGGGCAAATCATAGTGGACTACCGCGCGGATATCGCTTTTATCAATACCCATGCCAAAGGCGATGGTTGCAACAATACATTTATAGCGGTTGTCCATAAATGCCTGCTGAACACGGTCTCGTTCATCCGAGGTCATACCGGCATGGTAGGCGACGGCGTTAATGCCGTTGTCCCGCAGGACGTTTGCCAATGTATCGGCCGTTTTTTGCTGGGTGACATAGACGATGGTGGCGTCATAACGGTGAGGTACGAGGAAGTTCAGCAATTCCTGATCACGGTTGTTTTGATCCACCGACAATACAGACAAATCTAAATTCGGACGGTAAAAGCCAGTTGCCACAATATCATGGCTGGCAATGGAGAATTTCTGTCGCATATCCTCCATCACTTGCGGTGTGGCTGTCGCCGTTAATAGCAAAGCTTGAGGAATATGAAACTCTTTTTGATAATCCGGCAGTTTCAGATAATCGGGACGGAAATTATGTCCCCATTCGGAAATGCAGTGAGCTTCATCCACAACCAGTAAGGAAATCGGAACACGGCTGATAAACTGCCGAAAGCGTTCGTTTTTCAAACGCTCAACCGACACCATCAGGATTTTGATTGTACCATTGCGTACTCCCTGCATGATCTGGCGGGTTTCGTCGCTATTGCGGGTGGAGTCAATACTGGCGGCGCGAATATTGCGACTCTTAAGAAAATCCAGTTGATCCTGCATTAGCGCCAACAGAGGAGAGACCACCAGAGATAAGTGGGGCAGTTGCAGAGCCGCCAGTTGATAGCACAGAGATTTCCCTGATCCTGTTGGAAAGATTGCTGCAGCAGAGCGCCCCTCTATGATGGTCTGGATCACCTGCTCCTGACCATCGCGGAATCCGTTGAAACCAAACCATTCCTGTAAGCTTTTCTGTAGGGGAGAAGTGTGTTGATTCCCGGACGGTGTCATTCCCTTAATTCCTGTCGGTAGGCTTGTGAATGGAACTGGGCAGTTTAATTCATTGATCGTTTTCGTTGAAGTCGTCGCTTTCTGTAATTCCTCTTAGCAAGTACGCTTTGGCCACTGCAGCGGCGCCCCTGGCTGCACCTTCCGGCTGATCAGTTACAGAGTCTGAAGAGGTCAACTGCTGTTCATAACTGAAGAGAAGTTTCCAGTGAGCTGCTATTGATTGTTGCGTCAGGTTCTGCGGTTCTTGAAGTGTGAGGGGCTTCCGGTTGATATGGGCGGATATCACGCTCTCATGTATGGTGTTGCGATAGTGTTCGTCCGCTTTTTCACCTGGAAGCTCGCACGTTGAAAAAGGTGGCCTGGTGTGTGTCTTCTCCCACCATTTCAGCTCGCTACGGCCCATCAGTACCGGAAGCTCCCACCAGGAGTTTTCTTTGGTGTGCCAGAGGAGGAAATATTCTTTCTGCTCCTTAGTCAAACCTTGCAACCCAGGGATATAAGGTATTGCCCGATGACCACTCTCGCTCGGGGCAAAAACCTCTTTCAGCACAGGCTGCAGTGTATGATGTACCCAGTGCTTGTATTGAGGATTCCATGTTTTCATAGATAAAAAATGCGTTGTCCACTGGTGCAGCAAGGGTTTGGGTAATGTATGACAGGAAGCAATGTCGAATAATTCTCTAGCCTTGTTGACCTTAATATTGTCCTGACAAATGCTGATCATCAGATTCAATGTGCTCACTAAATGAGGGTTATGGGTTTTTTGCTCGAGTTCTTCAAGGGCAGGAATCACATCCTTACTCAGCAGGTCGTAAGTGGTTTTTCTTGCCCCAACGGGTTTGAGGAATAAGGTGTCCAGCAGTTCATGGATGGCTTTCGCCTCCCTTGGAAGAGGGCGGGGCGAGTCATAAGTGAATGAGACTTTGTGACGCCTGGGGCGCTGGTATTGATGCAGATACACATCCAGCATACGCTCCAACGAGAAAGGCGATTCCGGAAACAGAGCCAGGCTTGCATAGTGACGTGCGGCATCATCTATACCATATATGGCCCCCTCCAAAAGCAGGATTCCAATAAATACAGCCTGCTGATCATGCAGCTTGCCAGTGTTGCTGGCATTAATACAGATGGCTTTCAGTACACTCATATAAGGGATGATGTTTTTTTCCCTGGGGAGTGAATTCATCCTTCGTATGAAATTCATGACAGCAACAAGTTCCGAGAGACCACTGAGTTTAATAACCCCTTTTGGGGAAATCTTGCTTGTATACTCTCGAATGATGCCTCCGAGCTCGAGGGAGGTAGAGGCCTCAGGGGTTTTAATACTGCTTAGAAGCATTTTATCCAGCTGGGTGATGCTCCGTAGTTCGTCAGCCATTGCCTCTTCAGGCGTATACGATAGGGGCGTCCGGATGATGCTCCGTGGTTCGTCAGTCATTACCTCTGCTTTATCCGATGGAAGAGTAAAGGATACACTGCTGCTACTACCCGGCCTTAGCTGTTGGTAGAGTGCAACCCAGCCAGCGGTTGCTTCAATATGCGGATCCGCGGGGGTTGAGTCCTTTATACTGCAGTCCGATACCAGACATTGCTGCATCAGATACAACAGCTGCTCTGCAGGAATGACCGCTTCATTCAGAGCTTTAGCATTCTTTGGTAGCCGGGTTTTTACAATTTTCTGCAGCAGCAGTATGCCCGTACACCCTGGTTGCCACTGGAGCCAGGGTAATATGTGAGAGCCGTCACCCGGTTGCAGGCAGGCAATGCTGAGAGCTTTCCGTTCAGAGGAGATAGGCTGTGCTTTCACCTGCAGTTTATTCTGACATGCTACAAATCTTCGCATTTCCGGACTGCCACTATTGTCTATCAGTTCTTCGGCATTTTTTGCCAGCAATTCCGGCATGACATTCAGCGCACAAACAATGCTTGCCTGCAAAGACAGAGGAAGTTGAATTTGCCCTTTTGGTATTCTCAAGTCGTGTTCAACTTTAATGGCCAACTCTTCCGACAGCACTATTTTTAGATGGGACTTAATAAAAAACAGTCGTACCTTATGGGTATAATCCGGGCAGAGGTGTAACTCACTGGACAAATGCTTTAATGCTGCCAGCAAATGGCTACCCCATGCGCGGATGTTCTTCTCGCCGGAATGATTTGTAATATGCCTCAGAAACGGGTGTGACTCCAAAGGTGTAAAACCCGGGTTCAGAGTAAACTGGATACTGCGCCGTGAATGGCAGGTCAGTAGGGAGATAATGGCAGATGTTATGGCATCAGCCCGGCCACCTATCAGTTCTGCCAGCAAATCTCTAAAGGCCCCTTCAACGCCCATTGTGGCTGCAAATATCAGGTGGCTTAAGTACTGTTCATACCATTGCTGTTCGCCCTCTTTGGTGCACAGGGCCGTTAATAGGTTTGCTCGAACCAGTCGGGCATGGAGCCAGCAGGCATAGGGGTTACCGTAGTTACAGATGGCAGACTTGAGATGCACCAGAGCGTCTTTCCGGGCCTTTGGTGTAATGGTCGGCATTACCAGTTCTCTCGGGCTTTTATCAGAAAATTGAACGCCCATACTATTTAGGGCTCTGGCCACGAGACGACAGCCTGGAACGACAACAGAGTCTTCGGTTTTGGGAAGGCTCTCTTCCAATGCTTTTTGTAGCTCTTTGGGGGTGGATGGATTTTCCAGGATCATCAGGTTCACAATCAGAGTGTCCAGTTCCCTGAACTCTTTTACGACTTGTGCGGTTGCGCTGGGAAGGCAGGCCTTTAAATGTCGTGTTGTGATAACAGCCTGATGGGCTGGGGTTGTGACAGCTGTTGTTTCATCTGCCGTATCCATAGGTTGTACATCAGTCGTTGCCGTGCCCTTACCTGCTCGAGCCAGAGAGCTGAGGTGTTTCCAGTAATTGCGAAGGGCTAGCATGGGTTTCAACCAGTTGGTACCAACATTCAGTGATGGCAGGTTACGAGGCAGGCAGTGAGGCAGCCATTCACACCAGTCTTTATCAGGCTCCGCTATCAAGGTATTCAATTCTGCCTGAAAACCCTCGCAGTCGTTCATAATCATAACCTGAAGTGCTCTTGTGTAATGATTTGCTTTCACATGCTCAGGCAGAGGCAGGCTGTTGATAGTCAGGTGGGGGGCGGATTCTTTAATTCGAGCAGGCAAGCTTTGGATAAACCAGTCCAAAGCTTGAGTGTGAGTAAATTTTGACAGCTGTTTTTTTCCCAGAATTTTTAAATATTCATCACCTTTTGTAAAGTCGTCACCCAGGTGAAAAGCACAGGCCGCAACCAGTAGAGTGCGCTCCCGAATGGCAGAGGAGCTTTGTCGGCCCTGGTTGAACAATGCCTGCCCCAATGCGCACCAACTTTCTTTTGTCACTGGTGCTTTCAGGTATTGATCCAGCATTAATCCAATACTGTTTGCCATAGACAGAGGCTGACGCAAGAGGCGATGTTGGAACCGCAGGTTATGCTGGTGGCTGGTCGGGCGCTTCAGGCAGTTGTATAGCATCTTCATGGCCGCACTGACGGGAACCGGAAAAGCAGGATCAGTCAGTCCAAGATGAATCAGTTCCAGCGCGGCACCGGTTGCACCTGCTGATGCAGCCTTACTCAGGTTGCTGGCGCACTGCGACTGTAACTCTGGAAACTGTGTGCTTTGCAGAAGGCCTCGCAAATAATAAGTATAAACTGAATGGTTGACGGCTTTTGTGTTGATTGAGCGCAGTGCCTTGGAAACCCCCGGCCTGTTGAGGTCAATGTGAATGACGGGAGCGTAGTTAATAGCCTCACACCCTGTTTGTTGACCAACGCGTATTGACTTCAGTATATCGAGAAGCGTCTCGACTTCTTTACCCGGGAGTCTGGGCCGTTGACCCGGGATGCCCAGCAGGCAGTCCAGAAGCTCGGCCTCAGGTAAAGAGGGTATGGCAGGCAGACGGGGGGTACGCTCAATATGGTTTTTCAGAGCTTCATAACAGGCTGAGGGGGTTGGTGTCGAGGCGATTGGACTCTCATCGGCCGTTCTTCTGCCTGGCAGACTTCTCATTGTGGTTGTTGTATCAAGGCTTCCCTGAAACATCAATCGAGATGGCGGATCACCCGGTTCTTCCAGAGGAAAACCCCAGATGGGCTGTGGCATAGGGCGGAGGATCTCCCTTTGGGTAGAGCTTGCCGCCAGATGGTAAACCGACTCCATTTGAGGGCTGATCTTACCGGTATGTAACTCCCTTTCCAGGTCGTCAAGGGTTAGGCCCCAGCGAAACAGAATGTCATCCTTCTCATACCGTGATGATGCGTTTTCCAGTTCATTGATCAGCAGGCCTGCCTGATAGGTATCCAACGCCCTGAAGTATATTGGCGCAGGAAAGGCCTCAGCTTCTTTTCTGGGGGGCGTGTGTGCTTTGGGAGACTGGGTGTCCCTTTGGGGCTGCCCTTTCTCTTTTTTCTTCATAGCCTCACGGGGGATTTTGGGGGGCGCCACAGGTGTCACCGCCTTGCCTGCTTTAATGGCATAGGTGTCCTGTGGTAGTGGCTCCGGCTCTTGATAAGCTTCAGGGATGTCGATGGTCGGTTGAGCTGTATCAGTGGCCGGGGAAGCCATAGTCGATGGTTCGTCAGGGTTATCTGTGAAGTGAGCTTCCCAGTCAGTAAATTTTTTCAACTCCCCCGTACTGTAATGGGGTACCTGGCACAGTGCGTCTTTCAGAGCTTGTCGTTTCTCTGGGATCAAAGTGTATACGAGCTTCAGCAGATGGAGTGTAAAGTCATCAACAGTGGCTTTGTGATAGAGGCGGCGGGTAATTTCCAGATAAGTGAGCAGGAGCAGAGAGTCCTGCAGTTTGGCACGGGTTTCGGGCATGCAGCTTGGATTTTTGAGTGCCTCTTCAATAGAGTTCAGGTAGTCGATATCCGATGGTGCTTGTAAGAAGGCAGCGCTTGAACCATGGGACGTTAAAATTTTCGCCATTGGCTGGAGGGAGGCTATAGATACAAAGCGTACCAGGCGCTCCTGACTCTTTTCTATAGCCTTCAGGTTCTCAGCAGACATGGGAATGGAGTCCCCTTCTGTTGTCTGTTGTTCTTCCAGAGGGGCGGTTATATCGATACAGCTGACAGTCACCAGTTGGTCACCTTCTAGCCTCTGTATACGAATGGAGGACTGCTGAATACCTTGCTGGTAGTTTTCCTGGAAGGATGTAGAAACAGTAACTCCTGATAAATGCTTGACCTTTTTCTCCAGATAGCGGGTAAGATGAAGCCGCTCAAAGTCCGTTTTTACCCAGATATCAATATCGTTTGTATGGTAGATCTTACGTGCGGCTTCAATATCACCGTTGCAATAACGGGTTCCCAAAACTCTTTGCAGTATTCGTGAGCCAATGACTGTGTAGGCGGGGGATTTGGTTTCGGGGCAGCTGGTCTTAGACGGGACAAGCATGGGCCTGGTGTACGCAGACAGAATACTGATTAACCTCTGATCAATGTCACGATCCCCTACCGGTTTGCCACAGGTTTTAGGACGTAAATCTTCAGCCCACTGATAACGATCCCCTTCCGCGTCATGAAAACGCACGCGCACTTTAGTGCTATCCGTTGCCCCCTGCGGAAAATTGGGCGCCGCCTTTTTCTCCTGTGTACCTTTAGACTGGCCAGGTAAACTGCGGCTCCTTTGGGGCTCTAACGGTAAATCTTGATTGGGAAGCTGCTGCACGGCCGTCGTGTTCCTTTCAGAATGAGTCTTGTTAGACCGTCTGAAGTGCCTAAAAGTGGCTCCACCTAACAGCTATGACAGTATAACTAGCAGGGGCCAGCCTCACTGCTGACAGCTGTCTTTTTCCTCTTTTTCTTTTTGCCTGCTGTGGAAGGCTGGGCCGTTATGGTGCCGGCCAGGCTGATATCATCAATCTCTATGCGGAAGCGGTCGTACCAGTATTGTGCCAGTGCAAGCTCGTCTGGGTTGCTCGTAACAGGGATGCGCAGGTAACCGCCGGTCAACAGGGCATCAATAAATAATCTGTGCAGGGTGATTTGATAGTTCTCTGACAAACTGTCTCCAGGGGTATGGTAAAGGATCAAGGTATTATCTTGATAACGAGGTATTACGGTGCCAGCATTTTTATTTTGCCATTTTGTCAGTTCTGTCTGTCCCATCATCACCGGTAACTCATGCCAGCTACCTTCGCGCCTGTGCCATTGCTCGAACTTATCCCACTCTTTTGTTTGATGGGCGCTGGCTCTAATAAAGTAAGGAGTCATTCGATAGGCGGTCTTACTCTTCTTCAAGGCCAGATTCAATAGTTCTTGTTGCTTCTTATACCTGACTTTGTCTTCTTCACTGCCCCAGCTCAGTGACGAAAGATGACTCTGCCATTGATGAAGCATTGAGGCAGACATACTGGATAAGTAGTCGGCCGGAAACAGAGTGCAGCTCTGGTTTATGCCTAGCTTCTGGTGACAGTAACTGAGTAACAGGCCGATCTCAGGAGAGTAGCTTTTTGTGAATCGGGTACCCTCTCTCAAGCGCTCAAGAGCCGGTATTAACCTGTTTTTAATAATGTCAGAAACCGATTGCCCTGTTGATTGTGTTGCACTGGTGAGCGCGTTGATAATGCTTTGTTGTCCTGGAGTGACGACTACGTCTGCCGGAGTATGAATATAGACGGTATGCCGCTGGCTGCGCTGGCTTTGAAGTAAGAACATATCGAGCACGCGTTCAAGGGCGATCGGTGAATTTGTCTGAGAGAGTGCAAGGCGGGCCAGATGGTGTACTGCACAGTCGGAGCCTAACATGGCGGAATTTATATACTCGACTCCGGCTTGGGCAAGATCGAATTCTGAGGTGCATTCACCCATTCGGTGTTCCAGGCACAGGCCTTTCACCAGACAGTAATAAGGATCAATCGAGCGCTCCGGGGGAAGGCTCTGCAGCTGCCTTAATAAATTTCTGGCAGTATACGGTTCACAGAGGGGTACCACCATCAATGTATCTGGTCTGATAAATACCGCCTTCAGTATGTTTAGAAGCTCTACCAGGGGGGAGCGTGAATCCCGTTCCCGCCTTAGACTTGCGACAAATCTTTGGTCGGTTTCCAGAATTATCTGCCTCTGATCCTTCAGGTCTGTGGATGGGGTAAACAGGCTGATATCCTTAGCAGAG
This sequence comes from Parendozoicomonas verongulae, assembly GCF_009711465.1. Lineage (GTDB taxonomy): Bacteria > Pseudomonadota > Gammaproteobacteria > Pseudomonadales > Endozoicomonadaceae > Sansalvadorimonas > Sansalvadorimonas verongulae. The sequence goes on along the minus strand of NZ_SMME01000842.1, from coordinate 2,370 downwards.
CTCAGAGCCTGATACATGGTGAACCAATGCACGAGATCGGCTATACAGGACTCGCGGCACTCGGGCAGAGTATCATAAGCATCTGAAAGGACGGTCAAATGCACAAAGCGTAGTAATTGCTGGTGGGGGATGATGCGGTCCCGGACATAGGTATTTTTAGGTGAGATTGACTTTTTTAGCTGCTCACCTAAAAAAATCACCTGATCACTGCCCAGTTGCCATTGCAGGTAGGAAAGCAACTTCACACATTCCTCCGGAGATGGTGTTAAACCGGCTCCCGCTGCATCAGCCCCCCTATCTGACAAGTTGCTTTTCAACATGGCTACAGACGGATGAACATGCGGACTTAGTACATCATCGTAATACTTCCGGACTGGGGGGCCAAAGTACTCCAGAGCGGTAATTATCGAGACCTGCAGTGCCATGGGAATCTCGAGCCCTGCCAACTCTTGCGGCATTGTGAGCGCCAAAGACACTTTATCGGAATCAGGGCACCTCCTGTGCAGCAGGGCATGAAGCCAGCAAATTCTAAGTTTATGATTTATATCTTTGGATAATATGGCTTCATCGATAACTACACCAAGGTTGCTGATAATGTGCCGGCACCAATCTTTGTTGTTGTTTATTTTTTTAGCACTTGTTAAGCGTTTCAGGAATTCGTTTTGCACCAGTGGCGGGAAGGCAATATCCAAAAAGAATCGTCGGGGTTTAATGAACCGACAACCAATAAATGTAGCAATGACCGTTAGCAGGGCGTCTGCACGACCGGTCAAAGCTTCGGCCAGCAGGTCGTTGGCTGCTCCTTCAATACCTATTTGAGCTGCAAACACCATGATGCTGAGATACTGCTCATACCATTCTCGCTCTCCCTGTTCTGTTGCCAGTCCGGGGAGCAGCTGAGCGCGAATCATACGGCCGTATATCCAGCAGGCATAAGGATTAGCATGGTGCTCGATGGCTTTCTGAAGCAGGCTTAGTGCCTTGGCTCGGTTTTCAGTGGAGATATCGTGGTAGCCTGGAGGGAAAAAGATAACCCGGTCGGATATATTTACTTCTGCTCCCATTAAATGAAGAGCTTCAGCGGTGAGCTGGCAACCAAGTTTAACAACACTTACAGGTTGATCGGGCTGATCACCGCCGCTGCTCAGTAACCGCAGAGCGTCTGTTAAATATAAGGCTATATCCTGGAACTCGTTGGCCACTTTCACCACACTGTCAGGGTACTCTTTTTCCAGTTGAGCATTGAGGTCGTCAGCCTTCAGAGGCCTGAGGGGGAGCGTCGGCCTGACCTGTTCTGGCTGGCACTCGGCGCTGACCGCTGTCAGAGGCCCCACTGACAGGCTTCTCACCGCAAGAAGGTGTTGGCAGTAGCTTTTAAATTTACCTTTCCCTTGTATCCAGCTCAGGTCAGTGTCGTCCGGGAGGCAGTAGGGCAGCCAGAGCAACCATTGAAACCATTGAAACTTATCTTGCCTGGCGGCGTGTTTTAACTCCTCTAGTGTTTTTGTCAGTCCGTTGTCGTCTTTAGTTAAGATATTCTGCAAGAGTGTGGCCGGGAGCCAGCTTGTCAAAAGTGCTGGTGGGTGTTGCAGGGAGTCTGGCAAGTTCATAATAAACCAGTCAAAGGCTGGGATGCAGGGCAGGGCATCTGTCTTTTTCCGACTGATTCGGCATTTCATAGCTGATGCTGTGTCCTGCCCGGCACTGTATGCGCAGGCTGCCAGCAGCAGGCATCGTTCCCGCTTATCTTGTGTTTTTTGGGAAAACAGCGATAGCTGGTGTCCCAGCTCTACCCACTGATACGGTGCCATTGGCGTATGCAGGTGTTGTTCAAGCAGGGCAATAATTTGCTCTCCCGAGTGGAAGGGGGGAGATTGCATCTGCGAATGAATGCGCAGGGGTAACTGACGATTATCCGGACGTTCGACACAGCTTTTGAGCAGTGCCATGGCAGCACTGGCCGGAATGGGGAAAGTGTCATCGATCAGGCTTTGGGAAATCAGTTCAAGTGCCGCCCCTGTGGCGCCGGCACAGGCGGCTTGAACCAGGCATTGGGCTGCTGTTGTCTTTTGTTTTTCGTCTGGTTTGTCGAGCAGCAGCAAACCCAGCAGGTAATCAGCGTAGGGGCAGTCTGAACCAGTGAGAGGCTTAATGTTATCAAGAACCAGCCTGCGCTTACGGATACCTTTCTCTAAGACCAGTAAAGGAAAGCTATTGCCCGCAAATAATCCCCAATGGCCAGCTTTAACCAGTGTTATCAGGTGTTGCCTGAGGTGAATGAAGCGATGATGATTGCCTTCTTTGGGCAAGTGCTTTTTGTCTCCGGTAAGCAAAAAAAGTGTTTGAGCCTGTTCGCTCAGTGGCGGTTGT
>NZ_SMME01000372.1 GCF_009711465.1 Parendozoicomonas verongulae | reverse complement strand
TACAAACTTTCGCTGTCTGAGTGAGCAATGTAAGTGGTCAGGGGGTACAATAACCTCGACGATCACAGGTTATCTTGCACTGACGAACGTGTAAATTGCGATTATGGCTGTGGTGAAACCCTGTCTCGCCGGGAGCTCACTCCCCATAAGCAGCAATGCAAAAAGCGCCCTTACAGGGAAGGAAACCTTGAGGCAGATTTTGAAACAGTGGCAGAATCCAAAAAGCTTAAAGATGAATGCCTGGAAATGGCAGCCAATCGGCGACAAACTCGAGGTAAAATAAAAGAGCTTGCTGATCGCCTGATCAGACTCTACCCCCTGGTTCTCGATGCCGCCTTAAAAGAAACCCCTGAATCAGGTCTGACGGCACCTGCAGCCACCACAACAAGTAACATGCCATGCCATTATCAATGCGGCTTTATAGCCAACAGTCACAAGGAATTTTCTTCTCATTTCTCTGAGTGCCCCTACCAACCAATTTCGTGCCGCCACTGCTCAAAAACAGTGCAGAGAAAAGATATTATTGATCATGAAGAAGAATGTAACCTGCGCCCTGTGAACTGTACTTTTTGTGACGAAGACATGCTATTGGAAAGTATGGCGGAACACTTTGAGTATTGTGACGGTTACCCAGTAAACTGCACTCTGTGCCACAACGCTGTTCCTCGATCA
>NZ_SMME01000808.1:9536-21242 GCF_009711465.1 Parendozoicomonas verongulae | reverse complement strand
TGAGAAATTTTTACCCTTTGATCTCTTATAGCTTCCAGCCCATATTTTTCACTAATGAAGTGGTAAAGTTTCATCTGTTCATAATTCCCTAGAGCATTGTATTGAACAATGTGGATTAATTCGCCTAACAGAACACTTATACGAATCAGTGTCGCATAAACACTATATGAATAAAACCCAAAACCCCCTCCAACCAAACGGCCAAAGGGGGTCCAAATTCAAACCGCTCTTATAGAACGTTTAAAGAACTATCAGAACACAGTCTGCTCACTGATCTCAGTAGTCAGAGTGTTAAGAGCCTTCTCAACCATCTGACGACGCATCAGCTTCTCTTCTTCCTTATCCATCTTGGGGTTACCCAGTGGGTGAGGAATGGCAACAGCAGGAACGATACGGTTCGCGCCTACAGTCTGAGAGATGGGCACTACTGTAGCGATGTGAACTACAGGCATTACTTTTTCGATTTCTTTAACGAGCGTTGCACCGCAACGCGTGCAAGTGCCTCAGGTGGAGGTCAGAATGGCAGCGGATACACCAGCATCCAGCAGCTTCTGAGCAATCTCGGCACCGAACTTCTTGGAGTTAGAAACGGAAGTACCGTTACCTACAGTGGTGTAGAACTTATCGTGCAGAGAGCCGATGAAGCCTTCCTTCTCCAGATCACGCAGAACGTCAACAGGCAGAACCACGTCGGAGTTCTCGTTGCACTTAACGGGGTCGTAACCACCGTGTGCAGTTTCGTGAGTTTCTTCAGTCAGATCGAAGATACCTTCGATGGAGTACTCACCGTACTTCTGAGCGGAAGAAGATTCGATGTGGTCAGGGTTGCCCTTAGGAACAACACCACCGGAAGTGACCAGACCAATCTTGGCATCTTTCAGAGAAGCCAGCGCTTTGAAAGGCTCAACACGGTCGAATACAGGCATTGGGTATTCGGTGGTGAACTCTTCGCCGCCCAGCTTGGCGATCAGCATGTCGACAGCACGAGCCGCGCCACGCTTTTCGGCAAACATGTTCACACGCAGGTTGCGTGGCATGTAGCCATCTTCTGCTGGCATGCCCAGCTTGCCGCCTTTCTCAACGAAAGTCTTGATCAGAGCAGCCATGTTAGGCAGGGCCTTACGCATGTCAGCCGCGCTGTTCTTGGTTTCAACCATGTAAGCGGTTTGCTTGTACAGGTCGTAACCTGGGTTCTCTGGGTACATGCCGGAGATGCAGGTGATGCCCATTTCGGAAGCCAGCTTACCAACACGGCCGCAGGCTACACCGTAACGGCCAGCGTTGAACGCAGGGCCCGCTACGATCAGGTCAGGCTTAACCTGTTCAATGATTTCAGCGATACCGGCAACGGCAACGGCTTCGTTTTCGTTGAAGTAGCTGTCACCACAGATGATGGTGTGAGTGATTTCAGCAGTTTCACCCAGCATGTTGTTCAGCGCGCCACCTGGGCCTACAGGGCCTTCCACCAATTCGATGGGGTAGTTAGCCGCCTCTTCACCGCCCTTCTGTCCGAAGAACTGGTTGATGTAATGCAGAATACGCATTTCTTTTGTCCTTCCCTTAGCCCTGACGTGCAGTCAGGTTGTGGAAACCAAGCTCGTTAGTAGCACCAGTGATAGCCTGGATCTCTATGCTGATGGAACCGTCGGCGCGCAGGGAGCCTTCAGTACCGCCGGCAATCATGTCGACATAGGTATCGTGACCAATCAGACGTTCCATTGCTGGCAGGTCGATGATCATGTTGGCGTTACCGTTGGAGATAACCGCGTCACCCTTAGGGGTGGAGTCAGCCAGAGACTGAGACTCGCCCTGGTTACCGGCGTATTCGTCGGTCAGCAGAACAGTCTTGATGCCAGCGGCTTCCAGCTTGTTGCAATTCATAACCAGGTCAGCGTCTGGGTTACCGAAACCTTCTTCGGAAACAACTGCTGCGTCCCAGCCCTGCTGTACAGCCAGCTTGGTGACCCAGTTGGAGGAGCGCTCTTTATCGGCCAGGGTTACGTTTTCGTTGGTTACGATTACGCCCATGAAGTTGTACTTCTTGCCGTGGTGCTCATACAGCTCGTGGATAACCGGGCTGTTCTGATGAACCAGAGATGGGTTCTTGTCGCAGGCAGATACACAGTTACCGGAGAAGATTGCGCCGTCCATAACCTCAGTTGGGTACAGGAGAGTTGGCACAATGTTCTTCACGTCAACACCGTACAGGTAGGTGTCGTGCAACAGGCCCTGGGATTGCAGCATGTACACGTAACCAACTTTTGGCAGGTCTGGGTATTGTGCAGCCTGCTCCAGCAGAGGCTTGGTTTCGTAGGTGTTCACTTCATCTGCTTCTGCAGTCTTGGCGATTTCACCGATCTTACGGGCAGTTTCCAGGCCTACAGTACGCAGAATCTGTTCGTGCTCGTATTGGTTGCAGGACTCTTCAACTTCGCAAGTGATTACGAGGTTCAGAGTGGAGGAGAAAGGCGTGTACTCAGCGCCAGGGCCAGACATGTCGATGATGCCTTCCTGGAAGCCAACAACCTTACCGGTTGTCATAACAGCCATGCCCTTCAGGACGTGGGTGCGGCCTTCGCCAACAATGTCGTTTTCACCAGCGTTGCGGCCAGGGAACATGTGACCCTTGCCTTCTACTTTAACGCGAGGCTCGATAACGTCTTTAACCGGCATGATGCGGGTAGCTTCGCCTGGCAGGGCGATGTCCAGCTTCACTTCGGTGATACGGTGATCGATTTCACGGATAAAGCCGATGATGGCTTCCTTGTCGATCTCGACACGATGAGCGCCATTTTCCCCACAAGCGAGAGCAGTAGCGTTGCCGAACGCCAGCTCCTTAACGTGGATATTTCCAACTTCGAGTTTCACTGATAGTACTCCAGTACAAAAAACCCAGTCGTATAATTAGCCGTAAGCTCTGTAGGTCCCTGAGGGGGGCAGCACCTACGGCTAGCCTTAAACTCTTGTTTATAGAGCGTGTTTATTTAGATAAAGCCGGCTTCTTTCAGAACAGCCGCCGCTTTGTCTTTGCTTTCACCGGCGATCATCACGATCGGACCGGTGCAGCCCATGCCTGTTTTAGCGAAGATGCCAGCTTTCCAGCAGGCTTCTTTAGCGTCTTCGATATCGAGGATATCGATGCCGCCGATGTCAGCGTCAGTCACAGTCTCGGCAGGAGCAGAAACCGCTTCCTTGGGTGCAGAGTCAGTTTTCGGTGCCAGGCCTGCCAGAATATCGTCCAGACCAGCCTTCTTAGCCGCAGCCAGTTCCGCCTTGTACTGGGCAATCACGTCACCGCCGGCGCAATCCGCCATCAGTTCCATGGCACCGGCCACAACCGGAGCACCGGAAGCGCGGGAGATAATGCCCACCAGACGTTCCTGACCTTCACCCAGACCCGGGCCGTAACCCATGCCGGAAGCTTCGTAGCTGCCGCCGGTGGTGAAGGAGGAGAACACCTTCATCATCAGGTTGCCGGTCAGAGAGTCGGTCACCATTACATCGGGCACGCCTTGCAGCAGATCGTTACCGCGCATCAGGGCGCCACCGTCTGCACGGGCAGACTCGGTGAAGCGAACGTCGTAGCCGCCTTCAATCAGTTGGCGCAGAGAGCGTTCAACCTGAGCCGCGTTATCAACATTCAGGATGCCGACAGTGGGCTGCTCAATACCGCTGGCCTTAGCCATGGCGATACCGGAAATAGCGTTCTTAACCATCGCCGCTGGGCGCAGGGTATCTGCGGTGCCAGTAGTGGTGGCGATAATCATTTCGCGACCGGTTGCAGGAGTCACAACCTTGCCGACAGTGCTCACACCCAGAGGGAAGCCGTAGTGCATGGCTACGCAGCCATCCAGCTCACCGGAGTCGAGCATTTTTTCCATCAGCAGGTGGCCGTCGTTCATGGTTTCGACTTTGTGAAGCTCAAAAGGCTGCTCTAATGAACCAGCGTCAGCGTCACCAATCAGAACAGGTTCAACACGACCGGTACGGGCAGCCAGAGCGGCCGCGCGGATCAGTTCATCGTTACCGTGCTCGGAACCGATCAGGGTCAGGCCGATGCGGGCCTTGCGCTTGAAGCTACCACCGATCAGGCCATTGGCCATATCAGAGAACGCTTCGCTAAGTGCTTTATTAATCTCGGACATCCTATTGCCCCCTTACTCGTTCTCAGAGCCGGCCAGACGTGCTGCAACGTCTTGCATGGCCTTAGCCACCAGACGACGAGCTTCGTCTTTATCAAAGGCAGCTGCCTGATTTTGTGAAGAGCCGTGAACGCCTGGGTTCTTCTCTACAACAGTGGAGATACCGTCGAACAGGTTGGTCATGCGGCCCAGGAACAGGGAACCTTTACCAATCACCATGAAGCTGTTGATATCGCCGTTCATGATGGCGTCGCGACCGTGGCCCAGGTAAGGAACACCTGATGGGATATGACCCTGAGTCAGGGCAAAACCAGGCATGCCGTGGTTCTTCACGAAGTTCATCAGCTCTTTACGTTCCAGCTGACCTTCTTTAACTGCCAGAGCGCCAATCATTTTGAAGTTGGCCTCTGGCACGTCACCGGCACCGGCAGGCTTGGTGATTTCAGGGTTCTGCATTTCTGCAGAGTAGCGATCGATATCGGTGATCTTGCGACCAACAGCCTTCAGAGGCTCGGATACCAGTGCGGAGGTAACCGCCTGTGGAGAGGAGCCAGCGCCTACGTTCAGGCGACCAATGATATCGGTGTTCACAATTGGGCTAACGCCGTCGTTTTCACCAACGATGAAAGCAAAACCAGCCAGGCAGTCTTCCAGAGCTGGCATATCTTTAGCCAGGTGCTCACGGCTGTTCATGCCCAGCTTGGCAACAGCGCCACCGGCTACAACCATAACCTTGCGGAATGCGCCGCCTTTAACCAGAGCTGCTGCGTGAACCAGAGAATGAGCAGGTGCTGCACAGAAGCCGCGCAGGTCGGAACCGGTTGCGGAGGAGCAACCCACCATTTCTGCGATAGCTTTTGCGAAGTTGCCACCACCACGCTGGTTGATGTCGCCGCAGGCTTCTTCAGAACATTCGATCACGTAATCGATGTCAGACAGGTCCTGGCCCTGAGCTTCCAGCATCAGTGCTGCGTGAGCACCTGTGGCCTTAACGGTCAGGTTCTCCAGCATGATGTGAGCGGAGAGGTTTTCGTCTTCGTCGTGGGCCTGCTTAACGATACCCACCAGTTCACCGTTCATGGTCAGAGGCTCAGCCTTGTGGCCTTCCATCATGGCGTGCATGTCAATAGCGGACATAGCCTTGCCAGCATCCAGAGTGAAGCGCTTCAGCTGTGGATGAGCAGCCAGCTTAGGGTTGGCGGATGCGATGAATTCAGGAGTCAGGGCAACCAGATCGAAAGCGTCAGAGGCTTTCAGCAGAGCGAAAAATTCTTCCTGAGGCAGAATGTCGCCGTACTTGCCAGTACGCTCAGCAGGCGCTGCGCTCTGATACCATGGCTGCGCCATCTCGCCCAACTGCTGCGGGGTGATGTTGCCGATATAGCACTGGTTGGGTGGGTAGTTCACAACGTCTTCAAAAGAACGCAGACCTTTTTTCAGAGTATCGAAGTACTCGTAGTCGTTACGCGCTTTGGCGGTAGTCGGTGTGGAACCGAAAGGAATGAAATCCGGGGTATGTGCAAGTGTGTAACTTGCCGCTTTAACAACTGCAAAACTCACGTTTCAGACTCCGTGATGCTCGTCTTAAAGGCGTTGCCCTTGATTCAACAGGCTGTGCCTTTATAAAGACCGTTCATGAACTGTTTTGGAACAATACCCTGTGTACCGGGAAGGTACTGTCTGAAAACAGCTTGTCGTTTTTATTCATGTTTTAAGAAGGAGCCCCGAAGGGCTCCCAAGAGGAGCCAGCAGAAACATCTTTGAGGAGAACCCTCGGGTCAGTTTCTGCTGCCTGACCCTTAACCGCGGAACTGAGACATCTCAGCGGCGATTTCTTCTACTGGAAGAACCATTTCCATCATGCCGACCTGTTCTTCGTACACGTCTGCATCAAAGGTTTCTTTCAGTGCTTCTTCAGTAATGTGGTAAACGGAGAGTCCTAACTGGACTCCGGCTAATGGACCGGCAAAAGTCGGATCACCTGCAGTTACGGTTTCAGCAGCAAGGCCGGAAGCTTCGGCTTCTGCGCCACCGAGAACAACCACTACGTTCTCGTTACCGTGAGTTTCTGCGAGGTCTTTAATCCGCTTCTGGTTTTCCAGATCCATTGCGCCTGCGGAAGTTCAAACGAAGCATTCTGTGGTGGAGAAAACAACGTCAGCACCGGCAGTCTTTACACATTCTTCAATGGCAGGACCAGGTACGCCGTCGCGATCGCCCAGAATGACAACTTTCTTGTCTTTCAACATGGCTAATGCTCTTAGCGAGTTAAAGTTTTGGTAGTTATTGAACTAACTACCCCCTAAATCTATCCACGATACAATTCAAAAAAGAATCATGAACAGGTTTTTCCGTTTTGATAATCGCCGAATCCTTCCGGCGATAATCTGATTCATTAAAATGAATCTGAATTCAATCAACCGTTATTGATCTCTGCTATTAGCAGTATTCTTTAACAGTGTTTTCAATCTCTTCTACAGTCAGCTCTTCGCCAGACAGGTGTTCTTTCTTTTCACCCTTGTCGAAGAAGACAATGGAAGGCAGGCCCATTACGCCCTGACCCATGGCCAGACGACGGTTGCCTTTAATGTTCAGCTTGGCGAACTTAATTTTTCCATCGTACTTTTCAGACAGGGCAACAACATCAGGCATCAGCTCCAGGCAACGACCGCAAGTCTCACCCCAGAAATCAACCATTACTACGCCGTCAAAATCTTTAACTTCTGCGTCAAAGTTTTCTTTAGTAATCTCGAGCATGTCTCAATCCTTATCGCGCGATGCGTTATTAAACCAGCTGATTCAGTTCTTCTTGAGAAGGGCGAACCGTACGCTTAATTTCCTGGCCGTTGCTGAAGCGAACAACTGTAGGAATGTCTTCTACGTTGTAGCGGCCTGAGATGTTCTGACTCTTGTAAGTGTCGATCGTTACCAGAGGCAGTTCCTGTTCTTTGCAGAAGGCTTCCAGTTTTGGCATCAGGGCAATGCCGTCCTGATCCAGTGGGTTCCAGAACATCACGGCTACATCGCCTTCAGCTTCCAGAACTCGCTCCTGCCAGTTCTCTTCTTCCTGCATGTAACGCTCGGCGGCTACGGCTGCGATGGCGCCGTCTGCAGCTGCGGTTACAACCTGGCGGAGGAACTTGTCGTTCACGTCACCGGCGCCGAATACGCCTGGTACGTTAGTGGCCATTTGCTCATCAACCTTGATGTAGCCGCCTTTTGCCAGTTCCACAGTGTCTTTCAGGAAGTCTGTGTTCGGTACTGTGCCGACGAACATGAACACGCCGTCACATTCAATTTCGCTGACTTCGCCAGTCTTCAGGTTCTTAACGCGAACCCCGTTAACCAGTTCGTCGCCGCAGATTTCTTCTACGGTGGAGTTCCACACGAAGTCAATCTTGTCGTTGGCGAAAGCCTGTTCCTGAGCGGTGCGGTCTGCATCCAGAACACCTTCGTCGTGCAGCACAATCATCTTGATGCTGTTAACAAACTTGGTCAGGAAAACAGATTCTTCAACAGCCGTGTTACCGGAACCAACAACTACGATATCCAGTTCTTCAAAGAAGTCGGCATCGCAGGTTGCGCAGTAAGATACACCTTTTGATGTAAATTCACGCTCGCCCTTGATTCCAAGAACGCGAGGCTGTGCGCCGGTTGCAACAATAACTGTGCGAGCTCGGAGGGTTTCACCTTCTTTAGTAGAAACCTGCTTAATAAAGCCGTTGTCTTCTACCTTGATGCCGTCCACTGTGCCACGTTTGAATTCAACACCGAAGCGTTCACAGTGATTGCGGAATGCGCCCATAATGTCGGGGCCGGTTGCCTGATCAATACCTGGATAGTTTTCCAGTTCATTGGTCTTGGCTGCCTGACCGCCAGTTTTCGCACTGGCTTCCAGAATAACGGTACTCATCTTTCCGCGTGCGCAGTAAATGCCAGCAGATAAACCGCCTGCACCACCGCCTACAATAACAACATCAAGAATGTCAGACATGTCTGCTCCATTGATTCGATTCATCGCAGGCAAAAGCAATTCGAATCAACACACAAACACAGTTGATTCCTAAACAGCCTCGAAAAAAAGCTGACTTAATTTTGCCTCTGTTTCGTTGGTGAGCATCATGCGCCTGTCAGGATCGACAAATATTGACTTGAAGCAAATTATTTTTGTCTTTTCGGTTTTTACGTACAAATAAACTACACATTATTGCATTATTTTATAGGTACCAATCACCACCCACTTCGCTTAAAAAACAAACAAAGACTAGAAATTGTACAATTTCGAGACAGATAAGGTGTTTCCACTGCAAACTCCCGTTATAAAAATTATTTACGGCGACCATAAAAATAAAACACCAGTAAAATGCTGATGCTTTATTCAGTTAAATGACCTCCAGCAGAGCCAGAGCTTAATTAAGATTTATACGAATTAAGGCGCGTAAAGTATTGGAACGTCTTCATCTGAAGGCCACTCTGGCCATTCGGACATAGGAGCATCTTTTTCCTCTTCATCTTCTTGTTCCTCTTCATCTTCTTGAGAAAAATTCAAGCTGGGCCACCTACTCATTTGGCTTTGGAAGCCGACATTTTCAGAAAATTCAGTAGGCAGATAATCAATTGGTGTATCTACTCTTTTATCTTCGCCCGTAGTAACAAGACGTTTTGCAAAATGTGCTAGTGCGCCTTCCGGCCCATAGCCGGGATCATCGCTCCAGATCACACCATCGACATCTTTAAACATACTCGCAGGCAGTGCGCCAGTCTGCTCATCAGTTAAGGTTACGGCATACAAAGGCAGTTCAGACCTGAGTGGTATTTTTTTGGAGGAATGGACAACAAACAATGGGCAATACTTCCCCTCCTCACAAACCTGAGCAGCAGCTACCTGCCTCATTAGCGCACTGCCAGGCTCTATAGAGGAGCGCTCTGAAAAATGCACGACAGAAACGTTGCGAACCCTTTCGCGATCCAAAGCAATCAGCTTGGTACGAATATTTCTTTCTGCCCCCTCAGTTTCTATATGAGCATCTATCTGGTATTGCCAGCTGGATATGGGCAGTTGACTTAGTTTGAGGGGCAGCGTGATATAGCCATTAATAATGGGTAGCCTGTAATACTCACCGGCCTCAAATATAAAACCCTGCCCATCAAATAACGGTATCATGTAAACATGAGCAAAAACATCATGCAGCTGCGGGTCAATTAAAATTCGCAGTTCCTCATTGAGGTCAGGATTAAACAGCTGTGCTTCACGAAGCTCTCGCTCATGGTTACCCTCCTCCAGAAATTTTTGAGTGAACACGAAGTTCTGGTTTATCGAACCAGTGCCTATTGCTGCATCTTCTATTGCGAATATTTTATGGGAAAACGACCACCCATGTTCCTCGTTAAGGAAGTGAAAAATCGTTTTAAAAATTCTATTGTAATGCGTCAGATTAACCTGCAAACAGTCAGGAGCAATGCGCTCTCTCTGCAGCTTACCTTCCGAAGGAGTAACCACTACGGCCAGCCCCGCTTCATCCACCTGTTTTTGGTGCTGTTTAAAGTATTGATAAACCGCATTATCAGACGCTGGCGACCCATCAGCAGGAATTTTGGAGAAATCGAGAACCAGGATGCTCTTTTTCATGGCCGCAACTCTGTCTTGCAAAAAAGGGGCTTCCTCTTCTAACTCTACACCAGCCATAAGCGGAATCGGATCAATATCAGCAACAACTGGTATGATCTTATAGTGAAACGTCTCTCTATCTCTCAATTCCCAGCTTTTCTCAAGTGGAAGTGCAGCCACCTGAAGGTTAAAACGGGTGATTTCTATAGGTATCTGACTCAGGCTTTCATAGGAAAGGACAACACTGTAGTTATTAGTATCATCCTGATAAAACACTTCAATAGGAATAGTCTCTGCCAATACACCATGCTGGTTTGCAGACAGTCCTCCCTTTATAAAACGCCCTCGGGTGCGAACTCCGTTAACAACGGGATATATAGCCAGCGAAAAATGCAAACCCATATCATTAAGAGCTTTTCTCTCTTTAGCGTTTTTTATAGTTAGAGTAAAAGTAGGGTCATATATTGAGACAACGGTATCGTTCACCCCTACCAACCTATCAAAGAGCAACTCCCTGGCCTCTAGCGGCCCATTTAATCCTGAAAAATCTGCACCACCCGGTTCCCCTTTCTTTCCTATCATATGCTGCAACAGTGCGTCATCTGTAAAGGGTAAGCCCGTCCTGGGGTCAGTTTTTACAGCCAAAGTTTCCAGAGGGTAGAGCAGACATACCACAGTCAAAAGAAGGGCTTGCTTCATAGCACGTATAGATAACATGAGAATTGCTCTCAGAATCAAGAGCATCAAAATATAGATGATGATGGCCAGAAGAGCAGTGTTAACCTCTTCCAATATAAAATGAGCCTGTATTGACCAAGGTTGTCGTTGATGGTGAGAGAATGGAAATCGCCATGAATGCCAGACTCATCAAAGCCCTCGATCAAGTAGAAGACCTTCTCGAACACATTCCTGAGTCAGAACCCGGCTGGGTATCCAAAAATAAGTGCTACAAGTGGATAGAAGAACTCAGGCTGTGCCTCCTTCCCATTTGGCTTTTGGTACCGACACCTTTAGCAAACTCAGTAGGCAGACAATCAATCAGTGCGTCTACTGTTTTATCCTCGCCCGCAGTAACAAGGCGTTTTGCAAAATGTGCTAGCGCGCCTTCCGCCTTATAGCCGGGATTATCGCTCCAGATTACACCATCGACACCTTTAAACATACTCGCAGGCAGTGCGCCAGTCTGCTCATCAGTTAAGGTTACGGCATACAAAGGTATTTCAGATCTGGGTGGTATTTTTTCTGAGGAATGGACAACAAACAATGGGCAATACTTCCCCTCCTCACAAACTGGACTGGCAGCTGCCTGCCTCATTAGTGCACTGCCAGGCTCTATAGAGGAGTACTCAGAAAAATGTACGACGGAAACGTTGCGAACCCTTTTGCGATCTAAAACAACCAGACTGGTACGAATATTTTTCCCTGTCTCCTCAGTTTCTATATGAGCATCTATCTGGTATTGCCAGCTGGATATGGGCAGTTGACTTAGTTTGAGGGGCAGCGTGATATAGCCATTAATAATGGGTAGCCTGTAATACTCACCGGCCTCAAATATAAAACCCTGCCCATCAAATAACGGCATCAGATAAACATGCGCAAAGACATCATGCAGCTGCGGCCCAATGAAAATTCGCACTTCCTCATTGATATCCGGATTAAACAGCTGTGCTTCACGAAGCTCTCTCTCATGGCTATCCTCCAGAAATGTTTGAGTGAACACGAAGTTCTGGTTTATCGAACCGTGGTCTATTACTGCATCCTCTATTTCAAAGATTTCATGGAAAAATGACCACCCATATTCGTGCTGAAGGGAGTGAAAAACCGGCTCAAGAATTCTATTGTAATGCATCAGATTAACCTGCAGGCAGTTATGAGAAATGCGTTTTCTCTGCAACTTACCTTCTGAAGGAGTAACCACTATGGCCAGTCCCGCGTCATCTACTTGTTTTTTGTGCC
>NZ_SMME01000808.1:8757-9526 GCF_009711465.1 Parendozoicomonas verongulae | reverse complement strand
AGTATTGATAAACCGCATTATCAGACGCTGACGATCCATCAGCAGGAGTTTTGGAGAGATCAAGAACCAGTATGTTCTTTTTCAGGGCCACACCTCTGTTTTGCAAAAAAGTGGCTCCCTCTTCCAACTCTACAGCAGTCATAGCCGGAGGCGGACCAAGAACAGTAGCCTCTGGCATGAGTTCATAGTAAAGCGCTTCCCTACCTCTCAACTCCCAGCTTATCTCTGGCGGAAGTGGAGACACCTGAAGGTAAAAACGGGTGATTTCTATAGGTATCTTGTTCAGACTTTCATAGGAAAGGGAAACACTGTAGTCAGTAGCATTCTCCTGATAAAACGCTTCAAGGGGGATAGTCTGTTTCAATACACCATGCTGCTTTACAGACAGCCCTCTCCTTATAAAGCGTCCTCGGGTGCGCATTCCGTTAACAACAGGGTATATAGCTAGCGAAAAACGCAAACCCATATCATTAAGAGCTTTTCTCTCTCTATCGTTTTTTATGGTCAGAGTGAAAGTAGGCTCATATATTGAGACAACGGTATCGTTCACTCCCACCAACTGATCAAAGAGCAGCTCTCTAGCCTCTAGTGGCCCATTTAATCCTGAAAAATCTGCACCACCCGATTTGTCTTTCTTTCCCATCATATGCTGCAACAGCACGTCGTCTGTAAAGGGTAACCCCGTCTTGGGATCAATTTTTACAGCCAAAGCTTCCAAAGGATAGAACAGACATAACACAGTCAAAGGCAGGGCTTGCTTCATAGCACG
>NZ_SMME01000808.1:8161-8633 GCF_009711465.1 Parendozoicomonas verongulae | reverse complement strand
TGCGAAAGCAATGGTCCGGGTACTTAGATAACATACGAATTGCTCTCAGAATCAAGAACATCAAAATATAGATGATGATGGCCAGAAGAGCAGTGTTATAAACTCGTAACCCTATTGGACAGATAGCAGGCATGCCTGTTATAGAATATGTCAGCCTAACCCCTGTCAAACACCGTTTATAAAGTGTTCAAGCACGATACAAGCAGGGTATTTTCACCACAGACTTCCGTTATACAACTTATTTACAGCACCCATAATAAAACGCCAGTAAAATGCTGGCGCTTTATTTAATTAAAAATAATTCAATCTAAGGAACTGTCTAAAAATAAGTTCCTGGTTTCACCCTGCCTTCGGAATAGCACTATAGCTCCACTTGGATAGCAGCTTTCAGCCGATTGTACTTAATCCTGCTCTAATTTCACCTCTTCCCCTTTCTCTTCTTTACTTTCACCCTCTTCTTCACCCTCACCCC
>NZ_SMME01000808.1:0-7898 GCF_009711465.1 Parendozoicomonas verongulae | reverse complement strand
TCCTCTTCTTCACCCTCTTCCTCTTCTTCGCCCTCTTCACCAGAGAGCCCTGCCGCTATATCTGCACCATTATCTCGGCACTCTCCATTCTCTGTCAGTTTTTTAGGTGAGGAGCCAGATGTATCTTCCTCATTGTCTGAGCGTTGCTGGTGACTTTCACCCTCTAAAGGCCGCTCTGGCAATTCGGATGCAGAAGCCTGTTCTTTTTTATTTTCTTGAGAAGAACTCAGGCTGGGCCTCCTTTCTATTTGGCTTTGGGTAGCGGTACCTTCAGAAAATTCAGTAGGCGGACAATCAATTGGAGTGTCTGCTCTTTTCTCCTCGCCCACAGTAACAAGACGTTTTGCGAAATGTGCCATCGCACCTTCCGGCCCATAGCTGGGATCATCGCTCCAGATCACACCATCTACATCTTTAAACATACTCGCAGACAGTGTGCCAGCCTGCTCATCAGTTAAGGTTACAGCATACAGAGGCATTTCAGACCTGGGTGGTATTTTTCCTGGGGAATGAACAATAAACAATGGACAATGCCTCCCCTCCTCACAAACCGGAGCGGCAGCTACCCGCTTCATTAATGCACTGTCAGGCTCTATAGAGGAGTGCTCTGAAAAACGTACGACAGAAACATTGCGAACTCTTTCGCGATCCAAAGCAATCAGCCTGGTACGAATATTTTTTTCCGTCGCCTCAGTTTCTATATGAATATCTATCTGGTATTGCCAGCTGGATGTAGGCAATTGCCCCAATGTGAGGGGCAGCGTGATATAGCCATCAGTAATGGGTAGCCTGTAATATTCTCCGGCGTCATATATAAAACCCTGCCCATCAAATAACGGCGTCAGATAAACATGTGCAGAGACATTATCCAGCTGCGGATCAACTAGAACTCGCAGATCTTCATAGAGATCCGGGTTAAACAGCTGTGCTTCAAGAAGCTCTCTCTCATGGTTATCCTCCTCCAGAAATTTTTGAGTGAACACGAAGTTCTTGTTTATAGATCCGCTGTCTGTTGTTTCATCCTCCGTTATGAAGATCTTATGAGAAAACGACCACTCATGTTCGTTCTGAAGGGAGTGAAAAATCGGCTTAAGAATTCTATTGTAGTGTGCCAGATCAACCTGCAAACAGTTAGGAGGCACGCGCACTCTCTGCTGTTCACCTTCCAAAGGAGTAACCACTACGGCAAGACCCGCTTCATCCGCCTGCTTTTGGTGCCGTTTAAAGTATTGATAAGCCGCACCATTAAACGCTGGCGCTCCCTCGGCAGGAATTTTGGAGAGATCGAGAACAAGGATGCTCTTTTTCATGGCTGCACCTCTGTCTTGTGAAGAAGGGGCTCCCTCTTCTATCTCTGCACCGGTCTTATCCTGAGTCGAAGTCGGATCAGTCTCAGCAGCATCAGGCATGAGTTCATAGTAAAACGCCTCATTATCTCTCAACTGCGAGCTTTTCTCAGGCGGAAGTGCAGCCACCTGAAGGTTAAAACGGGTGATTTCTATAGGTATCTGGCTCAGGCTTTCATAGGAAAGGACAACGCTGTAGTTATTAGTATCATCCTGATAAAACGCTTCAAGGGGAATGGTCTCTCTCAATACACCATGCTGGCTTGCAGACAGCCCTTCCCTCACAAAGCGTCCTCGGGTGCGCACTCCGTTAACAACGGGGTGTATAGCCAACGAAAAACGCAAACCCATATCATTAAGTGCTTTTCTCTCTCCATCGTTTTTTATGGTCAGAGTGAAAGTAGGTTCATATATGGAGATAACGGTATCCTTCACCCCCAGCAGCCGATCAAAAAGCAACTCCCTGGCCTCTAGTGGCCCATTTAACCCTGAAAAATCTGCATCACCCGGTGCGCTTTTCTCTCCCATCATATGCTGCAACAGCGCGTCATCTGTAAAGGGTAAGCCTGTCTTAGGATCAGTCTTTACAGCCAGAGCCTCCAGAGGATAGAGCAGACACACCACAGTCAAAAGCAGGGCTTGCTTCATAGCACGTATAGATAACATGAGAATTGCTCTCAGGATCAAGAGCAACAAAATATAGATGATGATGGCCAGAAGGGCAGTGTTAGAAACTCTAACCTTGTTGTACAGCAAACAAGCGTGTCTGTTATGGAATGTATTGGCTTAACTCTTGTCCAACACCCTATCTTACACAATAAAAGGATTATAAAATGGCTTATTCCCAAGGATCTTCAGCATCGGATAGAGCTCTACCAACCTATACAGCCTCGATGGCAGGGTACTCACCTGGAGCCGGAAGCCCCACCTTCAGGCTCCCACCAAGCGTTAGCATATATAATTATCCTATGCCTCCTGCAGGCAGGATGGCGCAAGGCTATATTCAACAACAATCTGCCATGATGCCCCCACCACGGCAATTGCCACAGCGCCAAGTGTCGCATCATAACTTACCACGTGGGTATGCATCAGTGGGACAACATGAGGGGGAGGCACTCCAGCAACTTAAGGCAGCCCTCGTAAAAACCGAGATGGAAAAGGGCTTCCTGCAAGACTGCGTGAAAAAAGCCTACGCCCACTTCAATAGAGAAGTACCTGAAGGACTATGCAATGGAGACGAGCTGGCGGATATGCTTGTCAGCCGAGACAAGAAAATGCCCACTTGCTTCCTCCCTGAGCATTTTACTCAGACAGGCCAGTTACCTGATGGTAAGCCCTGCTACACCCAAACCATTACAGTCCCTTACCGGACGCTCGACGAAGGCGAAGGCGAACAATTAAAAAAACTTGTTATGACACTCTCCCCTGCAGATGTTCCCACACCGGAAGAACAGATAGAGACTCTGCAAGCAGCAACCCCAGAGCATTTTGATATCACCCTGCTTAACAGGTTGGTGCACGAGATGGGTGGAAAGGTTTTGGACACCTATACACATAGAGATATCACTAACCTGATAGATAATTTTCACAAGGAAGAGGAGAAGAAAGACTCTGAAGCCCAGCTACTCAGATCAACCTTGAGTAACATGTGTCACCTGCATGGTCATACCCTGCCTAAAGAGCTTGAAAATACCAGTTTGACTGCTCTGAGAGACAAGGTTGAGGAAGAGCAACTGAAATTGCGTCACAAACTGAGAGTACTCGAGAAGCAAGCGAAAAATCTTGAAGCACTTGTTAAAGAGAACGCACAACTCAAAACGGACCGTGAAGAGCTGGATGCGCTGCGCGAAGAAAACAGACATTTGAATCAGCGCATCAGCGAACTGGAATCCCAAGACAAAGCATTCGCGGAAGCTTCCTCCCCCCCTCTTAGGACAAGATCCGGGAAGGTCTTTTCCAAATCCTCCACCTCCCATCTTCATGGTCATCAAGATCTTCTCAGCTATAGAACTGCAGGCCCCAGGACGCCAAGCAGCACAAGCGAAGACTCCATCCTCTCTGTAGCTGAGAGCGATGCCTCCTTCTGCTCTGTCACCTCTCCACAACAAAAGAGACCCAGGCCAAAACCTGAATCTGAATCTGAAGCAGAATATACACCAGGGTCTGATCTGCCCCCCGCAAAAAAGCGCAAAAAAAGGAAACAGCGCACTCCAGTTCGGGCAGCAGCAGTAAAAGTAAAAGCAAAAGCAGAAACACAGACAGAAGGCCAGTGAACGTACATATAACTTCACCCAAATAAAAGTGCCCGAACACACTGCTCGGGCACTTTATTCAGAGCGAGCGATCAGGCCATAGCGGCAGGCAGTGCCCCGATACCTTGAATAGAACTCAAGCCAGACAGCAACAGTTGCCCATCAATCACCTGAAAGTCTTCCAGAATCTGCTCATTGTATTCGCGGGCATAGGTTCGAGAGTTCACCATCACCGTAAAACGCTCCAGCGCTTTTTCGATAATTTCCAGAGATTGCATATCCAGCTCATCACCACTTACATCAATAGCAACAGAACGGTAGGGGCTTTCGCCGGGCTTTACGCTACCTGCCAGCGGGTGAGTGATCACTCGCGCACCGGCATGCACACGGTTGCGCACCGCCTTCAGAACACCTTCGTAGCTTTCGCAGGTTTCCTGCTGAAAGCGCCCCAGCTTCTCAGCAACCTTGGGGTTATTGGTGACGATCAGCAAATCATTGTTGATATTTTTCACGAACCTTAAGCCTCCTGCTTAGTGTCTTCCAGCAGCTTGATAACAATACGATCGGACTCATTACGCTTCACCCAGCCATCACGCTCCAGGCGGTTGAGCAGTGGAATCAGGTATTTGCGACTCAAACCGGTGCGGTCTTTGGCGTGGGCAACGGGGAAACTTTCATTCATAGCCAGGCCCGTGAGGATGTCTTCAACACACTGATCGTAAACGTCTTTGGCGTAGTAAATGTGGTCTTCCATAGGGACGATAAAGCCTAAGTGCACCAGGTTACGCAGCTCTTTCTGACCGCCGGGAACTTGTGTCTTAGACGACTGCAGACCTTCTTTACCGGCTTTCTGGATCATGCTCAGTAGCTGCTGGCCTTTCTGGTTGAGATCATCTTCCGATGTTCCGCCACCCAGCACCCAGGCACCGCCAGTCATATGGATGATGTTGTCCTTCTTTAACTCTTGCAGCAGCTGATCCAGCACAGCCGGTTCAATACCCAGCTTACTGGCCAGCTCTGCTCCGCTGAGTGCTGTGCCTTCGTCTTTCAACGTGGTTTGCACCAGTTCCAGAGACTCTTTGAAAAAAGTGTGACTGACCAGCCAGCCGCTCATATCCACAAAACTGCTGGTATCCACACCATCGCAGCCTGCCAGTGCGTCGCGGTGAACATAGCCGTGGAAGTCCAGACTCAATTGCAGGCGATCCTGTTCGCTTAACTCTTCCGGCAGGGCTTCCAGCAATTCGTACAGCGCTGCACGACGATGGGCTGGTACACCACCATTCCAGATCACCCGACCGCTGAACAGTAAGTCACTGCCACCGTGACGAATCACCACAAAAGGCTGGTTCCAGAACGCGGTAATTTTCTCGGTAAGCACCAGGCGAGCGAGGCGTGTTCCTCTGATATGATGCAGGCGAGCCAGTGAGTGAGCACTACCTAACGCCACTTCCACTTCCCGGTTATTACGCCCCTCGGTAAAGCCCTCTTCCAGACGCACAATCATCTGCTCGCACACCATGGCATCAGCGGGGTTTTTCACCAGACAGTGTCCACGCTCCAGCTCTTTGCGAGTGATGCCTTTCACACCCACCGCCACACGGGATACCGCGCTCACTTCATCCAGAGATTTATGACCGGATTGCAGCGCTTTTACCTGTACCGGCTTGCCTGCAGGCATCACCATCAGCTTTTCACCCATGGCGACAGGGCCTTCAGTCAAGCTGCCGGTTACTACTGTCCCGATACCGTTTACGGTGAACACACGATCGAGATAAATACGGGCACTGCCGTCATCCTGGCGCTCTTCCATACGGTTGAGAATGCGCAGGATGGTTTTCTTCAGCTGAGGGATATTGTCGCCAGTGAGAGCAGACACACAGATGGACTCGGGAATATCACCGGTCACTTCCATCACCCGCTCAAGAATATCCTCTTCAACCAGCTCAAGGGTTTCCGCATCAACAGCATCAGACTTGTTGATCACCACCAGCAGGTTCTTGATGCCCATGGCGTGAATCACCTTGAGGTGGTCGTTGGTCATGGGCATCCAGCCTTCGTCGGCGGCTACAACCAGCAACACCATATCCAGACTCCAGACTCCAGACACCATGTTGCGGATATAACGCTCGTGACCGGGTACATCGATCACGCCCACCACTTCTTCGTTATCTCCTTCAAAGTGAGCAAAACCCAGATCAAGAGTCATGCCCAGTTTTTGCTCTTTGGCCCGGGCGGTCATAATGCCGGTCAGGGCTTTAATCAGTGCGGTTTTGCCATGGTCAACGTGACCGGCGGTTCCAATTACGGCTCTCATTTGGATGGCTCTACCGTGTGTGTAGTCATAAAATAGTGGGTTAACTGTCGTGCAACGACATCACGATCTTCCGGAAGAATAGTGGCGAGGTTGATGCGCACCTTGTCGTTACGTATCACAGCAATCATTGGTACATCCATCTCCCGCAACTCATCCAGCACTTTGTTCGCTGGTTTGGACGAGTTCAGCTCCAGAGACCAGGACGGATAGTATTCGTCAGGCAGGGTACCGCCACCGATCACCAGCTGATCTTCAAACAGGGAGACATGCTCACCCCATTCTGGCAGATACCGTTCTGCCCACTGACGATTGGTTTCCAGGTTCCTCTGGGCACGTTCGGCAATGCCCCGGCCACACTCTTCGCCGTTAAGCTTGCGAATCAGCAACTCTTCCAGCAGGGAGTAAATAATCCGGCTGGGGCGGAAGGCGCGCATCATGGGGTTCTTTTCCAGACGCTTCACCAGCTCTTTATGACCGGCAATAATGCCTGCCTGCGGGCCACCGAGAATCTTGTCGCCAGAGAAGCACACAAGGTCAGCGCCCTGACGCAGGTAACGGTCTGCGGGCACTTCATCCTTGGAGAAGGTTTCCGTCACAAGGCCAGAACCCTGATCTACCGCCAGCAGAACATGTTTGGGCAGACGACGGGCGACTTCCTTAATATCGGGAGATTCAGTAAATCCGCGAATGGCAAAGTTAGAGCGATGCACCATCAACACCATGGCGGTGTTTTCGGTGATAGCATCCAGATAGTCATCAGCGGTGGTGATGTTACTTGTACCCACTTCCACCATATTGGCACCAGCCATGCGCATGATGTCGGGGATACGGAAACCGCCGCCTATCTGAATCTGCTCGCCACGGGAGATAATCACCTCTTTGCCCGCAGCCAGTTCATTGAGCAACAACCAGACAGATGACGCATTATTGTTCACCACCAGCGCATCGTCGGCACCGGTGAGTGCCCCCACCAGATAGTTTACCAGCCCCTTGCGTTCACCACGTTTTCCTTTGGCAAGGCTGATTTCCAGATTGCTGTAACCGGTGTTCAGTTCAGACACCGCTTCCCACAATTCAGGGCTGATAGGGGAACGGCCAAGGTTAGTGTGAATCACAGTGCCTGTGGCGTTAATAACGCGGGTCTGGCGGGTGCGAATCAGTTTATAACAGGAGGAGAGAATGTCCGCTTCCAGTTGCGCCTGATCGTCTTCATTCTTAATAAAACAGCGCTGCTTGCGGTAATGGCCCAGAACACGGCGAACGGTTTCTGTAACAAGGGGGCGGCTGAGTTTGCGAACAGCCTCCTGGAGAAAGGGGGAGTCCAGTAACTGGCCGACCTGGGGTAAACGACCTGCTTCCATAACATGCCTCAGGGGGATTCAGACACAAAAAAAGCCGGTGCCTGTTATTAAAATTGTTTAATAACCGGAACCAGCTTTAGTATGGATCACAAAGCTCACTGCTCGTTCAAACAAGCTAGGCTCTGCGACAGAATTTGGCGGAAGAGGCAGGAATCGAACCTGCCAAAGCCTCTACGGCTTACGTCGGTTTTGAAGACCGGGAGGGCCACCAGACCCCATCTGCTTCCGAAGTGATGTGCATATAATACCCATACACTGCCATATGAGTATTGTCATTTTTCCAGATTGACGACCATAGGTACAAAGCGTACCTTTAGCAGTTTTTATCAAAAACAGCCTCACCTGCAACAGTGGCAAACAATACCTTCCAAAAAGTCAGCTGTTGCATACTTTTCAACAACTACGGACATCCCCTACAAACTCGCACACGCTACAAAATACACACTCAACACTGACATATAAAAAAACCTTCAGTGACGCAGGGTGCCGTCACTTTTGTTGAACTTCGTCAAAATAGTCGAAAAACACGACTACATACCACCAGCGGGAGTATCACCTAAAACCCGCAAACCAACACCTACAAACCAAAGCATTCAACGCAATTGCTAACACTTGTCCCCCC
>NZ_SMME01000089.1 GCF_009711465.1 Parendozoicomonas verongulae | reverse complement strand
TTGCCATAGCCGTGCCACAGATCCATTTCCGCCATGAACTTATGGAGCGGTCCGGGAATATATGTATTTATCCGATCAATAAGCCTGTGGTGCCAAAAGTCGGGTTTGTTATAAGGACAAGTCGCGATGCAGGTGCCGCAGCCAGTGCCTGATTCAATCCAGTAATCGTGGCATTTGTGTCCATTCAAGTGCCACTTTCTAACGCCCGGGTTGATATAAGGTTTGTCTTTGACATCCTCAGCCGTATA
>NZ_SMME01000088.1 GCF_009711465.1 Parendozoicomonas verongulae | reverse complement strand
CCCACTTGCCTTCTATGGCTCCCTTGTTGTTCGACTGGATGGGGTAGTTGATCAGGTTGTACTGGGCTGTGGTGTCGTCGCCGAGCCGGGCCTCGGTCCAGTTGGGGTTGCCACTGTCCCACGTGCGCTGGGTGAAGATGCTCTTCGCCCGTGCCTGCAGGTCGCCGTAAACCACAGCAGAACTTACGGTGGAACCGGCAGGGAAGGCCCATGCCAGAGGCGCGATAATCGACAGGGCACCATTGATC
>NZ_SMME01000550.1:1278-1361 GCF_009711465.1 Parendozoicomonas verongulae | reverse complement strand
CTGCGTGGATGCGTTTGTGGATGGTGAGATGAGCTGATTGAACAAAACGCTTGTTGCACCCGACCTGGTCACAGATAAAGGGC
>NZ_SMME01000550.1:753-1015 GCF_009711465.1 Parendozoicomonas verongulae | reverse complement strand
GTATTGAAATGCGGAAGCCGGGAAGCAAGCGGGCCTCCCGAAGGCAGGGGGGAGCAGTGGATGTGACGGAGACCTTCCTCACCTGGAAGCACATAACAGATGCTTGCCTTATCCCTGATCCATGTTGTGGCACCTGTTTCAACGGCCAGGGGATGGATAGATGTGCTGTCTGCAGGGTATATGGTAATGCCGCCTGTTGATATCACATCTAATGGCCTCAACTGACTAATGTGAAGAGATCTACTCTTGTCTTCCATTGCAG
>NZ_SMME01000550.1:425-743 GCF_009711465.1 Parendozoicomonas verongulae | reverse complement strand
CATTCTTTCCCACAAAAAGAACAAAAAAGACAGCAACGTAGCTGGCGACCTTTCACTCATCTCCCACATTGTTATGTGTGCGCTGGTGCCTGGTGAGATGACCGGATGTGGCGAAAGTCTTATTACACCCGTCCTGGTCACAGGTAAAGGGCCTGTCTTCTGTGTGGATGCGTTTGTGCTTGGCGAGATTACTGGATGTGGCGAAAGTCCTATTACATCCGTCCTGATTACAGACAAAGGGCTTGTCCCCTGTGTGAGTACGTTTGTGGGAGGTGAGATGAGCTGATTGAGAAAAACGCTTGTTGCACCCGTCCTGGC
>NZ_SMME01000550.1:0-91 GCF_009711465.1 Parendozoicomonas verongulae | reverse complement strand
TGTGTGGATGCGTTTGTGGGTGGTGAGATGGCCGGATTGGGCAAAACACTTGCCGCACCCCTCAAAGTCACAGACAAAGGGCTTGTCTCCT
>NZ_SMME01000052.1 GCF_009711465.1 Parendozoicomonas verongulae | reverse complement strand
GAGGCCGCAGGGGCAGGTGGTGTTCCGCTTACCTCGACAGACTGCCCCCACTTCACCTTGGCTCAATATTTCCACTTCCGGTGCAGGGCTATCGTAGTCCAGGTTTCCTGGGACTGTTGAGGCAACGTCATAAACCTCTTCTATCTCTTGTTTGATAACTTTCCGGCAGTAAATTTCCCAGGTGTTGATATCAGAATTAAAAGGTAATGGAAATCCATCAACGAAT
>NZ_SMME01000832.1:25600-32060 GCF_009711465.1 Parendozoicomonas verongulae | reverse complement strand
GCAAACAACCAGAAAGGGCAACTTAGCCTTTAAGTTGCATTGCTCAATCTATATGGGATACCGGATTTTATGTGCCGGTATCCGTTTTAAGAGTCTCAGTCCTTCACCGTCACTGCTTTCTCCACCCTCATCATAAGTACCCGGACCATCGTCTTTCAGATAAACAAGCGTAAGTACCCAAACCATTGTTTTCGGAAAGCAATGCCCGGGTACTTTTAGGTTGTGTAATTCCCCTTGCAATCCACGTATCAACCGCAAATACATAAATCGCTTGATTTGGGTCATGAAACTGTAAAGACAAGATTTGCACAATGTCGATTGTCAGACAATGGACGGGAATCCTTTATGTGCAAAGCCATCCGGTTCTCTGAAATGACAATATTGCCACCTTGCTACAAAACGTAAACAAGGGAGAGGTTGTACAGGTTATTTCCGGTCGCAATGAATCTGTCACAACCATGGCCACCCTCGAGAAGAAATCCCTGGGTGCTTAAACACACTCCTGTTCTTGTGTTGTTATTTTTCAGATTGAGAGAAATAGATTGAAAATTACTGATGTTGAAGTGATTCATCTGCGGGTTCCTGTGCCCGGAGAAACCTGCACTTGGGGTGAAGATGCGTTGATTGTACGCATTCACACGGATGAAGGCATTACTGGTCTGGGTGAGTCTGACAGTTCTCCCATGGTAATCAAGGCACTGATTGAAACTCCGAACTCCAATCTTTATTGCTATGGCCTTAAAGAACTTTTGATTGGAGAGAACCCTCTGGAGATCGCCCGTCTCTGGCAGAAAATGTATTGGGCATCTAATTATGTTGGACGTCGTGGTGCAGGTATTCACGCAATCAGTGCAATAGATATTGCCCTGTGGGATATCGCAGGTCAGTTCTATGGTGTGCCTCTTCATACCCTGCTGGGTGGAAAATTCCGGGATCGTATCCGTGCTTACGGCACGTTTATTCCTGCAGATAAGCCAGAAGATAACCGGGAGATTGCTTTAGGCCTGGTGGAAAAAGGCTTTACCAGCATGAAGTTTGGTGGCGGTGTTCTGGGTGATGATCCGGAAGTGGATTACCAGATTGTTAAAAATGTACGGGAAGCGATTGGTCCGGACATTGAACTGCAGATTGATCTGGCCACCAGGTGGAAAACCTCCGGCCATGCCCTGCGCATGTGTAAGCGACTGGAGCCGTTCAATCTGAACTGGGTGGAAGAGCCGGTTCTGGCCGATGATGAAAAGGGCTACACCAAGCTGTCAAATCTCTCTGATCAGCGAATTGCCGGTGGTGAAGCTTTGACCACAGTGCACGAATTCAAAGAATTTCTGGAACGCTTCGGTACCTGCATTGTGCAGCCGGACATTACCCGCTGCGGCGGTATCTCCGAGATGCGCAAGATTTACGATATGGCGGTTATGCACGGCACCCAGTTGATTCCTCACGGTTTCAGTACCGGCATTCTGCTGTCTGCGTCTGTGCACTTCCTGGCATCCTGTGAACACGGCACACTGATGGAATACTCCGAGAGCACCAGCCCTCTTGTGAATGACGGTGGCCTTGTGACAAATCCTGTTCAGTTTAAGGACGGTTATCTGGAAGTCCCTGACCTTCCCGGCCTTGGTATTGAACTCAATGACGATATGGTGCGTGAATACCAAGTGTTCTGATGGATGCTTATTGCGATCCCTCCTTTTTTCCTGAACAAAGAATTGTTTTATGTTGCAGAATAAACGACTTGATTTTTTCCTACTGATAATAAGTCTGGTTTTCGTTATCGCTATTGTATTGGGGCTTACACTTTTCCCCGAGGCGGGCACTGCGGGTGCTAACTATATATTTGGGCTGGGTACTATGATTTTCGGTACCCCGGTTTTGCTGGCTGTGTTTTGTTGTGTGGTTTTTCTTATCGGTCTGGCGTTGAGTAAGTACGGCAATATCCGTCTGGGTACGGAATCCGTGGAATACTCGACCTTCAGCTGGGTATCCATGATGATCTGTGCAGGCCTGGGCTCTGCCACTGTCTACTGGGCGTTTGTTGAGTGGGCTTACTACTTTAATAATCCTGCGCTGGGTATTCACACCGGCACCACTCTGGCCTACGAGTTCTCCACAGCTTACAACATGTTCCACTGGGGCTTCAGTGCCTGGGCGATTTACTGTATCGCGTCTCTGCCTGTGGCCTATCACTTCCATGTGCGTAAGAACGCTGGCCTGAGTCTTTCCGCCGTGTGCATGGCAATTCGTGGCGACAAGCCCATGACGCCTATGGTGAAGTCAGTTTGCCGTGCCATCGATATTATCTTTATCTTCACTTGCTTTGGTGGCCTCTCGATTACACTGGGGGTTTCCGTTCCGCTGGTGTCTGAGATTCTTGCCTCCATGATCGGTGTGCAGGCTGATTTCACTATGAACCTCGCGATTGTACTGCTGGTGTCCATTGTCTTCTCCCTTAGCTCCTATATTGGTATTTCAAAGGGCATGGCACGTATCAGCAGCATGAACACTTATCTGGCCATTATCTTCTGTCTGGCTGTACTGATTCTGGGGCCAACCCTGTTTATCGTGAAGAACACGGTTAACGGCTTTGGTACCATGCTGGGCAACTTCATTCACATGAGCCTGTGGACTGACCCCGTTGATAACAGCGGATTCCCTGAAGCCTGGACAATCTTTTACTGGCTGTACTGGATTACCTACACGCCATTCGTTGGGCTGTTCGTGACCAAGGTCTCCCGTGGACGCACTATCCGTGGTGTGGTTGCCAACATGCTGCTCAGCGGTAGCGCCGGTTGCTACTTCTTCTTTGGTATCCTGGGCAGTTTCTCCCAGAAGACAGCAATTGATGGTCTGGTTGATGTGACGGGCATGGTTGCTCAAGGTCAGGGTAACCCGGCTATTGTTCAGTTGCTGAACACCTTGCCATTCAGTTCCCTGTGGATTGTGCTGTTCGCGGTGGTGTCTATCCTGTTCCTGGCAACCACTCTGGACTCTGCGGCTTTCACTATGGCTGCGACTGTGACACCCGGCCTGAAGAACGGTGAAGACCCTGCGCCTATGCATCGTCTGTTCTGGTGTGTGATGCTGGCCGCTGTGCCACTGGCAATGATGTTTATTAATGCACCATTGAATACCATCAAGACCTGTGCAGTGGTCACCTCGATACCGCTGATCTTTATTCTGGGCTACATGATTAAGGGAATGGTGAAATGGATTGGGCAGGACTTCAGCCATAAGAGTGCTGAAACCATCGTTCAGGAGTGTGCGCTGGATGAAGACGTTGCTCTAAAGGGCGAAGCGGCTGCTTTCGGTAAGGCCGCTACAGCCTGACCAAACTGTATGGACAAACCATCTGGCCAGCCTGTGCTGGCCAGATGTCGTTTACTCAGAGTACGCCTGTGAAGATTGGTGCTGAGTTTTCTCTCTCAGGTTTTTGTGATAACTGTGGCAAAGCTCAGCATAGGTACTGATACTGCTTCGAGCACAGCGGCCAGCTTCAGCAATATTCCCGGCACAAATAGCTTCTACCAGTGGCACATGACTTCGTGCACTGTCCCGGATGCTGTAATCCAGATGAGTCATGTGCAGGTAAATAATCAGCTGGTTGGATACCCGGTTATAGACTTTTGCCATACGTGGGCTTTCACCGCACTCAACAATCAGCTTGTGCAGATCCATATCGCAATAGCTGACCTCCGTGAGTGTTGTCTCTTTCTGCTCACAAAGAGCGATAAATTCACGCACTTTTGCCCTCAGGCGCACCCGTTTTTCGTCATTGATTCGCTCGGCAGCCATCTCTGCTGACTGCCCTTCCAAAGCGACTCGCAGATGATAAAGCTCCCACAGGTCATCATCCCCCAGAGTAATGACCTGCCAGCCAGCATAAGGTTTCTGGAAGACCAGCCCCTCACTGCTGAGAGTATTCAACGCCATACGCATAGTTGTTCTCGACAGGTCCAGCTCCTTGGCCAGCATGCTCTCAACCAGCTTTTCGCCAGATTTGTAGACCCCATCCAGAATCTGTTGGCGTAAAAAATTAGCAGCCTGTTCTTCCAGGCTTTGCTTGGATATCTTCATGAAATGCAAAAGACTCGGCACGACCATTTCTGACATTTTGCCAGAAGGGACAACGATAGAAATGTAATAAGTACTCGATCATTGTTTTCGCATATCCTACCGGCGTATTCTTCCGCTCTTGCTACGTCACAACTCTGGCTACGTAGCAGCCTACACTTCCGACATTGTTCCTTGAAGAGTGAAAAATCCACTCGCCATCACCATGCAAAAGCAATGGCTCGGGTACTTAGCGGGATAATAGCGTAAATGGCTCTTAAGAGTCAGCTCCCCTCTGTTGCGTATACTTTCTTGCCGAGGCTTGCCGAGGATGGTTTTCTGTTCTTGAATAGGCGTGGCAGCTCTAGGTTTAGCGGGTTAGGAACTGCCATCATGCACCTGTTCAGGGGATTATTGAGAGCTGCTCACTCTAAACTCGAGTTTAGTAATAACAGTTGGGGGGTGGGGTATGTTAAGAATGTATCAGAGGTCGCAATTTATTTTCGCCAGTCTTTTTCTTCTGGCTCTAGGTTATTGTTCAAGCGCCCTGGCCGCAGGCGAATGCAAAGTAGGGTTGATCGTGCCACTGGCGAATAGATATGGTGAACACGATTTTCTGGCTGCGTGCCGTGAAGGCAATCTGGAAGCGGTGAACGTTTTTCTGAGCCAGGACGACTTTGATATTGACAAACACTTTCCCAGTAAAAAGTCTGGCATACCTATTCATGGTCTGTTTGTGGCCGTTCTCAATGGGCACGCTGAGGTAGTTCAGCGTTTAGTGAGCGCAGGAGCAAAACTTAATCAGACATGGAAGGGGTACACACCTTTGTTGGTGGCTACTTACGCTGGCCATATTGATGTCATTAAAATCTTATTGAACGCTAAGGGAATTGCTGTGAATCAGACGCTAAACGACGGTGCCACAGCTTTGATGCAAGCGGTTCAGGATGGCCATGTTGAGATAGTCAGGCTCTTGCTCAGCGCTGAGGCGGACCCAACACTCAAGTGGTATTTTGATGGTTTTTTCAGCAAAAGCCCACTGACTATGGCAAGAACACAATGGCTCTGCCATCTGTTCTCTCATGATGAACGTAGGAAATATTCACAAATCATTGCGTGTCTTAAACAGGCAAATTGTGAACGCAAAAAACAACGCCGAACATCTCTACTTACACCCAAAAATAAGGATTCTGCTAAAGTCACCACCAGCCCAGAAGGTGTGGCTATTGAAATGACCATGCTCAGCCTGTGGAGTGACTCAAAGGAATGAAGACCGAGGACTACGTGCGGCACGCAACCTTCAGGCAAAGCGGATAGAAAAACCCTATAAACCATAAAGATACAATTCATTGTTCAGAAAACTGGGCAGTTATTACTCTGAAGGTACTTAATAAAGGAGTTATTCCATGAAAGACAAAGCCCAAAACAATACCGTACAGGATAATAAAAAGAAGGAAGATCAGAACAGCAGCGTCTGTAATTTCAAAAACAACTACTATGGCGACCGTGTATGCGTGACTCTGACCACACAATCGTGAGTTCACTCTCCCCCCCCCAGTACTTTTCGTGCAGGGGGGGAACAATTGCTGAGGTTAGAGAAGTCTGCAGAGTGCTTATGGGTCTTCTGACTGTCTCATCGGGTGACTGAGTTTATTTCTTTGAACCACTCTGTACGTTGAATATGGACATTTCAATACCCTCCTGTGATGGAACAGTGGTGATTTCAATAGGCCTCGTATTTCGTGTACGTTGGGAAGTTTGATGCTGCTCTTTGTGTACCTGATTTGCCTGTGTGAGATAGTCAATGATTTGTGTGTATTCCAAACGTTTATCTCTGGGGCCAAGCAGGTGATAAAACCATTGTATTTTTGCCATAGTCAGTAGGGTTTTGTTAAAGCTTCCATCAAAGTGCCATTCTCTTGATGGGTTCGCGCCTGTTTCGAGCAAGAGCTTAACTATCTCAGCATGACCATCCCAAACTGCTTGCGTCAAAGCTGTGGCACCACGGTCTACGTTGTCCAGTACCTGATCAACATCAACAGCCTTAGTATTCAATAAGACTTTAATGACATCGATATGGCCATTGTAAGTGGCTCCATATAAAAGCGTGTATCCCCTACATGTTTGATGAAGATTTGCTCCTGCGTTCACTAAACGCTGAACCACTTCAGCGTGTCCTTTGATAACTGCCATAAACAAGCCATGAACAGGTATGTGAGTTCTTCTATTGGTAAACTGTTTGTCAATATCAAAGTCGCCTTGATTCAGAAAGACATTCACCGCTTCCAGATTGCCTTCACGGCAGGCAGCCAGAAAATCATGCTCACCATATTTATTCATCAGTGGGACCGTCAGCCTTACTTTGCATTCACCTGCGGCCAGGGCGTTTGTACAAAGCTGTAAATTCAGA
>NZ_SMME01000832.1:21298-25590 GCF_009711465.1 Parendozoicomonas verongulae | reverse complement strand
GCTGGCGTAGAACCACCACAGTTTCTTGTGTGTTCTTAACATAGCTCAACCCTCGAGCTGTCATGAGTCATGGGGGAAAGGTATGGCACTCCACAAGACGGATATCAAGTTATAGCAAGTTCCAGTATCACGCCCTTTACACTCTCCCCCCAGTACTTTTCATGCAGTGGGAACGATTGCCGAGGTTAGCGAAGTCTGCACAGTGCTCATGGATCTTCTGACTGCCTCATTGGGTGACTGAGTTTATTTCTTTGAACCACTCTGTACGTTGAATATGGACATTTCAATAGCCTCCTGTGATGGGGCAGCGGTGACTTCAACAGACTTCGTATTTCGTCTACGTTGAGGTGCTTGACGTTGCTCTGTATGCACCTGACTTGCCTGTTTGAGATAGTCAATGATTTGTGTGTATTCCAAACGTTTATTTCTAGAGCCAAAAAAGAGCTGATCATACCAGAGTAATTTTGCCAGAGTCAGTGGGGCCCTGCTAAAATTTTCATCAACGTACCACTCTTTTGATGGATCCGCGCCTGTCTCGAGCAAGAGCTTGACCATCTCGACATGACCATCCTTAATGGCTTGTATCAAAGCTGTGGCACCAAGGTGCTCTTTACCGTCTTGTACCTGATCCACATCAATATTTTTAGTCTTCAATAAGACTTTAATGACATCGATATGGGCAGTGTAAGCGGCCGCAAACAAAACCGTGTATCCCCAGCATTTTTTATTAACCTGTGCTCCTGCGTCCACTAAACGCTGAACCACTTCAGCGTGCCCTTTGATAGTCGCCATAAACAGGCCATGAACATGTGTGCCAGACCCTCTATTGGGAAAGTATTTGTTAATATCAAAGTCGCCTTGACTCAGAAAAACGTTCACCGCTTCCAGATTTCCTTCACGGCATGCAGCCAGAAAATCATGTTCACCATATTTATTCACCAGTGGAACCTTCAGCTCTACTTTGTTGCATTCACCTGCAGCCAGGGCGTCTGTACAAATCTGCAAATTGAGGAGGAAAAAGCTGGCGTAGAACCACCACAGTTTCTTGTGCGTTCTTAACATAGCTCAACCATCACGTTGTCATGAGGCAGGGGGAAAGGTATGGCACTCCAGAAGACGGATATCAAGTTATGGCGAGTTCCCGTATCTATGACTTTGATAATCCGGGTACTTGTCATTCGCTCAAAATGAGAAAAGGCCGGTTATCCCTTGCAGGATAACCGGCCTTTTCTTTTCTATCATTGGCTAAATAAGGCTTTTAAGCAAAACTCATCATCAGTTCATCATCCACAAACTGATTCAGTTCACCGCTGGTAACCAGTCTGGTAATCGCCTCAATATCCGATCCGAAGTAACGATCCTTATCGTAGAAAGGCACATGCTCACGGATGATTGCCATGGCAACAGGTTCTGCGTGGAAGTTACCGCCGGAGATGATGGTGTCCTCCTCCGCAAACACCAGCGGGTTATCAGAAATCGCGTTAGCTTCAATCAGGGCGGATACCGGCTTGCCTTCTACAAAGGCCTGACCTTCGCCCAGCAGCACACAGCTCATGTGAGCCAGAGGGAAAGGTCGCCACTGGCACCGACAGAACCTTTCTCCGGTACGCAGGGGTAGATATCGGAGTTCACCAGTTTGATCAGTGCGTTAATCAGCTCCAGTTGTACAGCGCTTGCGGCTATTTATCTGGCAACACCTTTCTTTGCGTTGTTTACAGCGGCAGCTCTGATGGTGGGCGTTGGCGGCGCGGCTTTGATGTCTATCGAACTGGGTAAGGGCAATAAAGAGAAAGGACAGTCGTTGTTTGTTCAGTCTATGAAACTGACGTTTATGATCAGCTTTACGCTGGTGGCTGTTGCGCTGTTTTTCCTGGACGACATTATCCATCTGATGGGTGCCACCGGTACGGTTGCAGGCCTGACCGTTGACTTCCTCGGCACGCTGTTGTGGTTCTTTGAGATTTACTCTCTGGGCTGGGTGGCTTCCTGCTTTATCCGCAACGATACCAACCCACGTCTGGGGATGTATGCCATGTGCGTAGGTGCGGCGTTGAATGTGGTGTTCGACTACCTGTTTATATTCCAGTTTGGCTGGGGAGTGAAAGGTGCGGCGCTGGCAACGGGCTTAGCTCAGGTTCTGATGTTCTGCTACCTGATGAGTCACTTTGTTCGTGGCCAGGGCATTCTGAGACTGAAGTTTCGTGGTTATAAGCTGGTAGACGCTCGTCGTATTCTGGCACTGGGCCTGCCTACATTCTTCCTTGGTCTGCGCTTCTACTTCCTCATTCCACCCTTGATGGGTTTGAATATTGTGACGGCGACTTTGTTCCAATCCACTGGTGATGCTAAGCGCACTACCGTGCTCTCCCTGAGCCGTGGGTTTGTGTTTGTTCTGCTGGGTCTGCTGATTCTGCCTAAGTTCTTCCCTGTGGATGGGGTTTGGGGAAGCATGCTGTTTGCGGAGGTTCTGGCTGCAGTGATGAGTGTGTTCCTGCTGGTTCAGCGCACAAGCCCGCTGAAGAAAGTGGGTGTTGCTGAGCAACCTGAAAATGGTACTTATGCAGAAGCTGCGTAATGTGGCTGTGTAATTAGGCTCCCACAATGTGATCCCAATCCGGTCATAGCACGTAAGGATTAACAAATATCTCGAATATGTTGATCTGTCTATGGCCTGGAATCGCGACCTTTTCCTGAACGGCGTCTGGTTTTACCTGATTTGGCTGAGTGCCGTTTGGGGAAGGGGCGATTTTTTACCTCTGACCCTCGCCCTGCTGGTTTTGCATGGGTATCTCCACAGAAAGCAGGCGACTGAGTTTCTCCTGATAGCTGGTGTGGCCGGAACCGGCATAACCATTGATCAAGGCCTGTTCTGGGCTGGGTTTTACCTCTTTCCTGATTCTCCCCCTGATGCAATGGTTCTACCGAGCTGGTTGCTGCTGCTTTGGTTCGGTTTTGCAGCCACCCTTCGCCATAGCCTGAGTTTCCTTTCTTCACCCCCTTTCCTCGCAGCGCTGTTCGGTGCCATTGGTGGCCCTTCCAGCTATTTTGCTGGAGTGCAGCTTGGGGCGGTGGATTTGGGTTATGGCACACTTCCCACTTTGTGCACTCTTGCTGCGATATGGGCTGTACTTCTGCCACTGTTTTTCCAACTCAACGATAAGCTTGTGAGGGCATACGGATGATACCCAGATGCATAGTTGTGATATTGCTTTTGGGAAGTAGCAGTCTCTGGGCCGGTTCGGATTTTAAAACGGTGGGAAAAACCCGGCTCAATATACTGTTCTGGTCAATCTACGATATCGAACTGCTGACGCAGGATGGTTTCTATTCTCAAGGGCGTTTACCCCTGCGATTGAAAATTACTTATTTGCGGGATTTCACGGCAGACAGCCTTGTGGAACAAACCTCAAAGGAGTGGCGGGCTTTGGGTATCACGACACCCAAAACGATTCGCTGGATGGCAGCACTGCAGAGCATATGGCCGGATGTATCGGAGCAGGACTCTCTGGAGCTTCACGTGGACTGCGACAGTGTCAGCCGTTTTTACTTCAATGGAATGCTGGTGGGTACGATAGCGGATAAACAGTTTGCTCCGGCCTTCGTAGCCATCTGGCTTTCCAGAAAAACCAGCCAGCCTGAGATGAGGCGTGAGCTTTTGGCCAATAAAACTATTTTAAGTGATGAACAGTCTGTCTGTAGTTAGCTTGGAAGGTGCAAAAGGCCGGTTATCCTTTGGGGGATAACCGGCCTTTTTATCGCCTGTTAAGCGAAACTCATCATCAGTTCATCATCCACAAACTGATTCAGTTCACCGCTGGCCACCAGTTTGGTAATCGCCTCAATATCCGGGCCGAAGTAACGATCTTTATCATAGAACGGTACATGTTCACGGATGATTGCCATAGCATCCTGCAAAGCTGCAGAAGGCTTATTGGGCTGACGCATATCCACGCCCTGAGCCGCTGCAAGCAGTTCGATGGCGAGTATAGATGACGTATTGGCATTCATATCCCGCAAACGACGTGCGCCGTAAGTTGCCATGGACACATGGTCTTCCTGGTTGGCGGATGTTGGCAGACTGTCGGCTACCGACGGATGGCTCAGGCAGCGGTTTTCGCTGGCCAGTGCCGCCGCCGTGTTATGGGCAATCATAAAACCAGAGTTCACGCCGCTGTTTTCCACCAGAAAGGCTGGCAGGCCACTGAGGTGTTTATCAACCAGCAGGGCGATACGGCGCTCACTGATGGCACCGATTTCCGCCGTTGCCAGCGCAATAGCTTCTGCTGCCATGC
>NZ_SMME01000832.1:318-21288 GCF_009711465.1 Parendozoicomonas verongulae | reverse complement strand
GTGGAAGTTACCGCCGGAGATGATGGTGTCATCTTCCGCAAAAACCAGCGGGTTATCGGAAATCGCGTTGGCTTCAATCTGCAGGATACGGGCAGCGTGACGCAGCTGTTCCAGGCAGGCACCCATCACCTGGGGCTGACAGCGCAGGGAGTAAGGGTCCTGCACCTTGTCGCAGTGAATGTGGGCCGCTTCGATTTCACTGTGATCCAGCAGTTGTCGATAGGCTGCGGCTGCTTCAATCTGGCCGGGCAGGCCACGGGCTTCGTGGATGCGGGCATCGAAGGGCGTGCGGCTGCCCATGGCGGCTTCTACAGAAAGACTGCCAGAGGTGATGGCGGCAGCAAACAGGTCTTCCGAGCCAAACAATCCCTGCAGGGCAAAAGCAGTAGAAGCCTGTGTGCCGTTTAACAGTGCCAGACCTTCCTTTGGCCCCAGTGTCATAGGCTCAAGGCCTGCGAACGCCAGTGCTTCCAGAGCGGATACGGGCTTACCTTCAACAAACGCCTGACCTTCACCCAGCAACACACAGCTCATATGAGCCAGAGGGGAAAGGTCACCGCTGGCACCTACGGAACCTTTCTCCGGTACGCAGGGGTAGATATCGGAGTTCACCAGTTTAATCAGTGCATTAATCAGCTCCAGTCGTACACCAGAGCGACCACGGGCGAGGCTGTTGATTTTCAGCACCATCATCAGACGCACGGTACTTTCGTCCATAAACTGTCCCACACCGGTAGAGTGGGAGAGCACCAGAGACTTCTGCAGCAGTTCAAGGTCTTCGTCAGCAATATGAGTGCTGGCCAGCAGGCCAAAGCCGGTGTTGATGCCATACACTACACGGTTTTCACTGATTACCCTGTTGACACAGTCTACACCTGCTTGAATATCTGCATGGCAGCTGTCATCCAGTACAACTTTGACAGGGTGACGGCTGACCGTTCGCAGATCGGCGAGGGAGAGTTCGCCCGGTTTTACAACAATTTCCATTAGCCTTCGCTCCTGCTGCTGTTTTTGTTAAGCATTGGAAGATCCAATCCATTTTCTGCGGCGCAGCTTGTGGCAATGTCATAGCCAGCGTCTGCGTGGCGCATTACCCCTGTGCCCGGGTCGTTTCTCAGTACGCGACCCAGTTTTTCATGAGCCTGGTCGGTGCCGTCCGCCACAATCACCACACCAGAGTGCTGGCTGAAGCCAATACCTACGCCGCCACCGTGGTGCAGGCTTACCCATGTTGCACCGGAGGCTGTGTTCAGCAGGGCGTTCAGCAGGGGCCAGTCGGATACCGCGTCACTGCCGTCCATCATGCCTTCGGTTTCCCGGTTAGGGCTGGCGACGGAACCGGAATCCAGATGGTCACGACCAATGACGACAGGTGCCTTCAGTTCACCCCTGGCATACATTTCGTTGAAGGCCTGACCGAGGCGGGCACGGTCTTTCAGTCCTACCCAGCAGATACGGGCAGGCAGACCCTGGAAGTCGATACGTTCCCGGGCCATATCCAGCCAATTGTGCAGGTGTGGATCGTCAGGGATCAGTTCCTTCACCTTCTGGTCGGTCTTGTAAATATCTTCCGGATCGCCGGAGAGTGCAGCCCAGCGGAAGGGGCCGATGCCCTGACAGAACAATGGACGGATGTAAGCGGGTACAAAGCCGGGGAAGTCAAAAGCGTTTTTAACACCTTCTTCCTGCGCCATCTGTCGTATGTTGTTGCCGTAGTCTACGACGAAAGAGCCTTTGTCCTGCAAATCGAGCATGGCCTGAACCTGTACGGCCATGGATTGTTTTGCGGCTTTCACTACTGCAGCCTCGTCAGTGAGACGCTTGTCTGCAGCCTGTTCCATGGTCCAGCCTTGTGGCAGGTAGCCGTTCAGAGGGTCGTGGGCGGAGGTCTGGTCAGTCACTACATCGGGAATGATGTTGCGCTTCACCAGTTCAGGATAAACGTCAGCGGCATTCGCCAGCAGGCCTACGGATACCGGCTGGCCATTGGTTTTGGCGTCTTCCAGTATCGCCAGTGCTTCATCAATGCTGGTGGCTTTCTTATCGAGGTAACGGGTTTTCAGACGGAAGTCGATACGGGACTCATCCACTTCACAGGCAATCATGGAGAAGCCAGCCATAGTGCCCGCCAGAGGTTGCGCACCACCCATTCCACCCAGCCCACCGGTAAGAATCCACTTGCCAGATGCGTCGCCATTAAAGTGCTTTTTCGCCATGGCTACGAAGGTTTCGTAGGTACCCTGCACAATGCCTTGAGAGCCGATGTAGATCCAGGAGCCGGCAGTCATCTGGCCGTACATCATCAGGCCCTTCTTATCCAACTCATGGAAGTGATCCCAGTGGCCCCAATGAGGAACAATGTTGGAGTTGGCAATGAGTACGCGAGGTGCTTCGGTATGGGTGCGGAAGACCCCCACGGGCTTGCCGGACTGCACCAGCAGGGTTTCATCTTCTTTCAGACGCTTGAGGGTGGCGACGATCTGGTCGTAGCACTCCCAGTTCCGCGCGGCACGGCCAATACCACCATACACTACGAGGCTGTTGGGGTGTTCCGCCACCTCTGGATCAAGGTTGTTCATCAGCATCCGCAGGGGCGCCTCCACCTGCCAGCTGCAGGTGTTCAGCTCTGTGCCCCGTGGGGCTCGGATCAGGCGGTCTGGATCGTATCTATTGTCTTTATTCACAGCAAAATCCTCAGATGTTTACGTAAAACTCAGATGCCCGCCCAGGCGATATCTGTCGCCCGGGTGAATAAGCTTTGCCAGACTGACCACGCCCTTGTCACACCAGCTGCGTCGGATGATGCGCAGGCAGGGGGCATGGCTCTCCATAACCAGCGAGTCGGCAATATCCTGCGTGGGGAGTACCGCTTCCACCACATGGGTGGCGGCGGTGAGGGCGGCGACACGGCTCAGGTAGGCACTGGGTGTCTGTACCCTGAAGTCCTGTTTCAGGTAATCCGGCGCAAAGCGGGGATTCACATAACGTTCTTCCCGTTGAAGCGGACGACCATTGTCGTAATGAATAATAATGGAGTGAAACACGGGTGATGTTTCCGGAAGCTCCAGTGAGATAGCCACCGTTTCGGAGGCAGGAATCTCTTCCAGCGACAACACTTCGCTGCTGTGGTTATGGCCCCGTTCGTGAATCTCGTCGGCAATATTGCGTACTTCCAGTAAAGGCGACTGGGGTTGCAGTTCGGCAACAAAGGTTCCCAGCCCCTGACTGCGCACAAGCAGGCCTTCCTGTGTCAGTTCGTCTACGGCCTTTCGGGCGGTCATTCTGCTGACAGAAAACTGTTCACAGAGCTGATTTTCTGAAGGCACTCTGGACGACACCGGCCAGCTTCCCCCTTCAATATTGTCCCGAATGTATTGCTTGATCACTTTATAACGAGGTACAGCAGCTTTATTCATTATTATCCTCGACCCCACATATGGCTTACTGTCTTATTTTGTATGTATAATCCTGTATATACAAGAATAAATTCAAGTACTGTTTCGGATTGGTTTCGATTTTGTTTGCGTGGATCGAATACATACGCAGAGAGGACAATGTGGTGACCCGACAATGACACAAAATAGACAGACTGCACGGTACACAAGACTGCTTATAAAAAATGTACAGTGCGTGACGATGGATAATGACAGGTGTAGCTATGATGACCGCTACGGCTTGATCCGTGATGCTGCCGTTCTGATAGAAGATGGTTGCATACTCTGGCTGGGCAAAGAGACTGACCTCCCCGGCAATGTAAAGGCTGATCAGGAAATAGACGGCTATGGTCAGTGGCTGACACCAGGCCTGATCGATTGCCACACACATTTGATATACGCCGGAGATCGTTCAAAGGAGTTTGAACAGCGGTTGGAAGGTGTGAGCTATGAAGAGATTGCTCGAAACGGGGGCGGCATTCTCTCTACGGTGAACGCTACACGTGCAGCCACAGAAGATGAACTGGTTGAAGCAGCCCGCCCTCGCCTTGAGGCCTTGCTGGCGGAAGGTGTGACAACTGTTGAGGTGAAATCCGGCTATGGTCTGGATCTGCAAACCGAGCTGAAAATGCTGCGGGCAGCAGGTCGTCTGGCCGATGAATATCCTGTTACCTTCAAGCGCACCTTCCTTGGCGCTCACGCACTGCCACCGGAGTTTAAAGGCCGGGCGGATGAGTATATCGATGAAGTGTGCAATGTGATGCTTCCCGCCGTTGCAGAAGAAAAGCTGGCGGAAGCGGTGGATGTGTTCTGTGAAAATATTGCTTTCAGTACGGAGCAGGCTGAACGGGTTTTTCAAAAGGCCAGAGAACTGGGCTTTGCAGTCAAGCTTCACGCTGAGCAGTTATCAGACAGCGGTGGCACAGAACTGACTGTGAAATACCAGGGCCTTTCCGTCGATCACCTGGAATACCTGGGGGAGCAGGGTATTGAAGCATTAAAAGACAGTGACACCGTAGCCACACTGCTTCCCGGTGCTTTCTATTATCTGCGGGAAACCAAACTGCCACCGGTGGAGGCTCTGCGTGAAGCGGGCGTTCCCATGGCGATTTCCACAGACCTGAACCCCGGCACTTCACCTCTGGCTTCTGTGCGCTTAATGATGAATATGGCCTGCACTCTGTTCCGGCTTACACCTTCGGAAGCCCTGGCTGGTTGTACCCGCAATGCCGCACAGGCTTTGGGGCTGAAAAATTCAACCGGTGTTATAAAGGAAGGCTTTGCCGCTGATTTAGTGCTATGGCCTGTGGCGCATCCGGCAGCATTGGCTGCGAGCCTGAATGGTGTGCAGCCGTCGTTCATTCTTCGTCAGGGAAATCTCGTGAATATCAGTGATGATCTGTCTGTAAAAAAAAACTTCATCTGGAACGGACGCATTGATGAGGAGCTGAACCCGGATGCTGCACTGCGTTGGCATCAGAAGGTGCAACCTTGCAGTGACCCATGTGAGGCGGGTACAGCCCTGATTGGTTTTGCCAGTGATGAAGGCGTGCGCCGGAATAAAGGGCGGGTTGGGGCGGCGCAGTCTCCCGATGTGATTCGCAGTGGTTTGGCAAACCTGCCCTGGAACTCTGAAGCTCCGGTTTGGGATGCAGGCAATGTGTTCTGTGCAAATAGTGATCTGGAACAGGCGCAGAGTACTTATGGTCAGCGGGTTTCTGAACTGCTTGCTGCTGGTCACAGGCCTGTTGGCCTGGGAGGGGGCCATGAAATTGCCTGGGGCAGTTATCAGGGCATTATGACATTTCTCGAAACCCTCCCTGATAAAAAGAGCGTAGGTATTATCAATCTGGATGCTCACTTCGACCTGCGCCTTCCTGAAACTGCAGGTGCCAGCTCCGGCACACCGTTCTGGCAGTGTGCCGAGTATGCCAAAGAGCATCATCATCCTTTCCATTACCTTTGCCTGGGTGTGAGTGAAGCGAGCAATACCCGTGCGCTGTTTGACCGGGCTGATGAGCTGGGTGCTGTTTATAAAACCGATCGTGAGATGACGCTGACCAATCTGGAAAATCTCTCCAATGTCGTGCAGTGGTTTCTGGAAAAGGTGAATTACATCTATCTCACCATTGATATGGATGCTTTCCCGGCAGGTCAGGCGCCCGGTGTCAGTGCACCGGCAGTACGCGGTATTCCCCTTGAAGTGGCCGAGCCACTGCTCCTGCAGATAAAAGACAGCGGCAAAATGCTGATGATGGATGTGGCAGAGGTAAACCCACAATTTGACAGAGATAGCCTGACATCCAGACTGGCAGCAAGGCTGATTCATTTGATGGTGTAAATCTATGTATAACGACGCACAAAGTAGTGGTAAATACTTATATTTAATTGATTTGAGTCAATACCTTTCAAACTGAGAACGGTAAAGTGTGAACCATACGGCGGGGGGGAGAACGGACAATAAATATCAGCCACAGGCACCCGTTCATAGCCGGCGTACCTTTCTGATATCCGCATCAGGGAATAAAATAAACAACCGGGACGAGTCACAAGATCCAACCTGTATGCCAGTGTTTTGAGGGGGGCGCTGGCTTTTTTCTCGTTCTTTTTTGCTCCATTTCTTTTCCATTTGTAATTTTCCACTAAGGTTTCTGGCTATCTGTTACTAGTTTTGGGGTTCTTAATGCCAGAGTTTTCCGACCAGTCTTATCCTGTTGTTCTAGTGACCGGGGGAGCAAGAGGAATAGGAAAAGGCATTGCCACCTACCTGTTGGCACAGGGCTACCGTGTTGTGATTCTGGATTGTCTCCGCAAGGATGGTGAAGAGCTGGTGTGCCAGCTGGCCTGTGAAGGGGATATACGCTTTATTCGTGCCGATGTCAGTGACGAAGAACAGGTGAACAAATCTCTTACCCGCGTGCAGAACTGGTTTGGTTGTCTGCATGGTCTGGTGAATAACGCTGCCATTGCAGAGCCTTACACGGGGCCTTTTGAGTTTCTGGCTCTGGAAGACTGGCAGCAGTATCTGGATATTAATCTCACCGGCCCGTTTCTTGTTACCCGTGCAGCGTTGCCTATGTTGCGTTTAAGTAATGGGGCAATTGTGAACATTGCATCAACCCGCTGGCTGCAGTCCGAGCCCCAGAGTGAGGCGTATGCTGCAACAAAAGGCGGTGTTGTGTCTTTAACTCACGCGCTGGCTATCAGTTTATCCGGACAGGTGCGGGTGAACTGCATCAGCCCCGGCTGGATTGATGTTGGCTCGGGTAGTTTCAGTGAGCATGAAAAACCGATGCACCTGACCGAAACCTGCCATAACCAACATCCTGCTGGCCGTGTCGGTAAGGCAGATGATATAGCCGTGATGGTGGAGTTTCTACTGTCTCCAAAAGCTGGATTTATAACGGGGCAGAATCTTGTGATTGACGGAGGGATGACCAGAAAGATGATTTACGAATAGGCTTGGCCTGTTGTAACGACAGAGTAGTTACTCCGATTACAGCTGTTAGTTTTCATAGAGAACCTTTCGAAACCTTTCCATATCCAGCTCATCAAGACACTGACTCAGATCGTGTGCTGCAGCCTGGAGCCCCG
Organism: Parendozoicomonas verongulae; assembly: GCF_009711465.1. Classification (GTDB taxonomy): domain Bacteria; phylum Pseudomonadota; class Gammaproteobacteria; order Pseudomonadales; family Endozoicomonadaceae; genus Sansalvadorimonas; species Sansalvadorimonas verongulae. The sequence continues at coordinate 14,260 of NZ_SMME01000832.1, read as the reverse complement.
AGGTATTTTTGAGTTGCTGAATATGTTCCTTCAACCCTTCGATATCTCCCATATCCAGCATTTCCAGAATGGTTGTACGTTCTTGTTCAGGGAAGGGGGTACGATACTCTTCCCTGGCTTTCGTAGTTTTTTTGTCTTCTTTAGTTACGGCCTCAGAGTTCAGATCAAGAATCTCATAAATCGTGGTGAACAGTTTATTCAGGTTGCAGGGCTTGGGCAGAAATGCTCTGAAGCCGGAAATCAACACTTTGCGTATCTGCTCTGGAAAAACGCTGGCAGATATAGCGACACAGGGAATCTGTTTTAGCAAATCATCATTTTTTATAATATCTATCATGGCCATGCCGTCCATGACCGGCATACGCAGATCAGACAGAACCATATCACAGGGCCGCTTTCGTAATTGATCTAACGCCTCCTGACCATTGGCAGCCAGTACTACATTGAAGCCGCCAAGAGTGAGCCACTGCTTCATAACATCCCGGTTGGATTCCCTGTCGTCAACAACCAGCAGTTCAGGGGGCGGATCGAGGGTCAGCTTCCGGAGCTGGAATTCGGTTTTATCATCGGCTTCCTGAATGGCTTCTGCTTCTTCGCAGGGTAGTCGGATGGTAAAACAGCTGCCCACACCTTCAGTACTTTGCAGTTTCACCGTACCTTCCAGAGCTTCAACAATTCGATGAGTGATGGCCAAACCAAGACCGGTGCCTTCCACGGCATGGTGTACATCCATACGTTCAAAAGGGTGGAAAATTTTGTCGATACGGGATTGGGGTATTCCGCAACCGGTGTCGTGTATATCAAAGCGCAGCATCTCACCTTCCATAGAACATTTCAGGGAAACTTCACCGTCGCTGGTAAATTTGACCGCATTGTTCAGCAGGTTGATCAGCACCTGTCTCATGCGGGTAGCATCTCCTTTGATATAACCGGGCAAATCATCTGAAGTGTTAAGACGGAACAGTAACCCTTTACTGTCGGCCAGTGGGGTAATCACAGAGCTGACTTCATCCAGCAGGCGGTAAAGCGCCATGGGGTTGATAACCAGTTCAAGCCGGCCACTCTCAATTTTGGCCATATCCAGCACTTCGTTAATGACCGCCAGCAGGTGATTGCTGCACTGGCGTAAAGACGACAGATTACGTGCAGCCTGGCCAGTTAAATCAAGCTCATGGACCAGTAGCTGCCCGTAGCCCAGAATGCCATTGAGGGGGGTACGCATCTCATGGCTGACATTGGCGAGAAAGGTACTTTTGGCAATACTGGCCTCCTCGGCTCGCATCATCTCATCCTTGAGGTTTTTCTCCAGCTGCTTCTCGCGGGTGATATCGGTACATACGCCGACGCGCAGAATACTTCCATCGGCAAGGGTCGCAAAGTGCCGGCCCTGACCGTGGAGCCATACAGAGCCGTGACTTGTTCGCCAGACGTGATCCCAGTCAGTATGAGAGCGCATACTTTTATTGATAGAGTCAGTCAACTCTGGGAGGTCATCGGGATGAAAGCTGTTCCACATCAGGTCAGCGTCCTGCTTTAATGCCTGAGGGCTGACGCCCAGCAGGTCGGTGGCGGCTTCGGAGATATAAATAAACGTAATACGTCCGTCAGGGTAATGGCGTGTCTGGAGGACAAGGCCGGGTATGATGCTGAGCATCTTGTATAAGGACTGTTCTGCCTGAACGGACTCATCGTCCACCGACACCATCTGATTATGGCGGTCGGATACATCTTCCAGAATACAGTTCCATACCTTGCTGCCATCGCTGCAGGTTTTCGGGGTACTGCCTTTCTCCCTGACCCAGCGTACTTCTCCATCAGGCAGAACCGCTCGCCACTCGCTGTCCCATGGGTGACCTTCCTGAATATTGGTAAGCATGCGCTTATAGGTTCGGTCTTTATCGTCCGGGTGTATGGCCTGCCAGATAAGCTCCGGGCACTCGTACAAATCATCTGCGCTGTAGCCTAAAACGTTCTGTATGCCTTCACTTACGTATTCAAGTTTGCAGGTGTCGTCCGGGAAGTAGCGGAAACGGTACACGCCACAGGGCAGGTTATTGATAACCGTTTTGACTAAACGATCTTTGTCGTTTTGTTGTGAGGCACCTGACTCAACCATAACTGCTCTCTTACCTGAACGGCACACAACCACGTTCGGCCACAAGCATAGGCACAGATCGTACAGGCGGCTTGCAAAACCGCGACAGTGAATAATATTTAGTGGCCATTGTCACTATGTCCGGTGTTCCTATGTTTATGGTCAACCTCACCAAACTGATAGCCAGGCTGGATACGGAATCACGCAAAGCCCTTGAAGTGGCGGCTGTGGATGTGCTCCTGGCTGAGTTAGGCAGGGAAACAAAAAAGTTTGGGAGAGACAGACTGACAGCAGAGTTTGACAAGCTCTCCCTTGAAGAGCTGAAAGTGAAGGCGGCTGAATTGAAAGAGGCATGCGGGAATACAGGAGAGTTGGCTCGAGAAAGCCGTGCTGTTGTTCAGTATGGCAGTGCTTTAGATCGCTTCACTATTAATCTGACTGAGCAGGCAAGAGAGGGAAAGCTTGATCCGGTTATTGGTCGCCATAGAGAAATTCGCAAAACTGTTGAGATTCTCTGTCGCCGCCGTCAAAACAACCCACTGCTCTTAGGGGATACTGGTACCGGAAAAACAGCTATTGTCGAAGGTCTCGCCCAGGCCATTGTTGCGGGTGAAGTACCCGATAACCTGAAGGGCGTGCAGCTGCATACTCTGGATTTGTCACTGTTACAGGCTGGAGCCAGCATCAAGGGAGAGTTTGAAAACCGATTAAAAGATGTGCTGCGAGAGGTGCAGCAATCGGTTGATCCGGTCGTTGTGTTTATTGATGAGGCTCACATGTTCATTGGATCAGGAGGTGCCAGCGAGTCGCAGGATACTGCCAGTTTTCTTAAATCCGCCCTTGCCCGAGGAGAGATTAACACCGTCGCAGCAACCACCTGGACGGAATATCATCAGTATTTGGAAAAAGATCAGGTTCTGGCTCGGCGCTTTCAGATTGTTCGTGTTAGGGAGCCTTCAACAGACGACTGTGTTCAGATTCTCAGGGGGCTGTCTCCTTCACTGGAAAAGCACCATGGGGTAAGAATAATGGAAGAGGCCATGGAGGCCGCCGTCAATCTTACGATTCGTTATCTCCCCTCACGACGCTTGCCAGATAAAGCGATCAGTGTTCTGGATGCGGCCTGTTCCCGCGTGTCTTTAGAGCGATATGTTCGCCCCGAACATATTGAAACTCTGGAGCGGGAAAACCACCGGTTGAAACAAGAATATGTGTCTAAAGAACGTGAGTCTCAGCTGGTGGAAGCTGCTGGAGAAAAACTGCCAGAGTTGAAGCGGCGACTGGAAGAAATGACCCATCAACTTGAGCAGCTTCATAACCAGTGGGAGTGTGAAAGAGAGCTGGTTACCGAGGTCACAGAAGTCCGGCGGGCCATTGATTACCAATATGCCGAAGGTGTAGATAAGGTCGAGCCATTTTTACGGGAGCAATACCGGCAGTGTCGTGAAAAGCTGATGGAGTGTCAGGGGGAACGAGGGTTGATACCGGTGACGGTGGAAAAAACAGTGATTGCTGATGTACTGGCATCCTGGACGGGTATCCCGCTTAGCAATATTATTTCTGATGAAATGAATCGATTGTGTACGCTGGAAGAATGTTTGGCCAGACGGGTTATCGGACAAAATCACGCACTCTCAGCTGTTGTCGAAAGTCTTCAGATTGGCCGAGCGGGATTGATAGCCCCTGATAAACCCATTGCTGTGCTTTTCTTTTGTGGCCCCAGTGGTACAGGAAAAACAGAAACCGCTCTGGCGCTGGCGGATATTCTGTTTACTGGTGAGCAGAATATTGTGACTATCAATATGTCGGAGTTTAAGGAAGAGCATAAAATTTCCATGCTGTTAGGTGCTCCGGCTGGATATGTGGGGTATGGGGAAGGTGGTGTTTTAACAGAAGCTGTGCGTCGAAACCCCTACTGTATTTTAATGGTGGATGAGTTTGAGAAAGCCCACCCCGGTGTGCACGATATTTTCTACCGTATTTTCGATAAGGGGCGGGTGAGCGACAGTGAAGGCAGGGAGGTGGATTTTCGAAATACGTTGATTATTCTCACATCCAATGCGGCAGCCAGAGATATTTCTGAAGCCTGCTCTGTTGATAGTGAACAGCGGCTTGATATCCATGAATTGCTCACTCAGATTCGTCCGACACTGGAACAGTATTTTAAACCAGCCTTTCTGGGGCGAGTTAAAACGATTCCGTTTTATCCCCTGACACGGGAACAGTTAAAGTCTATTGGCAGTATGGCACTGGATAAACTGGCTCAGCGAGTGGAGTCCCATTATGGGGCCAGCTTTACGTGGGAGGATGAGGTCCTGGAGCGGCTTGTGGATTTTTGTGATGATCCTGATATCGGTGCCCGCGCCATTGAATATGCCATTAACCGAATAGTTCTGCCTGGGCTGGCAACAGCGTGTATTACCCGTTTGGGAGAGCGGGAGGATATTAACAGTATCGTTCTTAATTGGGATTCAGAACAGGGTGAGGCTATTCCAAGCATTTCTTAGACAGACGCACAATATCAGTAAGGCATGCACCTGGGAGCGGAAGAGTGCTCCCAAGTGCCTGCTGAAACTCTAATCCTGCAGGGCCCCAACCAAATCAATGGTCCGGGTACTTATGATGCGTTAGTGATTGAGAACCTGACGACGAACATCCGCCCAGGATGTACCTTCCTCAGCCACGCGATCCTCAATCACCTGAAAGCGATCAATTTCCTCATCCGTAAGGAAGTGCAGGCAGTCGCCACCAAAGAACCACAGCAGATCCCGAGGTACAACGGGAGTGAGCTGGGGGTGATTGCCAATAAAACTGAACAACCAGTTCTGGCCCAGGTGCCATCCGTCAGCCTGATTGGAATCCAGCTCGGCGCACGCCTGATGAAGGTTATCCATCAATTCTTTCTGCTGCTCTTCTTTAACAACTTCTGCCAGAGCTTTAGGGAGGTTTTCAGTGAACTCGGCAAGCATCTGCCGGTGGAAGGAGAAGGAATCGTTTGTTTTGATGGTCATAATGTTTACTCGGAAAATCGCCACACGGTAGTCAAGCAGGTGGTCCTGGTCAAGCTGATGCTGCTTTCTGTTTAAAAAAGCAGTCTGCTTTTAAAACAAAGTATTATAAAATCCCGCCTTTGCGACATATTCAGTCATAACAGAATAACGGAGCGACATGGCAGACGCCCTTACTATCCGTAATTTGCGGAAAACATACGACAATGGTCATGAGGCCCTGAAAGGTATTGATCTCACCGTAGCGCCGGGGGATTTCTTCGCACTGCTAGGGCCGAATGGTGCAGGTAAGTCAACCACCATCGGCATCATCTCCTCACTGGTGAACAAAACCTCGGGTCATGTCGATATCTTTGGACATAATATTGATAACGCTTTGGTCAAGGCTAAGTGTCAGTTAGGTGTTGTGCCACAGGAATTTAACTTCAACCAGTTTGAGAAGGTTGAGGATGTGGTGATCACCCAAGCGGGCTATTACGGTATTCCTGGGAAGGAAGCCCGCAAGCGTTCTGAGAAATACCTTAAGCAGCTTGGGCTTTGGGAGAAGAGGAGCACACAATCTCGCATGTTGTCTGGTGGGATGAAACGACGATTGATGATTGCCCGGGCGTTGATACACGAACCCCGCCTTTTGATTCTGGATGAACCCACTGCCGGGGTTGATATCGAATTGCGCCGTAGTCTCTGGGACTTTGTTCAGCAGATTAATGAGGCCGGTACCACGGTGATTCTGACCACTCATTATCTCGAGGAAGCGGAGCAGATGTGCCGCAATATCGCCATCATTAACGAGGGGGATATTGTTGAGAACACGTCTATGAAGGAGCTCCTTCTGAAGCTCGACCGAGAAAGTTTCTTTCTGGATGTGAAACAGTCTGTGCCTGATCAGGCGGCATTTACCGGGTATGCAGTGCGGCGAGTTGATGCTCATACCCTTGAGGTGGAAGTGAATAAAACCCAGGGCTTGAATGGATTGTTTCGTCAGCTAAGTGATTGCGATATGGATGTTGTCAGCATGCGGAATAAATCCAATCGCCTTGAAGAATTATTTGTAGGCATGACTAAGCGCTAAAGTTGAGTAAATAATAAATGGGAATACAAAAAAACTGGATTGCCTTCTGTACAATTTATATCAGAGAAGTGCGACGATTTTTGCGGATATGGCCACAAACTCTGTTGCCGCCTGCCATTACCATGGGCCTGTACTTTGTGATTTTCGGTAATGTTATTGGTTCCCGTATCGGTACAATGGGTGGCTTTGATTATATGACCTTTGTGGTGCCTGGCTTAGTCATGATGTCTGTGGTAACTAACAGCTGGGCGAACGTATCCAGCAGTTTTTACAGTAATAAATTTCAGAAGTCTGTCGAAGAATTATTGGTTTCGCCGGTGCCGAACTGGATTATTCTGACGGGTTATATTGCTGGTGGTGTCACCCGCGGTTTGATGACAGCGATAATTGTGATCATTTTGTCCCTGTTTTTTGTAGACCTGCAGGTGTTTCATTTAGGCATTACGCTGCTGGCTATTATACTCACAGCGCTGATGTTTGCTCTGGGCGGGTTTATCAATGCTCTGTTCGCTAAGAGTTTTGATGATGTTTCTATTATTCCAACATTTGTTCTCACGCCACTAACCTACCTGGGCGGGGTCTTCTATTCTGTGTCTGTTCTGCCAGACTTCTGGCGTGCGCTGTCACAGGTGAATCCCATTCTTTATCAAGTGAATGCTTTCCGTTATGGGATGCTGGGCTACAGTGGTGTTGTCGATTTGAGTGTGGCATTTTCCATTATGGTGATGACCGTAGTGGTGCTGTTTACCGTGTCCCTGCATCTGCTAAATAAGGGCAAAGGCCTGAGAAGTTAATCCATGAGTAATACAGTTAACGATTCCCCCCTTGGCCAGCACAGCGAATACATCAGTGAGTATGATGCTGGGTTGCTGTTCCCCATTCCTCGGGCACCAAAGTGGGAAGCCCTTGAACTGGATAGCAGCAACCTCCCGTTCACAGGTACGGATACCTGGAATGGCCCCGAGCTGTCCTGGTTGAATGACAAGGGTAAGCCGGTAGTGATGGCAGGTGTGTTTGTGCTGCCTTCCGATTCCCCTCATATTATTGAGTCCAAGTCTTTCAAGCTGTATCTGAACTCTTTTAACCAGTCCAGATTCTCCTCCCCGGAAACCGTTCGGAAAACTATGGAGCAAGACCTGTCTGCAGCAGCAGGAAAGGCTGTTGAAGTGATTCTCTACTCCTTGGTGGATATCCAGCAGCAAGGTATTGAAGCCGCAGCTGGTGAGTGTCTGGATGATCTGGATGTTACTATTGATACTTACACACTGGAAACCGGTTTTTTGAGTGTCGATCAGAGTCAGGTTGTCAGCGAAACCCTGCACACCCATCTGCTGAAATCCAACTGTCCTGTAACCGGTCAGCCTGACTGGGGCACGCTCGTGATTGATTACACTGGCCCCAAAATTGATCGTGAAGGATTGCTGAAATATCTCTGCTCTTTCCGCCAGCATCAAGATTTTCATGAGCAGTGTGTGGAACGTATTTTTATGGATGTGAAGCGTATCTGTGGCGCAGAAACTCTGACCGTTTACGCACGTTATGTACGTCGTGGTGGTTTGGATATCAATCCATGGCGCAGTGATTGCGGGGCGGTTGATAATAACCAGCGTCTGGCTCGCCAGTAACGTTTTCCCCCTTTAAGTACCCAGATTATGCGAAAGCAATGGTTTGGGTACTGACTTTCTATTCCATCTCGCTGCTGATTGCCCGCTCCCGCAGTTGTCTGGCTGCCTGGTTCAGAGCCCGAATTGCTTTATTGCGTTCAATCGGGTCGAGCCGCGTCGTGTCCATGTAGAGTGAGAATCCCTGCAGCTCTTCGTCAATCCAGGTTGGATTGCTTCCCAGATCCTTTCTGAAATCCACCACCTGATACACAGACATGGGATGCTGGATACCTTTTATCAGAGTAGGTTTGGAGCGTCGGCACATAATCTGGTTTTCTACCAGCGCGTAGGTCTCTTCTGAAATCAGAATCTCGTTAGATCCGGCCAGGCTTTCCAGACGGCTGGCAAGGTTAACAGTACGGCCAACCAGCGTATAATCCATACGGTCCCGTGTACCGAAATTGCCCACATTGCAGTAGCCGGTGCTGATGCCCATACGAATATTCAGATCCTGAACGATGCCCTGGCTGCGCCACTTCTTACGCATCACTTTCATATGTCTGCGCATCTCTATAGCCATAGCCAGGCAGGCACGGGCGTTGGCTCTGTCTCCCCGGGAGGTTGGATCGCCGAAGAAAACCATAATGCTGTCGCCTATGTACTTGTCGATGGTGCCACCGTTTCGTATAGCAATGCGGGACATCTCATCAAGGTAATCGTTCAGCATGGCGGAGAGGGCTTCTGGTTCCAGCTCATCACTGAGTTGGGTAAAGCCTTCAATATCAGAGAAGAAAACAGTCAGACGTCTGCGCCGCGTTTCGACCCGTTGCATTTTGTCTTTGCCGTGATAGATCAGTTGCCTTATCTGGGGCGACAAATAGTTAGCCATGGTCGTTGTGAGCCAGGTTTGCCTTTGCATCTGTTTGCGCTCGGTGGCGATTTTTTCCTCATACCGGGTTTGTCGGGTGCGGTAGAACCAGCCGTGATAGAGGAAGAAGCCGAAGGTGAACAGAAAGGCGATCCCTTTTAAGTAAGGGTGAGAATCCCAGACCACTGGCATGGGGTGTGCCAACCAGGTTGTAAAAACGCTTATACCCATAAGCATTACCTGATACAGGCAAAACTTGTAGCCAAAATGAGATATACCCTGATACAGCAGCATCAGAGTATAGGCTGCAAGGATGGCAGGCCCCGGTTGTAGAAAATAAGCCATTACGCTAATTAAAACAGTATCACTCGCCAGTATGATTGCGTTTCGTTTAAGCGAAGGCTTGATGGTATTGAATGGCTGACTGCTCACTGCAAGATATAAAACTGCAACCGGCAAGCTCCACAGGCAGGCTTTGCAGGCACGGTCCAGCAGCAGAGCAGACGCCAATAGTACGATAGTCATCACCCATAAAATAATGCGGTCCCCCGCCGGACCAGGCTCTTCAAGAAGTCCTGAGGGTGAATGATTATCGGGTAGGGGGAATGTTTCATTCGCCATATGTGGCGATACTCCGAGGTTCTTTTTTTTATAAGCGCAAAGAGTAAAGGTTTGCCGCATTGATGTCGATGATTAGCGAAGCTTATGGCCACTTATGCATCGATAAGGCTATCATGCCTTGCGGTGAAACTTTATGTGATCTTGAGTGATTGAAGGGGGCTGTATGGACGCACTGGAATTATTATTATCGCGGGTTTCCATGCCTGCTTTAACTGAGCCGGGGCCAACTCCCGAGCAGTATCAAACCATGGTACAGGCGGCCTACCGTGCGCCGGATCATGCTCACCTGCAACCGTATCGTTTTTTGCGAGTACGTGGTGATCGCCGCTATGATCTGGGCAAAGTTATACTCGATGTGATGTTGGCTCGGGATTCTGATCTCGCTGAGACTCAGCAGCGCAGACTTTTACAAAACCCTTTGCGGGCACCAGAGATACTGTTACCGGTTCTGACTCCAAAAGAACATCCTAAAGTTCCGGAGATTGAGCAGGTTCTGTCCCTGGGGGGAGCCGTCAATAATATTCTTCATGCGGCCCATGCGATGGGAATTGGAGCTATGTGGCGTACCGGGCTGATTTGCTATGAGCCTGCTCTGGCGCAGGGGCTTGGGTTGTCTGGTGATGAGAGGCTCTATGGGTTTATTTATCTCGGAACGCCAGTGGGAAAAAACAAACCGGTAGCCAGAGTAAAGGCTGAAGATTTTTTGTCTGACTGGTAACGCCTACTCTTATGACTCTCTAAAGCCGTCAACAAGGCGGCTTCTTCCTTCCTTTTCTTCCCCTGTATCCCTTTTATATAGCTGTTGTGAATATTGCTTCCCCATGCGATTGCCAAATGGTGGAGAAGACTGATGGGCCAGCTTATATCCTTTGACTGTTAAGGACAGCCATTTCAGGGAGTCAGGCATGGCCAAAGTAGAGAGTGTGCTCAGGAATTTGCTCGGGGCACTGGGAGGTGATCATCACCTTTTGGGACAGTTGCAAGATGGTGTGACCATAGCCAAATTCAAAAACATTCCGGATGAAGTACTGGAGTCCATATACGCTCTGGGTTATAGCCATTTCCAGTCGGGTAACACTCAGGAGGCCCACGACCTCTTTCTCTATCTCAGTTTTCATGATCATACCAATCCTCGCTTTCTGGCCAGTTTCGGGGCCTGTTGTCTGAAGATGGGCAAGTACGAGCAGGCCGCTCAGGTTCTGGAACTGGCTGCAGATATGGCACCTTCCGACCCGGGCCCGGCTTTGAACCTTGCACACACCTTTGAGTCGATGGGAGATAAGGACAAAGCTCGAGATGCTTTGCTGGCGGCTTCTGCCCGTGCAGAGAAACAGCCCCAGTACCAGCCAATCAAGCAAATTGCTGACACCATGATGGAGCGCATGGCGCCTGCTTTATCACCACAGGCCAAGGGGGAGTAACCATGTCTACAGCAGGAATTAATGGCAGCCAGCAAACCCAGCACTCCCAATACGTTCAAGAACTCCGGGAAGCGCAGGCCAGGGAGCAGGTTGGGGCTGGTTCTTTAGGTACGGGGAATTCAGTGAGCTTTTATCAGGCAGGTGTACAGCCCACGGGTACAGACGGACGGGTGATTCCCATTGCCGCTCCAGCCGGTGGTTCGGCCAGCTTCCCGGTTAATATGAGTGATCTGGAGGCCATGCTGCAGGGGCTGCGTGCCGAATCGGAAGAAACGGTGCATCAGGTTAATGAGCAGGCGGCACTGGCGAACCGTGAGAAAAGTGAAAGTGTGCGGGAGTCTCGTATAAGGGAGTTAGAAAGTCAGCTGGACCCAGCCCTCAACGAAAAGAAAGACACGTGTGCCACAGCCAAAATTGTTATCGGGGCACTGCTGTTGCCTGCAGGCGCAGTTTTGATTGCGGATGGCATTAAGGATAAAAAAGCGGTGAAGGCAACAGGCGATGCCCATGGTCAGATAATGAAGTCACACTATGGCACCCATACTCCTCAGCTGGAAGAGTTCAACAAAGAGTATGTTCTGGATCAGGCTCTGCATAAGCTGACAGGTAAACCTGTTGATACCACCAGGCATCTGGCGCAATTGAACGAGTTGAAGGCACAGGGAGCGATTGGTAATGATCTGCATCAGGATTTAACACAGCTTGTTTCGGAGGGGGCAGATCCCGGAGCGATAGAAGATCGTATTCTGAATGATGCCATTCAGGCATACGTAGATGGCTCTTCTCCAGAGAATGAACAGATTGAATCCCTTGGAAAGAGTATCGCTCATCATAAGTCAGGTTCTGATGATAGAGATGCAGGTATTCGTTCGGTTGAGGGTGATTTGGCTCAGGCTAAACAATTGCAGGAAAATGATGAGGACTTCCAGCAGTTTTTAGCTCAGCTGGCACTGATGATGGAAGAGGAGCAGAAAGCTCTGAATGAAGTGATCGAAAATGTGCAGAGTGGCCAGACGGTGGCCCTGGATGGTGCACAGGGGAAATACCAGCAGCAGGGCCAGATGACCAACCATATCTGAGTGTCTTGACAGGCTGAAGGAATATGCCTTCAGCCTGTGGATTTGTATCTTATTCGACCCAGTTAATAACGTGCTCTTCCCAGTCTTGCTCTGGCACACTGATATCCTGAATGACGCGATCTTTTACAGAGATTCCTGCCAGATGAACGGTTTCTGTGGTGCCTGAGACCAGCGGGTGCCACTCCGGTAAATCCTTCCCTTCAGAAATAATGCGGTAGGCACAGGTGCTGGGCAGCCAGTGAAACTCGGGCACATGCTCAGGTTTAAGCCAGATGCAGTTGGGCACTTTGGTGTTACGTTCTTCGTAGATGGTGCAGCGGCACTTATCTTCCTGCAGGTAGTGACACACAAGCTCGGTGTAGTACACGTCGCCGGTGTCTTCGTCCTCCAGTTTCTGCAGACAGCAGCGGGCACAGCCATCGCAGAGGGATTCCCACTCATCGCGGGTCATCTCTTCCAGAGTTTTTGTTTGCCAGAAGGGCTTCTGGCTATCAATCGTATCGGTCATTCAGTACTTCAAAGACTATTGCGGATCGTTAAAACAAAGCAGTTCGTCGGGCAGGGTGATGGCGTAATCATCTTTGTCCTCCGCCTGCGACATCTGCAGATAATAGCCCTGACTGGAGATCTTGCTGATAACCTCGTCGGTATCGGCGTTGGCCAGCTTCTTTTCCGGCGTCAGGATAAAATCGACAACATGAGCGGGTTCTCCCATCAAGGTGTTCAGTTCATCAGGGATACTCTTCAACCCCTTCAGTTTGTCGATGTAGAGATACAGGCCTTCACGGCGCTTGGTCTTGTAGACAGAAACAACCACTTTCACCGTTGTAATCCCCCGTCTTCTTATGTTATGGGTTTTTATTGAAATCAATGGCGTTGAGGTGCTTGACCATGGGTTTGAGCACCTCCTCTGTTCGCCAGCCATTATCAGAGGAACTATGGGATGCCATGGTAAACTCACCGCTGTTCAACCAACCCCTCAACAGGCTGCCTGTCCAGGGCTTGGCTGGAATCAATTCTGGCAACAGCCCCAGCTCTTCTGCCCGGTTGCGGCAGAATTTTTTGATGGCGTTCACACAAGGCTGTACACGTTTGGGCAGCGGGCCTGCGGGGCGTTCTGGCCATTCAGACTCCGGCACCTGCCGGCCTTTGGCAATCTGTTGAAGGATTTCGGCTCCAGACTGACGGATCGTCTGTGGTTTCATAGCCTTAATCCGACGCAGATCATTGATGGACTTGGGTTGAAAGCGAGCCAGATCCCAAAGTGCACCCGCCGGTGCCAGCCGGTTACGGGAGAGGTTACGCTCCCGCGCCTGAGTTTCCCGCCATTCACACAGTACTTGTAAAACCGCCAGCTGCTGAGGGTAGAGCTGCCAGGCCAGTTTGACATCTCTCCAGGCCGTTTGAGGATTGGTATCTGTACCAGCTGCGGTCACCTGACGTTCGCAATCTTCCCGATGCCACCCGGAGAAGCCCTTGTCTTCCAAAGCCTTCACCAACATGGGGTACACCTTGCCGAGATAAAACACATCCAATGCTGCGTAATCAATCTGGGACTGGGTGAGAGGGCGGGCCAGCCAGTCAGAGCGGGTTTCGCCCTTGGAAACGTCGATATTCAACAGTTCGGCAATCAAACGTTGATAGCCGATGGAGAAATCAATGCCAGCGTAGGCGGCGGCAATCTGAGTATCAAACACATTCACTGGCAGGTGGCCGGTGAGATGACGAAACAGTTCCAGATCCTCCCCCATAGCGTGCATGACTTTTGTGACGGCTGGATTAGTGAGAAGTTCGGTAAAGGCCGTCCAGTCGGTGATCGTCAGCGGATCAATCAGCCAGACATCGTCATCCTTGCCCACCTGCATTAATCCGGCAATAGGCCAGAAGGTTTTGGTGCGCATAAACTCTGTATCCACCGTGAGCCAGGAATGTTTCTGCCATTGCGCGACTGCTTGATTGAGCTGGTGATTATCGGTCAGCCAGTGGATACGAGGGTTTGACATGCAAGGAGCTACCAGAGTAAGGAAAAGCTGAATTATACGGTTAATAGCCCTTGAGTGTCTCTATCACCGCGGCAACCTTTTCATGGCTGTCAGGGTAGGGGTGTGAAAGAGACAGACCGGGTTACTCATCTTTCCTATGGTGCAGGGTGCGCTTGTGTTGGGTGAGATGAG
>NZ_SMME01000832.1:0-308 GCF_009711465.1 Parendozoicomonas verongulae | reverse complement strand
TGGGTGAAAGACTTGTTGCACCCGTCCTGACTACAGACAAAGGGCCTGTCCTTTGCGTGGGTGCGCTTGTGTTTGGTGAGATCACTGGATGTGGTGAAAGACTTATTACACCCGTCCTGGTCACAGACAAAAGGTCTCTCCTTTGTATGGGTGCGCTTGTGGACGACGAGTGCACCTGATTGGACGAAAGACCGATTGCACTGGCCACAGACAAAGGGCCTGTCCCCTGTGTGGATACGCTTGTGGGCGGTGAGAGCACCGGATTGGTTGAAAGACTGTTTGCACCCGTCCTGGTCACAGACAAAGGG
>NZ_SMME01000465.1 GCF_009711465.1 Parendozoicomonas verongulae | reverse complement strand
CAGAAAACCCTTCTCTCCGGCATTAAAAGGTCGTTTCCGATACCTCCCTATCAGAGAATACAACCAGGACGAACTTACCAGTATTGCGGAAAAAGTTTTACCGCATTCCGCCAAGGGGAAAAAGGCTGCTGCTCAGCTTGCACAGTTACATTGCCGACTGCGCAGTGACCTTCAGGCAAAGACGATTCCGCTTCAGCCGGTCAGCCAGCATTTGCAGACACTCGCGGGGGCATTGTCAGAAGAGGAGCTGGATAGCGACAGGATTCCGGAATTATTCGCCCGTCACTACAGGCTTTATCTTCTGGCTGTCGGGACGACTGTCCAGGCACTGTCGGCAGTCACACCCGGCGTAGCAAGGCAGAATTCCTGTGATAAAGGACTTTGCCAATGGCTGAATCAGACTGTGCGATCTCTGCCGTGCCCGTGGCAGGTGAAACGAGGGCAAACCACCGCGATAAACCACACTACCCATGAAATCACTGTGAAGGAGCACCTGAATAGCGATGAGGCCAAAGCCGATATTATCAGGCAACTGGCTGAAGCACGGTGGAGTGACTCGGGGATGCCAAAAGAACTGTCAAAATCCACCGGCCCCCTTGAGAGTGCTTTATATCGCCTCTGGCAACAGTGCTGGTTTACACGATTCTATGGCGACACAGGTGTTCGTGCTGAACAGATTTTTCCTTTGAACGCGGTTCAGACCATGACTTTGGCGATAGCAGCTAATCAACCCTATCTGCCAGAAGCAGCGAGACGAATGGAGGCTATGGACTTTGAAGGCGGGATCAACTGGCCTGCCTGCTGGCAGGAACTCCTGGATGTTTTAAAGCAGCCTGTTGCCAGTTATTGTCAGAAGGCGCCGGAGGTCAGCACTCAGCTAGCCGATGTTATGGATACACAGGCCCAGTTGGCACAAACTAACATAATAACACTGGACAACAGGACAAACTATGAGCA
>NZ_SMME01000665.1:2782-3280 GCF_009711465.1 Parendozoicomonas verongulae | reverse complement strand
GAAGCTTTCTTCTTATGTCTACCTAACTGAGAGAGAGTATGCCTGACTTTCATGACTGAATCGGAATTGCGTTTTCTTTTTCCACCACCAAGTGACGCTTTACTATCTGGAGACCTTTTCCTTGAAATAGAGTAAAATGGCTGCATTTCTGATAAGCCTTGTGCTGTCTTCCCCGAATCACTGAACATATCGACAGCACAAGCCTTTTGTGGTTCCACACCTTCCTTCTTTCCGGTTTGCTCGCCCATTGCTTTCACACAATGATGGCGAGTGGATTTTTTCACTCTTCAAGGAACAACGTCGCGAGCGTAGCCCTCTACGTGACCAGAGTTGTAAGATACTCACCAGTATCCAGCTTCAGTCCATTGATAAATTCCTGAGCGATAGTCGTCAGACCTGCTCTATCAAGAACCAGAGCGCCATGGGATCGGAAAGCTGTTCTGAGGTAGTGTCCGTAGATATCCCACTTATAATAACTTCTTACCTCCGTCATAAGCG
>NZ_SMME01000665.1:2107-2733 GCF_009711465.1 Parendozoicomonas verongulae | reverse complement strand
CAGAATATTTATCAGAAATAACTAATAACCGTTTACGCCATGCTTCTTCATCAAGACAAGGTTGCCAATGATGCTCACTGAGTTCATGAGCTTTCTTCTCCAGGCTTGTAGAATTCCACCAGGGGGCCCCAAACAGAATGACAGGGCGATACTGACTTGTTCTGGTTTTGAATACTGAAAAAGCAGGGAGACCGGTGAGCAGCCTGCCTATATCCGGAACACCTTCCGGCTCTTCTGTCCAGGTGGGTGTCAGATTATCTATTTTCAGATTGGCCTCCAGTATGGGGGAATATCCACTGTACCTTGGCAGGGTTAAGGGTGAAGCAGCGTCCAGTACCCTCCTGATGTAGCCGTCCATATCTCTTTCTTTACCCCAAAAATGGTCATACCAGTTTTTCAAAGGGTGCTGAACCAATGGTTTGAGCTCATTGACAGTGTCCATCTTTTTCAAGAGGTCATGAAGTATCCTTGCCCTGGTATAAGGGCAATTGGCCGGTTCAAGCCAATTTTGTTGAATAGCGACCTGAGCAATAGCTATAAATTGAGGTGAATTGATGCTCAGGGAAGTGAGTACACAGACCATGGAATATTGCCAGTCCATGTGGCAGACCACGCCGCTCTGGACC
>NZ_SMME01000665.1:1981-2097 GCF_009711465.1 Parendozoicomonas verongulae | reverse complement strand
GTTGATTGAGGAACATGGTGCCCTATTTGATGCTTCGCCAATCCGGCCTCAGCATCAAGCCAGCAGACAGTTATCCCCTCTCCATCAACATGAGCTGTCTGATACAAATAATCTGC
>NZ_SMME01000665.1:899-1971 GCF_009711465.1 Parendozoicomonas verongulae | reverse complement strand
AGCTCTTGTAACACAATATCAACAGGTTGATCCGAACGTACCAAACCACCTACCGCCGAAGCGAGTGAACTGTGGTCACCAAACCAGCTTCCTAACAGAGAACGTTGTTCGATATCAGGTTTTTCCTCACTTTTTAATATCTCACTCCCCAGGACAAAGGCGTTACTGTCTGGCCTCGCCTCCCAGAGATTTCTTATAATATCGACGATTCTTCGAACTGATGTCGCACTTGCCGGTAATGCTGTACCACTTTGTAACGACTGGATGATTTCTTCCGAACTGATCCCAAGAGCCCTTGCCAGTGCAGCTATCTTTTCAGGATTCATGTTACGGAAAAACTGAGCCATCCACTGATTGATGCCAGTCAACGCCAGCCCGCACACGACAGACTGAAAGTTGGGGACATGCACCGAGAGATCTCCTGGTGCACCACCCAAGTCCTGAGCTCTCCATGTGTTCCCGTTATCCAGTGAGTATTCAGGAAAACTATGAATTTCACTGGCAACGTGTCTTGCCGGGATATTGAAATAGCGACACAGAGCGATAAATGCCGGAGCACGGTGACGGCAGGCTCCCTGCCTTTCTTTCAGCAGGGAAAATAACAGGTTTTCCTCCTCGGTTGCCGATGTCCCTCTGAAGTACCGACAATAATTCTTGATAAGCCTGATACGTTGACTTTGATCCGGGGCATCTTTTATCGCTAACAGCTCTTCTTTTTGTCCCTCGGGAAGGGCTGCCAGTGATTCCGGGGCAAACAGTCTGTCTATAGACTGTCTCATGTATTTCGAGCAAGTCGCATCGGGCCGTTCAGAAACCAATACATCTTCTGTTTTTTTCGTGTTTTCAGTTTTGTCTCTGATTTCTATTACATAGTGGACAGTGACTTCTTCGCCGGGCTGCGCCTCTGGAATAAACACCATATGCAGCCCACTATAGCGATCTTTAATGACACTGCATTCCTTTTCAGGCTCGGTGCGCATAGCAATGATCGTTTCATCGGGGGTCATACCGGGTAAAAAGAGCCACTGTTTACGTTCCCACGCCAGGGAGGTCTGACCATAATGATGATTCG
>NZ_SMME01000665.1:0-667 GCF_009711465.1 Parendozoicomonas verongulae | reverse complement strand
GGCTAAAGGTATAGGATCACTGGCTGACAACGTTCCCGGTAACACAGTTTCCAGACCATACTCACCATGCCCCGACCTTATGGTTATCAGGCCACCTGCGGGAGTCTCAGCAATATCATATACGCGCAAACGAGTCATCCGTGGGTTATGGCCGAGAGCCTGAAAAACCTTTTTGCAAGTGATACATGGCTTAGGAAAGTGCTCATAGTTTGTTATTCTGTCCAGTGGTCTTCTGGTAGGTTGTGGCAACTGAGCCTGCGTATCCATAGCAGCTGCTGGCTGAGTACTTTTCTCCGGCTCATCATGGCAATAGCTGGAAAGAGGTTGCGTATCCATAGCATCTGTTAGCTGAGTACTGGCCTCCGGCTCGCTCTGGCAATAGCTGGCAACAGGCAGATTTAAAACACTCTGGAGTTCCTGCCAGCAGGCAGGCCAGTTTATCTCAGCTTCAAAGTCCATAGCCTCCATTCGTTTCGCTGCTTCTACCAGATAAGGTTGATTAGCTGTTATCGCCAGAGTCATGGTCTGAACCGTGTTCAGAGGAAAAACCTGCTCTGCACGAACACCTGTGTCGCCGTAGCATCGTGTAAACCAGCACTGCTGCCATTGACGATATAAAGCACTCTCAAGGGGGCCAGTGGATTTTGACAGATCCTGTGGCATCCCC
>NZ_SMME01000627.1:1207-2267 GCF_009711465.1 Parendozoicomonas verongulae | reverse complement strand
ACTCTCACCGCCGGGGCAGCAGTGATGCCCAGTGCAAGTGGAAGCAGAATATTACCTGCCCCTGTGGCACCACTTTCGATTCAGCCAACCTGCTTAACACTCACCGCCGGAACAGCAGTGATGTCCGGTGCATGGGGAAGCAAAACACCACCTGCCCCTGCGGTGCCGTCTTCGATACGGTCAACCTGCTTCACTCTCACCGCCGGGTGCGCAGCGACGCCCGGTGCAAGGGGAAGCAAAACACCACCTGCCTCTGCGGCGCCACCTTTGATTCGGTCAGTCTGCTTAACGCTCACCGTCAGGGCAGCAAAGATGCTCAGTGCAGGGGGAAAAGGAACACCGTCTGCCCCTGCGGCGCCATCTTCGATTCGGCCAACCGGCTTAAAACTCACTACCAGAGCAGCAGCGACGTTCGGTGCAAGGGGAGGCGGAACACCACCTGCCCCTGTGGCACTATCTTCGATACGATCAGCCGACTTAACGCTCACCGCCAGAGCAGCAGAGACGCACGATGCAAGGGGAAGCAGAACACCACCTGCCCCTGCGGCACTACCTTCGATACGGTCAGCCTTCTTAACTCTCATCGCCGGATTAGCAACGACGTCCGGTGCAAGAGACAGCCGATCAAAAAGAAAGGAGACGGTATTTAAAAAGAACCGCTATCTTACTCATTGACTAGCCTTTCGTGCTTGGGTTGAATCAGATGTTATGCTCGTTGCAAAGGCTGGCAAATACCTCATGGCTTCTTATCCTGACCGTAGCTCCCGCTATTGTTACTGATGCGGGTATAGACAAACAGGTGATTAGCTGCACGCTTGTTGTGCCAACAGGTGAAGGGGAGGCCGATATCATCTCAACAGGCCGTATCCGCACATCATCACCCGTCGTTCAGCCTTTGGACGACACATTCTGTGTACCGGATCCAGAAAATAGCCTGCTGTGCCAGGGGGATGGGAGTCCATCCAGAATCACGCTGCCACGCCAGGACAAGGAAACCCTTGGGCTGATAGCAGAGGGCTCTACCTGCACCGCAGCTCCCAGCAAGGTTGATTCCCCATCG
>NZ_SMME01000627.1:0-915 GCF_009711465.1 Parendozoicomonas verongulae | reverse complement strand
CAATAGCCCCAGATGATCTGGACTACGATAGTCCTGCACAGGAAGTAGAAGTATTAAGCCAAAAGGAGAAGGGGGCAGTTCGTAGAGGGAAGCGGAACACTACCTGCCTCTGCGGCGTCACATTCGCTTCTTTCAACCTGCTTAACTCTCACCGCCAGAGCAGCAAGGATGCCCGGTGCACGGGGAAGCGGAACACTACCTGCCCCTGCGGCGCGACCTTCGCTTCGGTCAGCCTGCTTAACTCTCACTGCCAGGGTAGTAAAGATGTCCGCTGTAAGGGGAAGCGAAACACCACCTGCTTATGCGGCTCCACCTTTGACTCGGTCAGTCAGCTCAACTCCCACCGCCAGCGTAGTAATGACGCTCGATGTAAGGGGAGGCGGAACACTACCTGCTCCTGTGGTACCACCTTCGATACGGTCAGTCTGCTTAACTCTCACCGCCGGAGCAGCCACGATGCCCAATGCAAGGGAAAGCAGAGCACCACCTGCCAATGTGGCGTTACCTTTGCTTCGGTCAGCCTGCTTAACTCTCACTGCCAGGGCAGCAGGGACGTCCGGTGTAGAGGGAAGCGGGGCACCACCTGTCTCTGCGGCGCCACCTTTGATACGGCCAGTTTGCTTAATTCTCACCGCCGGGGAAGCCGCGACGCCCAATGCAAGGGAAAGCGGAACACCACCTGTCCCTGTGGTGTCACCTTTGCTTCGGCCAGCTTGCTTAATTCTCACCGCCGGGGCAGCCACGACGCCCAGTGCAAGAGACAGCGAACCAAAAATAAGGGAGACGGGATTTAAAAAAAATCGCTATCTTACTCATCGACTAGCCTTTCGTGCCTAGGTTGAATCAGATGTTATGCTTGCTGCAAATGCCTCATATTTTTGGCTGATCCTGACCATTGCTCCCGCTATTGTTGTT
>NZ_SMME01000803.1 GCF_009711465.1 Parendozoicomonas verongulae | reverse complement strand
GAATTATTTCATGATCTGATGCTGTTCTGATTGTCCTGCCAAAAGGGAGCTGGTTCGCCAGCTCCCTTTTTTGTGTTCCTCAGAAAAGTTGCCTTTTTTCTGGGAGCGACACAAAAAGAGTAGCCAACAGAAGTAACCACTTCCCCAAAACTCAGATACAAAAAAGCCCCCGTCGTCTACGGAGGCTTCTAAGCCCTTGATATACAAGGTAAATATGGTGCCGGCACCAAGAGTCGAACTCGGGACCTACTGATTACAAGTCAGTTGCTCTACCAACTGAGCTATGCCGGCAACGGAGTCGAATATTATGGATAAGCCCTGTTTTTGTCAACACTCTCCTTAAAGAAAGGCAGAACATTTTCTGGAAAACTCGTGAGAGTTTAATGGCTATGGCTTAACGCCAATTCTCATCTATACCTACGTCCTAGATCTATTGAGGTTTCATGATCGCTTCATAGCTACCCTCGGGAATGCTGAGTTTGACCACGAAATCTAAACAGACCCTAATGATAACCAGATATGGAGAATGGGGTGCCGTTAGCCAAAATTGCGCGAGTGTGTGTCGGTTTGTTTTTTCTGTTCCTGGTTGAGTCTGTGAGTGCAGGGAACTTATGGGAATGGTGGGTGCGTAGTACAGGTGCGCCGGGTGCTCGAGCTTCTACCTTTATTCGAAACATTCGCAATATCACACTTCCTGTTTTCAATAGGAGTGAGTTTGATTCCACAAGAGTGCGACTTGTCGATCATGTTGGTCAAAATGTGATTATCCGCATGCCGAACCCAGCTATTAAAGGTGCTTTTGCTGAAGAGGAGTTTTATGAGGGTATTCGAGATGTTCTGCCAGAAGGGATGAGTCGTGATTTGTCCACCAGGAAAATTATTAGCTTTAACCTGATGCATCCCTGGGCTGAATATGAGGAGTATTCTGTGGAGAAATCCTGGTTTGAAGCACAGGAAAACAGGGAGTTTCGGAATTACCCCCAGTTAGGCTCCTTTTTATCTGCCAAATGGTTGCCTAAGTGGGCTCGTGATTTGTTGGTGCCATATCGTCGCCATCTTGGTCTTTCAACAGCGGAAGTTGTGGATGATCTTCATAGCGAGGTGCTTGATCAGAGCGGGAAGCCCAAAATTATTGTTGTTCACTGTGTGTCGGGGAAGGATCGTACGGGGATGATCATCAATGATTATTTGATGGCTTATAAAGGGAAGAGCTACGAAGATGTTATAAAAGAGGGCTTTGTGATTACAGGAGAGCGACAAGATGTGTGGAGTCGTACCAGTTCCCGCTGGATGGCTTTGCACCGTGCCAAAACGCTTCCAACAGTAGGCACAGAAGAAGAAATTATGGCCTTTGATGATGTGAATGTAGCACTTTTACCGAGGCCGATGGGACAAAGTAAATGAATGAAACCAGAAGTGTATTTAAGGGGAATGTATTTGTTACCGGCATAAAAAAACCAGCTTCAGAGAAGCTGGTTTTTCGGAATTTGGTGCCCAGAAGAAGACTCGAACTTCCACGCCCTTTCGGACACTAGCACCTGAAGCTAGCGCGTCTACCAATTCCGCCATCTGGGCAATTTCTCGTTTCTGAGAAGGTGTGCTGAATAAGATGATTGGTGCCCAGGAGAAGACTCGAACTTCCACGCCCTTTCGGACACTAGCACCTGAAGCTAGCGCGTCTACCAATTCCGCCACCTGGGCATCTTATTCGCTGCTCGTTGTTGAGTTCGTTTCATGTCGTCCCCAGCGAGCGAGGCGAATATTAGAGAGAATGCTTTTTGGTGTCAACAACTTAGAGTACTTCTTATGGGTTGGTAATTGCCGCAGCCGTTTTGAAAGCCCCCTTTAAAGAGATTTAAAAACCTAATTCCTATAGAGAAAGAAGAAGTGACAAACTCCGATAGCTTTTCGAACAAGACCAGCCCCACAAACCAATGCTTGCGAGACTGTTCCGTCCGACTGGTTGCTAGAAAAGACTGCCTAACAGGTTACTGAAGAACAGCTTTATGCTATCCAGAAGGCGTTTGAAGAAACCGCCCCGTTCAATGGTTTCAGCAGCCACAAGTGGCACTTCTCTGAGGATTTGATCTCCAAGACGCCAGGTGGCCTGACCAATCACATCTCCCCGGGCAATAGGTGCCTTCAGAGGAGCCTGATATTCGAATTCGGCTTTCACGTTTTTCAGCTGATTTCGTGGCAGCGTGATAGCGATGTTTTCTTCGACTGTCGCGGTCAGTTCACTCTCAGCACCTTGCCATACAGTTTGTTGGGAAACAGGAGCGTGGGCCTCGAGCAGTGTGTCTGTCTCAAAAAAGCGGAAACCGTAGGTGAGCAGTTTGCGACTTTCCTGAATACGCGCTCGTTGACTGGCAGTACCCATCACTACAGAAATAAGGCGCATGTCGTCTTGTGTGGCAGAGGTCACCAGGCTGTAACCGGCGTTGGATGTGTAGCCGGTTTTTATACCGTCAACATTCAGTGAGCGATCCCACAGCAGCTGGTTACGGTTGTTCTGGGTGATGCCATTCCAGGTGAAGCTCTTCTCGTTATAAATGGAGTACATCTTGGGCGTGTCCCGAATAAGGCTGCGAGACAGAATCGCCATATCGTGGGGGGATGTACCAATATTGGTGCTATCGAGACCGTGGGCATTGGTGAACTCGGTATTTATCATTCCCAGCTTGTCGGCCCAGCTGTTCATCAGGGCAACAAAAGTACCTTCAGAACCCGCAATATGCTCTGCCATGGCGACAGAGGCATCGTTGCCAGACTGTACCATGATACCTCGGCTCAGATTTGCCACGCTGATTTGATCGCCGGGTTCAATAAACATCTTTGACGAGTCCGGGAAGTTCCGGGACCAGGCGTTACGGCTAATAGTCACCGTGTCGTCAAACGACATCCGACCACTGTTAATTTCCTGCCCGATTACATAAGCCGTCATCATTTTTGTCAGGCTGGCGGGTGCAAGGCGGTCGTCCGCATTTTTGGAAGCAATGATTTCCCCGGATTCATAATCCATCAGGATATAGCCCTTGGCATTGATGGAGGGCGGGGAAGGGATAATGTTGGTCACCGCTGCAGCAGGTTGAACTGAGAACATCAGCAGAACACCTGTGAGTGCAGATGTAATAGCAGGAGTCTTAAAGAAAGAATGGGAGAAGCAGTTCATAAATCAGGCGGTACTTATTGTTTATGGGTTGAGTGCTTATTCTTCGTCGAAATCGTGAAGAATTATAAAGCTGCTTATACACTGCTTTGCCGTTTTTGAGTAGTGATACTTATCAATGCAGATCAATGGTAAATAACTTAGCAATGTAAGAAATTGTACGGTGGCCCTTGTATTGATTGAGATGAAAGACTTTCAAGCGGATAGCATCACATATTATTACGGTTTGTAATTATCTTCGTATTTTTGTTTCTGAGCAGGAAAAACCAGAGGTCTCTTCTATAACTACAGCTCTTTCAAGGGTTGAGACTCTGACTCTCAGGAAAAATAGATGCGTATACGTTCTTTGTTAAAACCTATTCTAATAGCACCACTTTTGTGGGGGGCATCCAGTTTTTCGGCAGCAGAAGCTGGTTTTTCTGTCGGTCAGGAGGGTAGAAACCCTGTAGAGACGACCGCAGACTCTGCTCAGAGAAACAGCTTCATCTCTGCTATCCCCGTATTCTCTTCCGATCAGGGCATGGTTGTGCAAATGGGGAGTCGTATTGTCGTGCTGGAAGGGCTGAATTCCAGTTCCTGGTGGTGGTTGGTATCCCAAATGGGGCTTCAGGCTGTTTCCCAGATTATATTGAATGCCATCAGTATTCAGTACCACAATAATGAGAATAATTTTTCTGATTCAAACTTGGGATTTGCAGGCCAGTCTTTAGCCTTTGGGTTTCTTCCCATTATTTCGACCGTTCTTTTTGTCCGGAATATCTTGAAAAACTATCACGAGGCAGGGCTGTGGGCAGTATTTGCAGACATTAGCGCCACCAATCTTCTTGTCGGGTATCAGAGGGGCGCTTTCACCATGGCATCCTTGAGTGCTCTCAGCGCTATGGCAAGCCATGTTCAATACTATCGTTCTGGAGCGGAGTACGGTCAGCAACGGGTGTATCTTGATGGGCTGGAAGCTGCCAATCTTCTGATTCAAATTGATTACGACAACAGCAGCTTTGGCTACACCCGTATGACATTCAGCCGTATTCAAGGCACGCCGATTAAAGACCGGAGTCACTCCGAGTTCTCTGCTTTATCATACGCTATGGATCAGGCTGGTGTGTCCAGTGTGAATATTGAAACAGTATCCCCCTACATGGGAAATGACGGGTACTTTGTTTTGTCTTACAAGGAGGCAAGTGGCGAATCCAGGACGGTTCGTTTCAATATGGGAGGTAAGAGTAAACCATGGCTGATTGACCTGGTACATTCGAAAAGTAAAAAGAGTAAACTGGTTAATTCTCGCTCTGCCCTCTCTCCCGCAGCCATCAATATTATTACCCGGTGGCTGGAATTATCAGAGGGTGATGAAACGGCCTTTCCACTGGGAACAGTGAGTCTGTCTATAGATAGCCAGACACAACAGACAGCAATCGTTTCTGTTTACGAAAGTGCTTCTCTGGAAGATGTGAAAGTTGAAGACGATAGCTCTCTGACACTGGGTGGTAAGTACAGTTTATCTCTTGCAGATGGTTACTTTTTGTCAACCAAGGTGCTGACAATTCCTACTGAGCAGGATAAGCAATATACCCAGTACAGGGTTCCGAAATGGTTTAATCACTTCATGCTGACCCAAGCGACCAAAGCGACCAAACCGGTGGTTATCAAAGGCGCCAACTTTGCAATGGAGAAGATGTACTCTGATGGATGGAAGATGTCCGATTTGAATCAGCTATTCCTGGGGCGGGTTTTTAAGGGGGGTATATTCCAGGAACGCATTGCTGATCGTCTGGTTCATAGAAGTGAACTGGAAAAGGCGCAGCAGGTACTGATTGATAACTACCCAGCAGATAAACCGCTGGAGAATGTGCAGGGTTTGTTGTCTGACGATAATACCGAGCGTCTGGTTAAGGCTTTCAGACAGATATCTAAGATACATCACCCTGATAAGTTTTCAGGACAAGAACAGAGTGTCATTGAAAAAGCGTCAGAAACTTTCAAGAATATTAGCAGGGCCAATGATATGTTGGGATGGTTCCTGTCCCACAAGGGTGAGATTCTCGTAGTGGATAAAAACTCATCGCCATTCCAAATGTGGTTGTATCAAAAGATGGAAAGAGCGACTCGGAAAATGTAAGGACAAGGTGATCTCTTAAGAAAGGTAAAAGCAGGTTCATGATTTTCAGGAGCCTGCTTTTTTTAAGTACCCGGACCATTGCTTTCGCATAATGATGGCGAGTGGGTTTTTTCGCGCTTCAAGGAACAACGTCGGGAGCGTAGCCCGCAACGTGACCAGAGCTGTGACGCAGCAAGGGCGGAAAAAGACGCCGTCAGACTATGCGAAAGCAATGGTCCGGGTACTTATAAGTTGAAAAATTATGCAAATAGCCCCGAACAATGCCCAGATGCCCAGGCCCACTGGAAGTTGAACCCCCCCAGGTGTCCGGTCACATCCACAACTTCCCCAATAAAGTAAAGGTTGTCCTGTTGTCGGCTTGCCATGGTTTTGGACGACAGTTGATTAGTGTTTACACCGCCAATCGTCACTTCTGCTTTTTTATAACCCTCTGTGCCGCTTGGCTTTAGACAATATGCGGTGAGTACCTGTTCCATGCGCTGCATGCTTTCTCTGCGCCACTGGCTGGCCTCCTTTTCTTCTCCAATGAGCTGTGCGAGTGCCGATGCCAGACGTTTTGGCAGATGTTCACAGAGAATTGTGGTGAGAGAGGCTTTGGGGCGAGCGGCTTTTTGCTCTTCGAGCCATTGAGGGACATCCACATCCGGCAGCCAGTTGATTTCCACTTCATCTCCCTTCTGCCAATAACTGGACACCTGCAGAATAGA
This sequence comes from Parendozoicomonas verongulae, assembly GCF_009711465.1. GTDB lineage: Bacteria > Pseudomonadota > Gammaproteobacteria > Pseudomonadales > Endozoicomonadaceae > Sansalvadorimonas > Sansalvadorimonas verongulae. The sequence goes on along the minus strand of NZ_SMME01000803.1, from coordinate 13,910 downwards.
AGGTCCACTCAAACCTTTGTGTGTAAACAGCAAAGCTTCACGGAAGCTATGGCCATTACAGCTGGCAACCACATCTGTACTGATACCGGATAATCCGTCAAACGTTTTCAGCTCTTTCAGATCGAGAGTGAAAGGTACCAGTGCCGGACGAACAGGAACAATTTCGTGGCCAAACTGTTTAGCAATGCGATAACCAAGATCGGTGGAACCCATAGTGGGGAATGAGAGCCCACCGGTGGCAATCACCAGTGATTCTGTTTTCACGCTTCCCTGGCTGGTGGCAATGGTGAACAGGCCACTATCCAGAGTATCAACGCTCTGGATATCAACCTTTGTGTGAATGGATACAGTAGGAAGATCACATTCTGTCAGCAGCATATCGAGAATTTCCCTGGAGCTGTTATCACAGAACAGTTGGCCAAGGGTTTTCTCATGCCAGGCAATACCGTGTTTATCAACCAGTGCCTGAAAGTCCCACTGACTGAAACGGCTAAGAGCCGATTTACAATAGTGTTGGTTGGCGGACAGATAGTTTGCCGCTTCAGTGTACATATTGGTGTAATTGCACCGCCCGCCACCGGATAACAGAATCTTGCGGCCCGGGCGCTTGCCATGATCCAGAACCAGAACCCGCCGACCTCTTTGGCCAGCTGTGAGCGCACACATCAGCCCGGCTGCACCTGCACCAATAACGACAACATCGGTGCTTTCAGGAAGGGATGATTGGGACAAGGACATAGGTTCAGATTCCGCAGTAAAGACAACAGCCAAAGGCGGCGCACTATAAGGCTATCTTCTGAGAACAGCAATCCACCGGCCCAGGTTCAGCAAACTGGCAAGAGCTGCAGCTACGTAGGTAAGAGCAGCGGCCTTCAGAACCTGTCTTGCGGCGGGTTGGTCGCTGATCATAAGGTAGCCTTCTTCAAGAATGGGCAGAGCTTTATTGAAGCTGGCATCGTTTTCCACCGGCAGGTTCATAAACTGCACCAACACCACGGCAAGCATACCAATGGCGCCGATTACAGCGGTTAGAAATGTGCTTTGGGGGACGCGGGTCAGCAGGAATATGACTGGGCTGACCATCAGGGCAATAGCGCTGAAACGTTCAATAGCCATAGCGGTTCGAATACGACGCTGACGGCGCATAAAGCCGGGGTGTTTCTCTTTATGCTGGATAGCATGCCCAACTTCATGGGCGGCAACAGCGACTGCTGCGATGGATTTACCTTCATAGTGCTCGGGTGAGAGGGAAACCACCCGCTTTTCCGGGTCGTAATAATCTTCCCCTGCTGCTCCCATACGTACTTTAGCGTCCAATTCAAAGCGCTGAATCAGATGTTGTGCCAGCTCGCCTCCGGTTCCCTGTAAATCAGACCGGTGAACACTGTGGCGTTTCAATACATAATGAACCCAGAGTTGCGGGCCGAATACGAGTGTGAGTATAAGCAGGGCTGGTATCGCCAGAATCATCATTATTTCCTGTTATTGATTCTGCCCGTCATTGTGCACTGTTCCAGCCCCGTCAGTACAGGGGAGCTGACTGGGCTGGCAGCCTGTTGCAAAGGCAGAATCAACTATTTGTTTCTTTCAAATAAAGCATGCCACTGCCCTGGGTTCCTGTTTTGGCATTCTGTTCATTAAAAATGCCGCTGACTTCTGCAGAACCTTCTTCCCGTTCGGTTTTGGAGTAAAAAATCAGGGAGGGAAGAGAGACACCCTCAACAGTGGCTTTGAAAACATAAGGGTAATATTCAGCAAGCACGCCAGTCTCCCGGTGGCTTTTCAGGGGAATTTTCTGCATGGGAGGAATCTGGCTGAGTTCTCCGGTCAGTGTCACGGTTTTGCCCCGCAGGTAATCGACCAGAGCGTGGGTGACATCGTCAGCTGTTTGCAGGGTGATGCTGTTAAAGCACCCGGCCTTGTCGGCAAACGGGTTCTCATTATCTTCATCACTGGCCGCATCTGCAAAAGCAGCTCCGGTTGTGATCAGGCTGGCGCTGAGAACGGCTTTCAGCAACAGGGCCGGGGCCGTATTTCTATAAACCATGACAAACCTCATATACTTCTAAGAATACACGTTCGGGCTACGTTTAAAGCCGAGAACAGCATCGAAGGGGCTTGCTGGTCTGTCAAACTCAGGATTGGGATTTATGGAAATAAGAAGCAAAAGGTGGAGGTTTTTCACTTTCATTGCGTATGGGCTGGTGTCGCTCTCGTCTTTTACTTTTGCAGCTCAAAGGCATGTGGTCGTGGTACCTCTGGTTCATACAGTGCCGGAGCAGATTGTGCCAGCAGTAAAAGCTATTCTGCCAGACGGTGCGACGGTTACATCGTTTAATAACCAGCTGATTCTGAGTGTTACTCACAATGAGCAGAAAACCGTTGAAGAGTTATTGCAACAAATTGACAAGGCATCCCGGCAGTTTTTGATTTCCGTGCGCATGCCTCAGCATTTTGATACCTCCAGTGATGGAGTGTCCGTAAGTGGCACCTTTGGCAATGGAAGGGTACAGATTGGCGAGAGCAGTCATCCGGCTCGTGTAGTCATTCGCAGCAACAGTTCTTCTGTGAACAAGGATGGTCTGCAGAGTTTACGGGCAACGGAAGGTATACCCGCTTATATTGCAGTGGGAACATCAAAACCTGTAACAACCCACAGAATCGACAGCTTTGGCAATCGACAGGCGATCACAGAATATAAAGCTGCAGACCAGGGCTTCTATGTCACAGCACGTCTTGTAGGTGAGGGGGGGCAGCTGAAGATTAACCAGACCGACGACCAGCATGAAAGCCAGTCAATCAGTACCCGTCACCTGTCCACAACCGTATCAGGCAAGCTGGGAGAGTGGATAACTATCGGTGGCACAGGAACGGACAGATCGGACGCCCACAGTGGGCTGGTAATACGAAACACATCCTCCCAAAATAGTTCGCGTGCAATCCAATTACGTGTAGAAATGGTAGGAAAATAGACAGCTGGCTCTCTTACAGAGCCAGTTGTCTTCAAGTCACTTATAAATGCCAGCCGGTATTATCTCTGGGAATATTGCAGCTCTTTAGAATGGCTGTATTCGTACGACAGTTCGTGCAGGTTAACCCTGTCAGACTCAATTCAAAATCCAGAATGCCGCAACTCTTGGTATCGAGAGAGAACAGGTTAAAGGCGGAAATGGGTGCACTAAAGTGCCGATCTTCTTTTATCCACAACCCGGATATGCTCACCCCACTACTGTGTACAACCTTGCCAAAGCCTTGTGTGTCAGGGGGCAGAGCTTGTGAAGAGAGAGCAACCGGTGAGGTTGCGATCAATGCGGTTGCCAACAGAAGCTGGGGTAGCCTGGCGAACATTTTTCTGGACATGGCTGGCTCCTTTTGAGCTATGAGCGTTTGCGCGAGTGTCGAGTTAATGCTGAATTTGGGCCGTTTGATTTCTACTTCAAGTGAATAATTAGTCTTGCTCGGAATGTCTCTTGTTGCAACTGGTAAAAGCAATAATGCCTGCCTGATTTTTCTCAGTTCATCAGGTGTGTATAAGCAGGTAGCAACCTGTGTTCAGGCGCGAATAACCTGTGAGAGAGTGTCTGCTCCTGCTCGGTAAGGAATTTAGCCAAAAATACGGATTTCGATGAAGTTTTGGTCGTCTTTAGCTGCTCGTTTTTTGAACAATATAAAAGAGAACAGCTTATCAGGAGGTTATAAAAAGCCTTTGCACAGCTTATGGGGGCCTTATCACAGAGTATCCATAGGATGTCCAACGGATGCTGTGGGTAAAGTTTAAGCGAGAAGTTATCCACAGCGTGCTGTTTATTTCCCGTAGACAACGGGTTAATAACAGGAGAGTAGTTTGTAGATTGTTTGATGTGGATAAAAAAGGCTCCCTGGTGGGAGCCTTTTGTGATTTTGTGGATAAGTAGTTTTTAAGAGCTTAAATCACTCCTGATCATTGTGCTTCCAAGCCGATATGAGTTGCTTCTGAATGTCGGCAGGTACTACTGCATAGTGGCTAAAGTGAGACAGATACTGACCTTCTCCTGCCGTGAGTGCTTTCAGGCGATTACTGTAGTTAGTCACACAAGATAATGGTGCGCTGGCAAGAATAGTGAGCTGGTTGTTGCTGTCAGCCTCAGTACCGGTGACCATACCCTGAGTGCTGGCAAGATCACCAGTTATATCACCTATGCATTGCTGGGGGGCTTTAATCTCCATTGTTACATAAGGTTCAAGGATGGCAGGAGCTGCTTTTTTCACGGCGTCGATAAAGGCTTTTTTACCTGCAGTGGCAAAAGCGATCTCTTTGGAATCTACTGGGTGGTGCTTGCCATCGTAAACTGTGACCCGCACATCATGGAGCGGATAGCCTGCTGTAGCACCTTCCTTAAGAACTTCACGAACACCTTTTTCCACGGCGGGAATATATTGTCCGGGAATAACACCCCCGACCACCTTATCAACAAACTCGAAGCCTGCGCCGCGCTCCAGAGGTTCTACTCGCAGGAAGACTTCACCAAACTGGCCGGAGCCACCATTCTGCTTTTTATGACGGTAGTGGCCCTCCGCCGTTTTGGTAATGGTTTCCCGGTAGGCAATGTTCGGCTCATGGGTGACGACATCTATTTTGTACACAGATGACATTTTATCCAGCACCGTCTTGAGGTGAACATCACCCAAACCAAGGAGAACCGTCTCGTTTTGGCGTTCACGAAACTCAATACGCAGGCTGGGATCTTCTGAGGCTATGCGATGAAGAATATCGGAGATTTTTTGTTCATCACCCTGACGAGCCGGGGCAACGGCAATGCTGGCCATGGGAGGAGGGAAGTTCAGCGGGCGAAGGTGGAAATGATCCTCTTCGTGGGAATCATGTAATACCGCATCAAAGTAAAGAGATTCTGCTTTGGCAATCGCACAGATATCCCCAGGGTACGCTTTATCGACAGAGATATGCTCACTGCCTTGCAGCTTGACGAGATGGGAGATACGCAAGGGTTTACGGCCGTCACCCACATACAGCTGACTACCATTTCTGACAGTGCCTTGATGCACCCGGAAAATACCCAGCTTGCCCATGAAGGGGTCCATGGTCAGTTTGAAAGCATGGGCAATAACATGAGCATCGGGCAAAGGTTCAACAGAAACGTCTTCTGCATCATCTCCCTCACCTTTTACAAACAGAGGCGGATTGCCTTCCAGAGGTGTTGGCATTAATTCGGATATCACGCGAAGAAGCAGATCAACGCCAGCACCCGTTGTTGCAGAGGTGAAGCATACAGGCACCAGATGGTTTTGCCGCAAAGCCGCTTCAAAGGGATCGTGCAGCTGCTTAACTGTGATGTTTTCCCCTTGTTCCAGATAAAGTTCCATAAGAGCGTCGTCGACTTCGACAACCTGATCCACAAGGTGGCTGTGGGCTTCTTTTATAGAGGAGAAGCGGGTTTCTATTGTGTTGTCAGGGAGGAAATAACAATCAACGACATCGTCGCTTTCAGTAGGAAGATTGATAGGGAGACACTCTGGCCCGAAGGTATCTTGAATATCAACCAGAACGGACTCCAGATCATCCGCTTCATCAATATGGTTGATAACAATCAGTGCGCATTTGTGGCGTTCTTTAATTTGCTCCCAGGCCATACGTGCGACAGGCTCAACACCGTGCTTGGCATTGATCACTATAGCCACTGTTTCTACGGCAGGTAAGGCTCCCAAGGCACGGCCGAAGAGGTCAGGGTATCCCGGAGTATCGAGCATGTTAATGCAGGTTTGTGAACGGGGCAGGCATACCAGAGATGTTTCAAGTGAATGCCCGATAGCTTTTTCAAGGTCGGTGTAATCGGAAACCGTATTGCGCCCCTGTATTGTCCCGGGCACGGAGAGGGTGTTGTTTTTGTGGAGCAATGCTTCGCAGAGTGTGGTTTTGCCACTGCCTCCATGGCCAAGCAGAGCAATATTTCGAATCTGGTCGCTTGTATAGCCGGCCATCACCTTCCCTCCTAAGAATCTTTATTAGTGTTTTGGTAGGTAACGCTGATTCGGGAATTACGTAGCCAGTATAGGGAGGGTGATTTGAGGAAAAATTGCTCTTGATCAATAGGAGGGAGGAATATCAAAGAGCACGCTTTCTAACTGGAAAGCGTGCTCTGGAAAAATCCTTGAATCAGGGAGCAAGCCTTTCAATATCCCAGGCTTGATTCTCATTGCGGCTATAGCAGAAGCGATCATGCAAGCGGCTGGGGCGCCCCTGCCAGAATTCAATTTGTTCAGGCTTCACCCGGTAGCCGCCCCAAAAGGAAGGAACCGGCACCTCACCCTGTTTGAACTTACGCTTCATCTCATCCAGCTTCAGTTCCAGTATCTTACGGCCGGTGATGACGCTGCTCTGGTGGGAACACCAGGCACCTAATTGGCTGCCATGGGGGCGGCTAAGAAAGTACTTCATGGTTTCTGCTTTGCCGATTTTCTCAGCTTCCCCACGAATAATGACCTGACGCTCCAGCCCCAGCCAAAGAAACATCAACGCAACTTTCGGGTTGTGGGCAATATGTTTGGCTTTGTTGCTGGTGTAGTTGGTAAAAAATACAAATCCGTCGTCGTCGTAATATTTGAGCAGAACCGTGCGCAGACTGGGCTGACCTTCTGGCGATACCGTCGCTACGCTCATAGCGTTAGGCTCGGCAATTTGCATCTCCTGAGCCTGTTCAAACCACTTGGTAAACTGATGTGTGGGATTGGGGTTTAGGTCTTCCCGGCTTAATCCGTCACGGGTGTACTCTTCACGCAGGGCGCTGAGGTCCATAGTTGATGTCCAGTCCAGATTTCTGATGGGCTGATGATGGCACTGTTACCTGCCTTTATAAAGAGCTGTTACTGGGTGTTACCCCCGCTGAAAAAAGTGTTACCGAAACGGTGCACGCTGGTGTAACAACTCGGGGTGCAACAAGTCTGAAAAAAGCACTCTTGCTTCTAACCTATTGTTTTTAAAGGGTTGTAGAGGGAGTGGCCTGCCTTCTGCAGTATCCAAAGCATAATAAAAATAATAATTAGACCAACAATAAAAATAATAAAGTCTGTTCTGGCCGAACAATAAAAATAATAAAGGCATGCGAACGGATTGTTTTGGAAGATGCTTTTTTGTGGTGAACTGGAAGCAGCAACTCGAAGTTTTAAGAGAGGTCGTTTAAACGACCCGGAAAACCCGAGGAGCAGGGAGGCAGACAGCCATTAACCGCACATCTTATAAAGCAATACGCTCGATAGAACATTAAACGGAGCCAACTGGCTCCGTTTTTTTTGCCTGCCAACTGTTTTTACAACCAGTCTGTGAGCATAAACCCAATACTCAAACGGCTAACGCTGGCGTTGTAATCAATCAAGCTTTCCCCATATCCGTTGAAGTACTGCACATAACCGCGCAGTTTGTTTGCGTCGCTCAGTGGGAACGACCAACCCAGCTGTACAGCTCCCTTATTATCAGAGCGCAGGTTGTTACGCAGCATCATGCTAAGGTTATGCTCTCCCAGCTTGTAGAACATATTCATCTCGCCATACCCGAGATATTTAGTGATATCCGGGTTGTCGTCACCGCTGGTATCGCTGGGGGATTTCTTTTTGTCTTCCGGGATACGCCACCAGGGTTTGAGGTGAAGGTAGAAATTGTTTTTCTCCAACAGCATGGAGGCGTACATGCGGTTCCAGCTTCGGGAGATATCACCACTGCGGCCATTGGATTGGTGGCTGAGGCCAAACTGCACATCCCGTACTTTCATACCAAACAGGTCATGATCCATCACGAGGTTATAGAATATTTCCGGTTCATGATTGGTTTCCCGGAAAGGGCTGGAGATCGCGGTGTTATAGGCCTGCCACCAGGACTGATTGGTGTAAGCAACATAAATATCGCCATGCTCAGAGAGCACGCCTTTTGCAACAGCTACCTTCAGGCTGAGCTGAAACTTCACTTCTGCTTTGTCGTAAGGAAATTTCTTACTGGCATAGGGCGTAGTATTTGGAGTGTTGTTGTACGAGAGCGGCAATACATAGTTGGGTTTGTGCGGAGAAATAACAAATAATTCATTACGGGTTTTTGTTTCCACTGCCACGCGTTCTTCAAATGGAGTGGGAACCGTTATGCTCTCATCGCTGGCTGGTTGAGATGACAGGGAGGCTGAACAAATCGCTTTCAGTGAGGCTACCGTCGCATCAGGAGCAGCCACTTCCATTTGCTTTAAAAGACAGGTCTGATAATCGGCGGAAACGGCTTCTGCTGGTAGCAGTGCCAGTCCGGCGAAAGGAAGAGTCGAATACCGAAGAGCTTTTGTTATATCCATTTCGGTCTGCCGTTTTGTAGATCCCGTGGCGGATTATTACAGTGTTTGCTTAGGCTAACCACCTCGTTAGTGATTTTCTGATACTCATGCCTTGATATAGCTTGCTTTGCAATGATGCGGAAGAGGGTGGCAATGCAGAGAAAGAGTTCCGGTATCCAATTGAACGATGATCTTTATTACCACGGAAGTATGCGCCTGAAGGCCAGACAACTGGGCCAGAGTGGACATCAACATTCCCCATTAGCGAAGAAAGCGAGTTGTTTCTCATCTCAGGTTCGTCGGCAGGTGCGTAAGCAATCTCCACCTAAGCCCGCGGCATTGCAACCTTCTCTGTCAGTGAAAAAATCTTGTCTGGTGCTGGTAGAACCCCTTGATTTTGAAGAGTATGTCAGTGCCAGAAAGCGAACCCTCAATGAGAGAAGTTCAAAAATAAGTTCTGACACTGATTATCGTTTACCAGAACCTAAAGCCAAGAAAGTGAAATATCCGTCTTTGAAAGCACGTGCCATGGCGCAGATGCACGCAATTGGTGAAGGAATCAGCGTGCGTAAAAGTACCATTCCTGATGCTGGTAACGGCTTGTTTGCTGACCAGGTTTTTGAAGAAGGTGAGTTTATTACCTGGTATGACGGTATCGTGGAAGATATTACACCCAAGCGTCGAAAGGAGCTGCTGCAAGTTAAGGACGTAACAGTCTGGAGCCATATACGGGGTGTGAATCAAAACCGGGTTGTTCACGGTTATCAGGATCCGAAAGATAGTCTTGGTGGTGGCAGCTTTATGAATGATGGTTTTAATGCATTCCAGCCTGCCAACGTAGAAATTGTATCCATGCCATCAGAGCACTCTCCTCCAGAGCCAGGAGAGTATGAGTTGTATGTTCGTGCGAAACGGCCTATCGAAAAAGGCGAAGAACTGTTTTATGACTACAGCTCTGCATGTTGGAAGCGTTTTTCTATGGATGAACCAGAATTCTACGAAAAACATTTTGCCTGTCAGATTAGAAGTAAGGCCACGCTGCGCAGGCTGGTTGAAAGCTGTGATGATGGTCGGTTACAGCCGCTGCTTGATGCTCTTCAGGGAACGCCGGTGCCTTATTGGCTTGAACTCAAGCTTCATTTCACGGAATGGACAATAGAGTTGTGTCGTTATGCCCTTTATAAGTGTGGCGCCTGCGAGCCGGGGATACTCACTCAGGGGGCAATGCGATTATTAAAGAAGGAGACAGATGCCTACTTTAAAGCATTAGGTCAGTATGTCTGTTCTCTCACAGCACGCAGTACTCATGCCCTTACTAAAGGTGGTGATGCCAAAGATCGTATCTCCGAGTGGAACCGTACCAAGCGGGGGCGTGATGGAATAAAAAGACAGCCCGTACGCATACCTGATAACGGTGTTTTTCGAGAACCGGATAAGGATTGGCGTGTTGGCCATATCCAGGTTTTCTATTACTACTTCCGGCGGGTTAACTTTTACACAGACGGTGATCGTTTAATGCATATCCTGCAGGTTTTACACCCCGCGCACCCTTTGTATGAACAGCTATCTGGTCAGTACTTGTTCCGAATGATGGATACGGCTGCTGGCAAACTGCTGGACTTTAACTGCCCATCAGTGATTAAGAAAAGAAACAACCTGACTGCGACTCTATTGCGTAGTGGCCTTTATATGCCAGTAACAGTGGACACTCCTGAATGCGAATGGAAAAAGTGGACTCTGCCAGGTATCAGGCAGAATCTTCGCGCACATGGTGTCAAGGTAATTGAACCCGACCCTGCCAGAAACAGCCCATGGAAAATACTGGACAGTGTATTTGAGTCTGGAACGGATGAGGAATATACCCAGCATCTTCTGAAAATGTGCCGTAGCCGGGGATGTGAATTTGCCACAATCACCAGAAAAAGCAAAGTATCCCACTGCGGTTGTGGTATTCGTTTCAAAGATATAGATGGATTGTTTTATAAGGTTAAAGATAAGAAGTCAGAGATAGCTGCCAAAAATTTCTGTGATAAGCACGCACTGTTTATGCAATATATTCAGCGTGCGGGTTTTGATTGCTATGAGGTGTATAAACAGATTACCAATGAAACCCTGTACCGGTGCCTGGATATGATGACACCAGAGTATCTAAGAACAGAAAAAGGGAAAAACATGGCCCGGGACTTTGTGGCAATGGCGATATGTGATTGTGTAAATATGAAGTCCATAAACCGCATATTTACAAAGTACAAAGGCCACTTAAGTGATGAGTTACAGGCTCTCACCAATCAGAAACGATATGAGGCATTAAAACCCATTGGTGACAGACTATTGGCCACCTATGCAGAGTTACCCCGTCTGAAAGGAATCTTTTCTACTGAGGCTGCTGCTGAGGCTTCTGGATATTCCTAACAGGTTTGTTTGTAATAAACGCAGCACGCCGTTGTCTTACTTTTTCCTTGCAATAAATAAGACAACGGAGTGCATTGCCATGGCATACTCAGTTCCACCGAAATCAGTTTCATCAAAGTCAGGTACACCCATTCTTCCAAGTGCGCTAAGAACTCGTGAAGAGCAAATGCGCACCCCTGAGCCCCTCACACAAACAGTTTTTGGCATGGCCGCAAGGCCCGTTCCTGCTCGTCAGAAAAACATTTCGGAGTCCAGTGACCATGGCAGCGTTACGCCATTGGCTACTGAAAGTGGACGAAGGATCTTCTTTTATCCATCCGTCCTCGAAGATGAACCGGTTTTTTCCTATCCAAATAGTTCCGTGATGAAAGTATTGAGAGACGGGCATTCTAAAGAGTGCAGGTGGTTACTGGAGCGCGGACAAAAAGCAGCCGAGGCTGCAGGATCTAAACTGCAACTGCCTGTGGATACCGTTCTTTCTACCACTCGGCCAAGATCCGATGAGGATCTTCATCTTCTACAGTCTTTAAAGCCTTTGATTCAACAAAAGAAATTTCCAGCACCAGAGAAAATTTACACATCATTTGATGTTGACGGGATATTTCCAGAGAACGGGGAGTTTTTTATTCCCATGGACTGCGATGTCCTCGTTGATCAGAGAGACCCCTTACCTTCTAAAGAGGAGTTGAAGAAACTTTCAAAAAGCCCAACAGTTTGCACTTTGATTCCCCGGCAATTCAATCCCGACCTTAATGAAGGGCTAGATACAGAGTTTCGGGTGGCTTTGAACTCCACCAAAGTTGTGCTGCAGCTAAAGCTGGATGATGATACCTGCCTGCCCTTTTACAACAGCCATTATCATATGTCAGGGGATCATGCAGACCCCGCAGATGAGTACGCGGCAGCAGCCACTATTGGGCAATATATCGACCAGTTCGCACCAGGTGCACAGACGGCCATTCAATTACTGGTGAATGAAGAGCTGTTCAATGAACTCGCCAGAAACTATCAGGATGCTTACAACATAAATCTTGACTGCTCCGGCAAGCCAGGCACCGGCAGTGAAATAAAAATCACATTTATGGGCGATGGTGAACTCCGCGTAGATGCCAAGGTGGCCTACGACCGCTATAAGAGCACCAATGATAGAAAAACAAAAAGGGGGTTTATTGAGCTGGCGCTTGCCCTCGATTTAAAAAAGGACGGAGAAATGTGGGTGCCGGGCTGGACAAATTGTTCCTATAACATGACAACCAAGCGCTCCTATAAGACCATGCGTAAACAGTCCGGTTTGAGCTCTGGCAGTTCATCTGGTGGTTCATCTCGCCAAAGCTTGCTTGCAAGCAAAAGCCGCGGTTTGGGGCGGAGTCTGGACATTCTTTCCCGAAGTATCAGTGGGCTTCACAAGCTAGGTAAACACTCAGGCTCTGTGGATATTGAATTCGAAGATCCAACAGAAGGGGCTGCTGACGATTTCTTACCCTTTACTTATCGCCACTCCCATTCCCTGACTGATGTACTGGAAAGCCATTTATTAAAACCTGATCCATCTGGAATCGCGCATGCTCGTGTACACTCAGACGATATGTCACTTCGCCCGTTTGAGGGATTGCTTTCTGTCCCGGCTACCAGCCATCAGCTGTCGTCTTCACCGTCATTGGGAACATCAGAAGACCTGAGTACATCTTCTGAAGCTTCACCCTTTACTTCTCTCGAAGCGGAAGCCTGTCAGTGGCAAGTATCTGAGGGCAGTTACGAGAAATCCCAAGTGTTTGTTGTGAATTATAAAAACGGATGGTGTTACACCAACCTGGCTCCCGCTGAAGCTATTTATAGAGTTTTTATGGGAGGAGAAATGCGCTCATGGATGACTGTAGAACATTCGGTAAACGAACCCCACGATATGGCCAAGATGTTATATCAAATGGGGTTAAAACCGCCATTTGCACATTATTTCAGTGGGGTCCCAGCGAAAGTCATGCGTGGAGTGGAAGGACTTATTGTTACAGGTGACTCACAAGAGTTAGATGTTGATCCAGTTATAGTGAAGAACTTGCAGGAAGATTACACTCAGGCATGGTTTACTGCCCTTGATCATTTTGATCAACGCCTGAAACACTATAAGCCAGAAGAGGAGGTTGCAAAACCGACTATGGCAGGCCTTCCCGCAAAACAGGCTGAAGCGCTTCAGAAGTTTCTGGATAAGATTGAATCTTCACGGAAGGAGTTTGCAACCCTGTCGGATAAACTGGATAGGATGACAAAATTGGGGGAAAACTCCTTTGATAGTTACAAGAAACTGGTGCATAAACTTGTGAGTATTAAAGTCCAGTTGAATCAATTGAATAGCCTTGGTCGTGCCGGAGATCACACTCAAGGGGATAAACCTCTCTATGCACAACTGCAGGAAGAAGCCGGTGTAACCAGTGGCTCTCATCTGGAACCTTACGTTAAGGTTTGCCTGTTGCAGCTGAATGCCCTGAACTTACTTTGTTCCGTAAAACTGGATGTAGCATTAGGGCGCTTATCTCTGAAGAAGGTGGCAGGATATGAAGATCTTCTTGAGACGGTTCGAGGTAAAGTCGTAAGTGTCCAGAGCCTGACTGAACAGGGAGCGATGGATGTTCTTCAGGATATATGGGAAGAATATTTGGATAATACTCCCAATCTGCGGGTAGCGGCTGCGGATGACTCTTCACGCCCCCTGCCGCCGGGAATGAAAGTGACCGAGGATGGTATTGAGTACAGTGATGTCTGAGGCGCGTCGATGAGAGGTTGAGAACGGGTTGGCAACGGCCGTTGCCGACCCAAATTCCAGCATAAATTATGAACTTTATGTGGATACCATCCTCTAAAAGTTAATAAAACTATGTATTGAGGATTTTTACATGAATGTACTCTCGGAAGCAGTATCTCTAGGATCATCATATTATGATGTAGAAGATGGACATACTTCAAAGTTACCAATGTGTACTGGCACTGAGCCAATAATTCCGAAATCAGAAGCATTTCAAGAGTTAAGGGAATCAACACCTGCATTATCAGGAAGAAAGATAGATGTTTTAACTAACCACAGAAAAATAGTTGATAGAGTTATACAGACTCAGATACCAGATCTCACTGTTGATGAAACCTCGCGCCAAACAATGGCAGAGGCTCTTGCATTTTCAGGGATAGATACATTTGAACAAGTAGAAT
>NZ_SMME01000730.1:3747-7762 GCF_009711465.1 Parendozoicomonas verongulae | reverse complement strand
CTTGCTCTCATTAATCACCCATGGACGCATGAAATCACGATTGGGTGGAAAGAAGAATTAAAAAAATTAATATGATGGCAGCCAGTGATAACAAGGGTTTTCATGATCTTTCCCTGACCTTGGAGCCTTCCCCAATATTTTCCGACTGAGCATCAGACAGCGGATGGATAAGCATCAGTTTATTGCCTTTAAAAATTGGCCGTAGCCACGGATATAGTCTGCTTCGTCATACAGCCCACTCGCCAGTACCATCAACACGCAATCATCAGTAAAATCATACATCTCATGCCAAAGCATCCTATCGATCAAGAGCCCAGTGGCGGGTGAGTCTAAGCGACATTCAATTTTTTCTCTGCCGTCATCCAATAAAAATGAGCAGGCACCTTTTACGCAGATCGCTACTTGTTCAAGGTCTTTATGAGCGTGAAAACCACGACGAGTGTTTTCCGGGGTACCATAGATATAATAAACTCGCTTGATTTCGAAAGGGATATTCTGATTCTGCTCTAGAGCAACCAACCCTCCACGACCATCGGCAAACTCTTTAAAATGTATATACTTGGGTTCCATCATCATATCTCTTGTTTGGTCTCCGAGGCTAGTCTCAACAAGTATTGCCCATAACTTGTCTTTCTAAGTGCTTCGCCTTTCACCACAACATCATTAAGAGTGAGCCAGTTATTATTGAAAGCAATTTCTTCCAAACAAGCCACTTTCATTCCCTGACGATGCTCAATAGTTTGAACAAAATGACCTGCTTCCAGAAGAGCATCATGCGTACCAGTATCCAGCCAAGCGAAACCGCGGCCCAATAGCTCAACATGGAGTTGATTCTGTTCCAGATAGGTTCGATTCAGGTCGGTGATCTCCAGCTCCCCTCGCTCAGAGGGCTGAATTTCCCGAGCCAAGTCCACGACATTATTATCGTAGAAATACAGGCCAGTAACTGCGAAGTTTGATTTGGGCTTCCTCGGTTTTTCTTCAATTGAGATAGCTTTCCCGTGCTCGTCAAATGCGACCACACCAAACCTTTCAGGATCACCGACATGGTAGCCAAATACTGTTGCCCCCACATCTCGGGCTGCGGCCTCCTGCAACTTCGGGGTAAAACCCTGCCCATAAAAAATATTATCCCCTAATACCAGAGCGACCTTATCGTTTCCGATAAAGTTTCGTCCTATTGTAAAAGCTTCAGCTAACCCTTTTGGTTCCCCCTGAATGGCATAACTCAGATTGATACCAAACTGGCTTCCGTCACCCAGAACATTAAAGAAATGAACCTGATCCTCAGGGGTGGTAATGACTAAAACATCCTGAATCCCTGCCAACATCAGTACTGACAAGGGATAATAGATCATGGGTTTATCATAAACAGGTAGAAGTTGCTTAGAGACCCCCTTCGTGATGGGGTGTAAGCGCGTACCACTTCCGCCAGCAAGGATTATACCTTTCATTATTTACTCCTTGATTGAACCTAGACGCTCGCGTTGGTAGCTGCCATCCTGCACATGTTGACACCATTTAATATTACTCAAATACCACTGAACCGTTTTTCTAAGGCCAGACTCAAAAGTTTCCTCAGGCGTCCATCCGAGCTCATTCTCAATTTTACTGGCATCAATAGCATAACGGAGATCATGACCAGGGCGATCTGTCACATAGGAGATCAAGTCTTCATAAGAGCCTACCCCTTCAGGCTTCTTCGGAGCGAGTTCTTCCAGTAATGCACAAAGGGTTCTCACTACGTCAATATTACGCTTTTCATTATGACCACCGATATTGTAGGTCTCTCCTACAACCCCCTCAGTTACAACTTTATGCAGAGCACGAGCATGGTCTTCCACAAAAAGCCAATCGCGAATCTGATCCCCTTTACCATAAACAGGCAATGATTTGCCTTCCAAAGCATTCAGAATAACCAGTGGAATCAGTTTTTCCGGAAAGTGATAAGGACCATAGTTATTAGAACAGTTGGTTACCAGTACCGGAAGGCCATAGGTGCGCATCCAGGCACGAACCAAATGATCAGAGCTTGCTTTACTTGCTGAATAGGGACTGCTTGGCTCGTAAGCGGTTGCTTCAGTAAACAGATGACCTGAAGCATCATCTGTTTCTGCTGGGTGAGGTAGATCACCATAGACTTCATCTGTGCTGATATGATGAAAGCGGAACTTTTGCTTGCGCTCCTCATCCATTTCCTGCCAATAGCTACGTGCTACTTCAAGCAGGGTGTACGTGCCCACGATATTTGTTTCGATAAAAGCTGCAGGACCATCAATCGAGCGGTCCACATGACTTTCTGCTGCCAAATGCATAACTGCATCAGGCTGGTGTATTGTGAACACCTCACGCATGGCATTAGCATCACATATATCAGCCTGAACAAACTGATAGCGCTCACTGCTCTCTATTGAAGCCAGTGACTCGAGATTCCCTGCGTAGGTTAATTTATCAACATTAACAATACTGTCTTGAGTATTATTTATTACATGCCGCACAACAGCCGAGCCAATAAAGCCCGCACCACCAGTCACAAGAATCTTCATTAATAACCACGCTACCGCCCCCCAGCTAAACACCCTCGCCGGAAAGCAGTTCTCAAATTGTCTGGTATATATGTTGGAAATTTTACGGCGAGCTATGTTACAGGTTCTCCCCCACCATCTCTACCGCTACACTCTGTAACGTTCTACGCATATCCGCACAATTGAGGGGCTTGGCAGGCAGGCAGGCAGGCAGGCAGGCAGGCAAAATACTAATCTCACAGCTCGCAACTGCCCAATAGTAGTACACTATCGTTTACTTTATTTTGACATTAGCCAGTTCATACCCAAATTGAGCATGAAACCACCAGTCATCAAACGCTTGCCTATAAAAGTCAGAGAGCCAGAAAGCCAACGCCTCCAGCACTGGAGTAAGACCGCAGCGAACGACCACAGGCTGCTCACTCTCATGGTTGGCCGACGCAGGGTTGGCAAAACAGCCCTACTCAGCCATGCCTTTCAAGATAAAGATCTTCCCCCCTTATACCTCTTCGTCTCAAGAAAACAGGAGTCATTGCTGTGTGACGAGTTCACTACTCAAATCAGAGAAATCCTCAGCATTCCCATTTTTGGAACGCCCACCAAACTGGCCGAAATTCTGGAAATTCTCCTCCAGTACAGCACCAGCACACCTCTCACTCTGATCATTGATGAATTCCAAGACATTCAGCGCATCAACCCGGCATTTTTCTCAGAGCTCCAGAATCTCTGGGATAGGTACAAATCACAAAGCCATATGCACCTTATATGCTGCGGCTCTCTCTACAGTATGATGACACGCCTTTTCCAGGATCGGAGAGAACCTTTATTTGGTCGCGCCGATAACCGCATCAATCTCCAGCCTCTGCGCCCCTGCTACCTTGCAGAACTATTATCAGACAGAGATCAACTATCACCTGCCACTCTCCTTCAATGGTTTATGCTCAGCGGCGGCGTTCCCAGATATCTAGAGATGCTTATTCAGGCATCTACGTCGGAGTCGCTGTGGCAAGAGCTGATAAGCGAGCACAGTTTATTTATTGAAGAAGGCCACTTTCGCCTTGCAGAAGAGTTTGGTCCAATGGCACTGACTTAAGGCTCCACACTTTGTCTGGCGGGGCTTGCCAGAGAGAGAACGATTATCTAAACCGTTCTTTTTTCCACCCCCCTGACAAGCCATGAAAAATTCTAGTTCAACCCTGAGAAAGCATGCTCAGAATTGCCTACTTCAGATGGCGCAATGTGCTGATGATCCCTTGTCCACGATTCTCACTGAAGATGACCTGCTGGACTTTCAGCAACGTTGTACAGGCAGGGTTCGCGATTACCCTGCGGTGAAAACCCTCTCCCTGTTCCTTCGTCAGGTGGTCAGTGAAAACAAGTCCTGCCGCAAGGCTCTGATAGCCGATGCCGCTGACCAGACCATTCTCAACAACAAACGACTGATAACCCATAACAGTGCCTACTGCAAAGCCCGCAAGCGGTTGGATGAA
>NZ_SMME01000730.1:0-3391 GCF_009711465.1 Parendozoicomonas verongulae | reverse complement strand
TACGAGGGCAAGGAAACGGGGGAACAAGCCCTATTAAGACAGCTGCTTTCCCGCATTCATGAAGGTGACATAATGCTCGGAGACGCCAACTTCGAGAACTATTTTCTTCTCGTCCTTCTGCGCCTGGCCGGTGCCGATGTGGTGTTCGAAAAGCATGGGGCCAGACATATCGACTTCCGTCAGTGTGATAAAAAGCTCGGTAAGAAAGATGGCTTATTTGTCCTGAAACGACCGCCCTGTCCAGAGTGGATGAGCCGTACATTTTACAAGCAATGTACGCCGGAGGAGCTCACGGTCAGAGCGATCAAAAGCAGGAAACGCATTATCATGACGACACTTGTTGATGACAAACGCTACACCAGAGCAGAGATCAATGCCCTGTACCTGAGAAGGTGGCATGTAGAACTGGATCTCAGGTCCATGAAAACGCTGATGAAAATGGATGTACTGCGCTGTAAAAGTCCGGACATGGTGCGCAAGGAGATCTCAGTGCACCTGCTGGCCTACAACCTGTTGCGAGCATTGATGGCTCGAACGGCACAGATAGCGGGGCAAACACCCCGGGAAATCAGCTTCAAAGCGACACAACAAACCCTGCAAGACTTCCACAGTATACTTCTGAGAGCTGATCATCCGGCCGGTGTTATCGAAGACATGCTGAACATAATGGCCGAACATCAGGTGGGAAATCGACCGGGAAGGTCTGAACCTCGTGCAGTGAAGAGACGACCAAAGGCTTTCCCAAAATTGCAGCACACCCGATCAAAGGCCTGACGACTCAAGAAATACCAAGGGAAAGCGGCTTAAGTCAGTGCCATTGGAGTTTGGTCCCGACAATAGTCGCTACTTTTCCATACTGGCAGCCATTGCCTCCGGTCGCTCAAGCCGCCCTGAAATCGAATCACTTCTCGAAACCTCCATAGGGCCACACCTTGAGAAATTGGAAAACGATTTTGATATTACCCAGCGGCACCAACCGGTGTTGGCAAAGCCCAATAGCCGCCTTGTCCGCTACCGGATAGCCGATGCGTTCCTCGCCTTCTGGTTTCGCTTTATCTATAGCAACCGCAGCGCCATAGAAATTAAAAACTTTGCATTCGTTCAGAAAGTGATTGAGAGAGACTACCCTACTTGGAGCGGCCTGTGGCTGGAAGAGCTTATACGGCAATTGTTGGCTGACACTGGCCATTACAATACTATCGGAAGCTATTGGGAGCGTGGAAACCAAAACGAGATCGATATCGTCGCCATCAACGATCTGGAGAAGACAGTTCTGATAGGTGAGGTCAAACGCAATCCTGCCAACATCCGCATTAGCAAACTCAAAGACAAGGCCCAGCGCCTTTCCCAACAGTTGAGGCAATATGAAATCACCTACAAAGGGTTTTCTCTTGATGACATTCCAGAGCTGCTCAAGCAAAAACGCCAATGAAATCGCTCACAGCCAGCGACTGGAAGAGAAAGCTCCCTGAGCATGTAAAAGCTGAAAATTTACTTATAATTGCCCAAACGGAAATCCCAGGTAACATCCATGTACGTAACGAAAATAGAATTAGAGAATATTAAATCATTCCGAAAATTCAAATGGGAACTTTCCAATAACGAAGACCCAGCTGGCTGGCATGTTCTTTTAGGTCGAAACGGCTCAGGAAAATCAACATTTATAAAGTCTGCCGCCGTGGCTTTAATTGGCCCTTCAGAAGCGCAGAAATCAAGAACTACATTCACAGACTGGATAAAAAAAGGTGAAGAGAATAGCTTTATCAGAGTTGAGATAATGCAAGACCCTGACAATGATTTCTGGGCTGTCAAAGGGCGTCAAAACAAAAGCAACATCAGCTATTCAATAAAGGTCTCCAATGACAATACCCTAACAAAAGTCACTAGAAGAAATGATGCTGAACGTACTGTATGGAACAACAAGAAAGGTTGGTTCTCTGCATCATATGGACCTTTTAGACGCTTTTCTGGTGGCAATAGCGACTATCAAAAATTATTTTACTCTTCTCCTTTACTGGCAAGGCACCTTTCAGTATTTGGCGAAGATGCAGCCCTAACAGAAACTCTTGAATGGCTGAAAGAGCTGAAATTCAAGTCGCTTGAGAATTCAGAATCTGAAAGTGCTAAATTGCTAGAAAACATCACTAACTTTATCAATCAAGATGGGTTCTTACCAAACGAAGTTACAATGGAGTCCATCTCATCTGATGGTGTCATATTCGCTGATGCCTTTGGTGTAAATGTAAACATTGAAGACTTAAGTGACGGCTATCGATCAGTTCTCAGTATGATATTAGAACTCATTAGACAAATGCAGCACTGCTATGGAACGAGCGATATTTTTGACAATGAATACAAAAGCGTCAACGTACCCGGTGTTGTTTTTATCGATGAAATTGATGTGCATTTACACCCCAGCTGGCAAAGAAAAATAGGTAACTGGCTTACAAAGCACTTCCCAAAAATTCAATTTATCGTATCTACACACAGCGCGTTGATTTGCCAAAGCGCAACCAGTGGGTCAGTATGGCAGCTCCCGGATGCTGCTCAAGACAATAGAGGCAAACGCCTTACAGGAATCCCCTTAAATCGCTTATTATATGGCAATTTGCTCGAAGCATTTAGCTCAGGCGCCTTCGGATCAGAAATAGAAAGATCCGATAAAGCTACCCAATTGCTGGAAGAGTTAGCAGAGCTTAACTTTTTGTCTTTAGATAGCAAACTTACAACAGAGCAGCAAGCACGGAAAGATTTCTTATCCAGAATCTTTGCTCTAGAGCCGAACATCAAAAAGTGAATTAAATATGCTTAAAATGAATGAAGCAGACCTTCCATAATCGGCAGAAGGCTATCTATCCACTAAGCAAGCTGAAGTAAACAACCAAGAAAACTACGAGGCTAAAGTAATAACCGGAAAACTCCTTTGGAAGAAAAAAAGTAAAGCTCAGTTTATCAAAATCAGAGCCACACTGGAAACGCTATGCGTTGGAAGCAGGAGATGCAATTATTGTGAAGACTCTGTTGCCGATGAAGTTGAGCATATCAAACCTAAAGACCTATACCCAGAGCTTGTATTCACATGGCCAAACTATTTGTTTTCTTGTGGGAATTGCAATGGCCCCAAAAACAATAAATTTGCTGTATTCAACGAATCAGAAGAAGCCATGGAAATTTCAAGAAAAAAAGGGGATGCTGTAATACCACCTCCAGAAGGCGATGATGTTTTTATAAATCCAAGAAATGAAAACCCACTGGACTTCATAATACTAGACTTGGAAACACTACTCTTTATAGCAAAGCCTGGAATCAGCCCAAAAGACAAAGCCAGAGCCAAGTATACAGTTGAAATACTAAAGCTGAACGCTAGGGCCTGTTGAGGTTTTACATCGGC
>NZ_SMME01000423.1:526-818 GCF_009711465.1 Parendozoicomonas verongulae | reverse complement strand
TTAAATGCGGAAACCGGGAAGGAAGCAGGCTTCCCGAAGGAAGGGTGGAGCAGTGGATGTGAGGCGGAGTTTCCTCACCCGAAGATACCTGACACATGCTTGCCTTATCCCGGATCCATGTGTGGCACCCGTTTCAACGGCCAGATATTGTGGGTATTGCGGAGGTGAGAGTTAATCCAGTTTTTTGCTTTTTCCCCCGGCAATGCACGAGGTGGTGTTCGGGTGTCCTGGCTATGACGCAGGACGTTGTTTTATGGGGATGGATATGCGTGCTGTCCGCAGTTTGTATAGT
>NZ_SMME01000423.1:0-195 GCF_009711465.1 Parendozoicomonas verongulae | reverse complement strand
ATAGCAACGTAGCCTTGTGATGTTGGTGTTCAGGGTGCTGGTCGTATATTGGTACAGAGTCTGGTTGTGAAGGGGCAGACTGGGTCACTCATCTTTCCTATTGTGCCGACTACGCTTGTGTTTGGCGAGATTACTGGAGTGGGCGAAAGACCGGTTGCACCTGTTATGGTCACAGACAAAGGGCCTGTCCCCTGT
>NZ_SMME01000213.1 GCF_009711465.1 Parendozoicomonas verongulae | reverse complement strand
AAACGTTTACCACATCTGGCAATCTCACCAAACATACACGCACCCATACAGGGGAGAAACCCTACGCTGGACCAGGACGGATGCCACAAAGCATTTACCTCATCCAGCGATCTGACCACGCCCATAAGCGCATCCACACAGGGGAAAGGCCCTTTGTCTGTGACCAGGACGGATGCGACCTTTGTCTGTGACCAGGACGGATGCAACCAGTCTTTCACTTTGTCTGTGACCAGGACGGATGCAACAAGTCTTTCACCCAATCCGGCCACCTCACCGCTCATAAGCGCACACACACAGGGGAAAAACCCTTTGTCTGTGATCAGAGCGGGTGTAACAAAACGTTTACCACATCCAGCAACCTCAGCGACC
>NZ_SMME01000056.1 GCF_009711465.1 Parendozoicomonas verongulae | reverse complement strand
AACCGTTTGCGAAAAGAAGATTCACTTCCGGAAATTCCGGCAGCCCCCATCGCGTCAGGAACGGGTCGCCGGTCAGGTTGTGTCGGTGCAGGCATGTGATTCTTTGGGGTTGGTGATAGTAGTCACACTCTGTCACCCAGCGTCATCGCACGCCTCAACAAAAAAATATATTTCACCCCTGATTGTTAGTCGAGATTTTGCGACTGGCGTTTTTGATTGAGGACCTG
>NZ_SMME01000612.1:1858-1937 GCF_009711465.1 Parendozoicomonas verongulae | reverse complement strand
TTCAGCCTGAAGACCATTTCCTTCCTTCCTACAAAAAAACAAAGAGGATAGCAGCCTGGCTGGTGTTCTCTTGTCATGC
>NZ_SMME01000612.1:1294-1501 GCF_009711465.1 Parendozoicomonas verongulae | reverse complement strand
TTGCACCCGTTAAAGTCACAGACAAAGGGTTTAATCCCTGTATGGGTACGCTTGTGCTTGATGAGATCTTCGGATGTGATAAACGCTTTGTTACATCCGTTCTGGTCACAGACAAAGGGCTTGTCCCCGGTGTGGATACGCTTGTGTCTGATGAGATGAGTGGATGTGATAAATGTTTTATGGCACCCGTTCTGGTCACAGACATAA
>NZ_SMME01000612.1:0-1011 GCF_009711465.1 Parendozoicomonas verongulae | reverse complement strand
GCTTGTGTTTGGTGTGCATCCCGGAGGTGTCCGTGGGCTGCTGATCGCTATCAGGCTGAGTCGGACTCATTTCAGTAAGAGTGACACTTGTATCGAATGTACACTCCTCTGCACTGGCGCAAAGAACGCTCTGAAAGACACCATCCTGCAATAAATACGATAACTCTGAAAGTAGGGCGTCATCCTGCTCCAAGTCCGAAAACTCTGGAAACTCTGGAAATAGGGAATTCAGAAGGGGAGATAAAGAAGGAGATGTACATAAAATATGAGGAGCCTCATTGTTACTGGAAATGCGACAAAGGTTAGATGGATGTCTAATCCGTGTTGTGGCACCCGTTTCAACTGACAGGTGTTGTACAGTCGTTGATCCCGTGAGTGGTAATTGGTTTTTTTGCTTTTTCCCGCGGCAATGCACAAAGTGGTGACCGGCAGACCTGTTGACGGTGCAGGATGTGGTTTCACCAGGGTGGATATGTGTGCTGTCCGCAGGATGTATGGCAATGCTGCCTGTCGATATCATATCTAATGGCCGTAGCGGAATAGAGTGGAGAGGTCTGCCCTTGTCTTCTGATGCATAGATGGCAGATGTAGACAGGCCGATCGCCATGCAGAGACTGGTGACAACAAAGTTCAGCCTGAAGACCCTTTCCTTCCTTCCCATAGAAAACAAAGAAGGTAGCAGCGTAGCCGGCGGCCTCTTGTCATGCTGGTGATCAGGGTATTGTTGTGAAAGGGAAGACCGGGTCACTCATCTTTCCTCTTGTGCCGGGCGCGCTTGTGTTTGATGAGATTACTGGATGTGGCAAACGTTTTGTTGCACCCGTAGTGGTCACAGAGAAAAGGCCTGTCCCCTGAGTGGATACGCTTGTGCCTGGTAAGATCGCCGGATTGGGTGAAAGACCGCTTGCACCCGTTCTGATCACAGACAAATGGCCTGTCCCCCGTGTGAGTGCGCCTATGTCTTGTGAGATCGCCGGACCGGGTGAAAGACTTGTTGCACCCGTCCAGGTT
>NZ_SMME01000756.1:9744-10144 GCF_009711465.1 Parendozoicomonas verongulae | reverse complement strand
ATTTAATGGAAGCTTTACCACTCTTTGAACATCTTTATGAAAAACATTCAAGCTCTCTCAATGATGAAAAAAGCAATGGACTGGCTCTGGGCAGGCTACTCCAGATTATGGGGGGCTCGGTCAATCTGAAAACAGCCCTGAATATCTTTACCCGGCTGCGCACCCGAGCAGCCATGGGGCAAGTGGATACCCCCTGTGAGGACAAGGATATCGAACTGGCTCTAGGCAGACATTTCCAGATTATGGGTGGCACCGATAACCTGAGGGCAGCCCTGGACGTTTTTATGCAGCTGCGCAGCCGGGCAGCCGGGGGGCAGGTGAACACCCCCTGTAAGGATAAGGAGATCGAACTGGCTCTGGGCAGATTACTCCAGATCATTGGAGGCTCGGACAACCTGAG
>NZ_SMME01000756.1:9578-9734 GCF_009711465.1 Parendozoicomonas verongulae | reverse complement strand
AAAGGCATTGATCATCTTTACCCAGCTGCGTACCCGGGCGGCCAGGGGGCAGGCAAACACCCCCTGCGATGACAAGGAAATCGAACTGGCTCTGGGCAGGCACCTCCAGATTATGGGGGGGGCGGACAACATGGAAGCGGCCTTGGGCATCTTTAT
>NZ_SMME01000756.1:8400-9376 GCF_009711465.1 Parendozoicomonas verongulae | reverse complement strand
CCTCCAGATTATGGGGGGCATGGATAGGCAGAAAATGTCTCTGGAGATTTTTATCGGGCTGCGCACCCGAGCGGCAGGAGGGCAGGCGAACACCCCCTGTGATGACAAAGAAATCGAACTGGCTATGGGCAGAGCTCTTGAGATAATAGGGGGAATGAACAACCTGAAAATGGCCCTGGGTATCTATACCTGTCTGCGTACCCGGGCAAGCGGGGGGCAGGAGAGTGCCCCTGTGATGACAAGGATATCGAGTTAACACTAGGTAGGCTACGCCAGCTGATTGGAGGCAAAGACAACCTGGAAATAGCTCTGGACATCTATACCCGGTTGCGCAGTCGTGCAGCCGGGGGACAGGCAAACACTCCCTGTGACGATAAGGAGATCGAACTGGCTTTGGGCAGACTGTTTCAGGACATGGGGGGCGAGGATAATATGAGAATGGCCCAGAATATATTCACCCGGCTACGCACCCAGGCAGCTGGGGGGCGGGCGAACACCACCTGTGATGACAGGGATATCGAGTTAACACTGGGCAGACATCTCCAAACCATGGGGGGGGCGGACAACCTGAGAGCGGCTCTGGATATCTTTACCCATCTGCGCACTCAGGCGGCTAAGGGAGAGGCGATCCCCCTCGGTGAGGAAAAGGATATCGAACTGGGTCTCGCCTCCATTCTCATTGACATGGGAGCGTGGGAGCAGTTTGACGGACTGCAACTCGATAAGCAGTTGTTTTCAGGGTTTGAAACCTGTTTATGTTTGAGTATTCGTTACTTCCAGGAATTAATGGACGTTGAGAAAATCTTGCCCGAACATTCGATTCTTCTGGGGAAAGCGTTCCATTGGGCTGTTCTTGCGGTGGAGGGCAGTGCAGACACAAATGCATCCTGCCTCAGTCAGCTGGCTCACTGCTTCCGCTTTTTATCTGTGTGGCCACAACCTGGGTTGCAAACGTTGGGTATTGAAGAGGAGAAGA
>NZ_SMME01000756.1:6603-8390 GCF_009711465.1 Parendozoicomonas verongulae | reverse complement strand
AGTTCAAACAGACATCAGTATTACTTTTTGGTCTGGCCAACGACCTTGAACCTTATCGACGGGGACAGAAGAAAGATGAACTCTGGAGGCTAAGGGAACGACAGCTATTGGCTCATAGTATTACGTGACCTTCAAACAGCCCTGTTTGTGACCCTGACTCATTTTGAACCTTTATTCTCTCATCACTATCCATATAAAACTATTGGCTTAACGACCCTCCCTGACACAACGACTATAAAGGTTTATTCAGAGTATGAACTTTCCCCCACATGGGGGAGACTGTCATTATCGACAGCCTCCCCCGGCTTACCAACAAAAACAGCCAAGAGGGTCTGAGCCCTATACCTCCCGCACACAAAGTTATTTATCCCCAAGGCGTGCCGGCTACTGTGGGTACCGCCCACTTTTACAATTTCCCACCCGGCTCAGCCCTGCTCACCCTTATATGCAAAGAGAGTTCGACATAAGTGATGGCTTTGGTCTTCTGAAAAGTCATCCTCGAAGAGTATTAGATGAGACAAAGGGTCTATTAAAAAAATACTTGGGAAACCCTCATCAATATGCTCGTGTCGTGCAATTAAAAGCCAGAGCGTTGTTTCAACTTAACGATTTTGATGGGTGTATCAGGTACATCAATTCTCTTGCGCAGAATATGCAAAATGACAAAGGTGTGATGATGGCAAAGGGGCGAGCTTTACAGGCAAAAGGCCATATCACTGAAGCTTTACCACTTTTCCAGTCTCTTTATAAAAAACATTCAAAATTTCCCCATGATGAAAAAACCAATGGGCTGGCTCTGGGTAGAAACCTCCAGCTCATAGGGACTCCGGATGCCCTGAAAGAGGCTCTGGATATTTTTACCAGGCTGCGCAGTCGGGCAGTCGGGGGGCAGATGGACACCCCCTGTGATGACAAGGATATTGAGTTATCAATGGGCAGACATCTCCAGATTATGGGGGGCAAGGACAACCTGAAAGCGGCCCTGGACATCTATATCCGGCTGCGCACTCAGGCGGCCGGGGGACAGGCGAACACCCCCTGTCATGACAAGGATATCGAGTTAACACTGGGTAGACACTTTCAGCTTATGGGCGGTACGGATAACCTGAAAGCAGCTCTGGAGATATTTACTCAACTACGCACCCGGACAGCCAAAGGGCAGGTGAACACCCCCTGTCATGACAAAGAGATCGAGTTAACACTGGGCAGACATCTTCAAATCATGGGGGACCCAGACAGCATGCAAGCAGCGCTGGACATTTTTACCCAGCTGCGAACTCAGGCAGCCGGGGGACGGGCGAACACCCCCTGTAAGGATAAGGAGATCGAGTTAGCACTGGGCAGACATCTCCAGCTCATGGGCGGCATGGGCAACATGCAAGCGGCCCTGGACATCTTTATCCGGCTACGCACTCACGCGGCCGGGGGGCGGGCGAACACCCCCTGTAATGACAAAGATATCGAGTTAACACTGGGTAGACACCTGCAAATTATGGGAGGCACAGACTCTTTAAAAGAGTCGCTGAACATCTTTACCTGGTTGCGTACCAAGGCGGCGGGGGGGAAGGCGAACACCCCCTGTGATGACAGGGAGATTGAACTGGCTATGGGCAGACTACTCCAGATCATGGGAGATATGGAGAGTATGAGAGCAGCCCTGGACATTTATATCCGGTTGCGCACCAAGGCAGCTGGAGGGGTGGCCAACATACCCAGTGATGACAAAGAGATTGAGCTGACACTGGGTAGACACCTGCAGATCATGGGAGGCCCGGATTATCGGCAGG
>NZ_SMME01000756.1:5579-6593 GCF_009711465.1 Parendozoicomonas verongulae | reverse complement strand
AGTTAACACTGGGCAGGCATCTCCAGCTCACAGGAGGTAAGCATAATATGAAAGCGGCTCTGGATATCTTTACCCGCCTGCGCACCCAGGCAGCCGGGGGACAGGTGAATACTCCCTGTGATGATAAGGATATCGAACTGGCTCTGGGCAGACACCTTCAGCTCATGGGCGGCAAGGATAATATGAAGGCGGCTCTGGATATCTTTACCCAGTTGCGCAGCCGAATGGCCAGAGGGCAGACGAACACTCCTTGTCATGACAAGGAGATTGAACTGGCTCTGGGCAGACTACTCCAGAGCATGGGAGGCAAGGATAATCTGGAAGCAGCCCTGGAAATCTATACCCGGTTACGCATCCGAGGGGCGAATACCCCCGGTGATGACAGAGAGATTAAGCTGGCACTGGGGAGACACCTCCAGATCGCGGGAGGCCCGGATAACCTGAGAGCAGCTCTGGACATCTTTACCCAGCTGCGCACTCAGGCGGCTGGGGGGCAGGCGAATACCCCCTGTGATGACAGGGATATCGAGTTAACACTGGGCAGACACCTCCAGTTTATGGGCGCTCCGGATAACCTGAAAGCGGCCCTGGATATCTTTACCCAACTGCGTACCCGGGCAGCCAAGGGGCTGGCAAACGTTAGTGACAAGAAGGTTGAGTTAGCACTGGGTAGACACTTCCAGCTTATGGGGGGCAAGGACAACCTGCAAAAGGCTCTGGACATATTTACCCGCCTGCGTACTCAGGCGGCTGGAGGCCAGGTGAACACCCCCTGTGACGACATGGAAATCGAACTGGGTATAGCAGCCATTCTCATTGATATGGGGGAGTGGAGGGCGTTTGATGAGCTGCAACTTGAAACGTCGTTGTTTTCAGGGTTCGAAACCTGCCTGTGTATCAGTGTCAGGAATTTCCAGGAATTAACGCTAACTGAGAGAAGCTTGTCCGAGCGTACGGCTCTTCTGGGGAAAGCGTTACATTGGTCAGCCCTTGCAGTGGAAAAAAGTGGAGGTT
>NZ_SMME01000756.1:3438-5569 GCF_009711465.1 Parendozoicomonas verongulae | reverse complement strand
TGCATCCTGTCTCAGTCAACTGGCTCATTGCTTCCGCCTTTTATCCGCCTGGCCGAAACCCATGCTGAACACCTTGGACATTGAAGAAGACAAGAAGCATGAATTCAAAGATCAAGCCAGCTCACTCTTTGAACTAGCCAACGACCTTGAGCCCTACCGAAAAGCGCTGAAGAAGGATGAATCCTGGAGGAAAAGAGAACGGCAGCTATTGGTACATATTGCAGCCTTTCCACAGTAAACGTCAGACAGCCCCGTTAGGGGGCCTGACGAGTGTTGAACCTTTGTTCCCTCATCATAATCCATACACAACACTGGTTTTATAGTTACTCCCAGACACAGCTTTTGCAGAGGTTTTCAAAGCATGAACCTACAACCAAACTATGGGAAAGGCAGCCATTACTGGCAGGTGCCTGTTATATACAAACAAGGAGATTCAAGCAGCTATACGTCTTACATCCCCAGTACACAAGGTTCTGCCCCCCAAAGTGCTGGCCTCTCTGGGCAGCATCAACTTTCACAGCGTCACTTCCAGTATTCCCCAGCTCACTCTTATATACAAAGAGAGTGTGACATAAATGCTGGATTCAAACTGTTGAAAACCAATCCTCAAAAAGTATTAACTGACACAGAAACGCTCTTTAAAGAATACTTGGACAATCCGCCTCAATATGCCCGTGTTGTGCAATTAAAAGCCAGAGCTTTGTTTGAGCTTGATAAGTTTGATGAATGTATTGGGTACATCAATTCTCTTCCGCAACATTTGCAAAGCAGCAAAAGTGTGATGATGGCAAAGGGCCGGGCTTTACAGGCGAAAGGCCATCTCACTGAAGCTTTCCCCCTTTTCCATTACCTGTATACAAGATGCTCAACATCTCTCAAAGATAGAAAAAACAATGGGTTGGCTCTGGGCAGGCTACTTCAGGCCATGGGGGGCTCAGAGAACATGAAAAAGGTCATGGAGATCTATACCGGGCTACGTACCCAAACAACCGGGGGGGTAGAGAACACCCCCTGTGGTGACAAGGACATCGAACTGGCCCTGGGCAGACATCTCCAGATTATGGGTGGTGCGCACAACCTGAAAACGGCTCTGGATATTTATACCAAGCTGCGCACCCAGATGGCCGGGGGGCTGGTGAACACCCCCTGCCATGACAAAGATGTCGAGTTAACACTGGGCAGACACCTCCAGCTCCTGGGAGGCATAGATAACATGAAAGCAGCCCTGAACATCTTTACCCAACTGCGCACCCGGATGGCCAGGGGACAGGCGAACACACCTTGCCATGACAAGGATGTCGAGCTGACGCTGGGCAGACATCTTCAGATCATGGGGGGGCCGGATAACATGAAAGCGGCCCTGGACATCTATACCCGGCTGCGTGCCCGGGCCGCCGGAGGGAAGGCAAACACCCCTTGCAATGACAAAGATATCGAACTTGTTCTGGGCAGATATCACCAGGCCATGGGGACTATGGAAAACATGAAAATGGCTCTGGATATCTTTACACGACTGCGTACCCAGGCAGCCGGGGGGCAGGCGAATACACCCTGTGAGGACAAGGATATCGAGATAACACTGGCCAGACATCTTCAGCTCATGGGAGGTCCAGACAATATGAAAGCGGCTCTGGACATTTTTACCTGGCTGCGTACCCGGGCAGCCGGGGGGCGGGTGAATACACCCTGTGAGGACAAAGATATCGAGTTGGCACTGGGTATACACCTCCAGTTCATGGGAGGGCCAGAACATCTGAAAGCGGCTCTGGAGATTTTTACCTGTCTGCGTACTCGGGCAGCCGGAGGGCGGGCAAATAGACCCTGTGATGATAAAGAGATTGAGTTAACACTGGGCAGATGTCTTCAGTTCATAGGGGGCAAGAGCAATCTGCAGGCAGCTCGGGAGATCTTTATCCAGCTGCGCACCCGAGCGGCCGGGGGAGTGGCGAACACACCCTGTGAGGACAAGGATATCGAACTGGCTCTGGGCAGACACCTCCAGCTTATAGGAGGGGCAGAAAATCTGAGAGCGGCTCTGGACATCTTTACCCAGCTGCGCATCCGGGAAGCCGGGGGGCGGGCTAACACACCCTGTGAGGACAAGGAAATCGAACTGGCTGTGGTCCGACAC
>NZ_SMME01000756.1:3307-3427 GCF_009711465.1 Parendozoicomonas verongulae | reverse complement strand
AGATTATGGGGGGCAGGGACAATATGAAAATAGCCCTGAACATCTTTACCCAGCTACGCACCCGGGCGGCCGGCGGACAAACGAACACCCCTTGTGATGATAAGGAGATTGAGCTGGCCG
>NZ_SMME01000756.1:2648-3297 GCF_009711465.1 Parendozoicomonas verongulae | reverse complement strand
TCCAGCTCATGGGGGGTACGGACAACCTGAGAGCGGCTGTGGACATCGTTACCCAGCTGCGCAGTCAGGCAGCCGGGGGGCAGGAAGACACCCCCTGTAATGATAAGGATATCGAGTTAACGCTGGGCAGACACCTTCAGCTTATGGGAAGCGCGGACAACCTGAGAGCAGCCCTGAACATTTATACCATGCTGCGCACCCGGGTGGCCGGGGGGCAGCCAGACATCCCCTGTAATGACAAGGTTATCGAACTAACACTGGGCAGACATCTCGAGGCTATGGGAGGCACAGATAACCTGAAAGCAGCTCTTGATATCTATACCCGGCTGCGCGCCCAGGCCGCCGGAGGGCAGGTAAACACCCCCTGTGATGATAAGGATATCGAGCTAACACTGGGCAGATATCTTCAGACCATTGGAGGCAAGGGCAGTCTGGAAGTTGCTCTGGAGATCTTTACCCGACTGCGCACCCGAGCGGCCGGGGGACGGGTAAACACCCCCTGTGATGATAAGGATATCGAGTTAACGCTAGGCAGATATCTCCAGACATTGGGGGGGATAGACAACCTGAAAAAAGCCTTGGACATCTTTACCAGATTGCGCACCCGGGCGGCCGGGGGACAGGCAGACACCCCCTGTGATGACAAGGT
>NZ_SMME01000756.1:2189-2638 GCF_009711465.1 Parendozoicomonas verongulae | reverse complement strand
CACGGACAACCTGAAAGCGGCCCTGGACATTTATATCCGGCTGCGCACTCGGGCGGCCGGAGGGAAACCGAACACACCCTGCCATGACAAGGAGATCGAACTGGCTCTGGGCAGGCACCTTGAGGCTATGGGGAGGGCAGACACCCTGAAAGCAGCCCTGGACATTTTTACCAGGCTGCGCACCCGTGCGGCCGGGTGGGCCCGGCTGCGCACCCGGGCAGCCGGTGGACGAGTAAACACCCCCTGTGATGATAAGGATATCGAGCTAACACTGGGCAGATATCTTCAGACCATTGGAGGCAAGGGCAGTCTGGAAGTTGCTCTGGAGATCTTTACCCGACTGCGCACCCGAGCGGCCGGGGGACGGGTAAACACCCCCTGTGATGATAAGGATATCGAGTTAACACTGGGCAGATATTTCCAGATCATGGGAGATGCGACAAACTTGC
>NZ_SMME01000756.1:2095-2179 GCF_009711465.1 Parendozoicomonas verongulae | reverse complement strand
ACAAGGATATCGAGTTAACACTGGGTAGACTTCTCCAGCTCATTGGGGGCGTGGACAATCTGAGAGCCGCTCTGGACATATTTG
>NZ_SMME01000756.1:1809-2013 GCF_009711465.1 Parendozoicomonas verongulae | reverse complement strand
AAACCAATGGGCTGGCACTGGGCAGACATTACCAGCTCATGGGAGATATGGACAACCTGAGAACAGCAAAGAACATCTTTACCCGATTGCGCACCCAGGCAGCCGGGGGGCGGGAGAACACCCCTTGTCATGACAAGGAGATCGAACTGGCTCTGGGCAGACATTTCCAGATTATAGGGGGCGCGAACAACCTGAGAGCGGCCT
>NZ_SMME01000756.1:1721-1799 GCF_009711465.1 Parendozoicomonas verongulae | reverse complement strand
CTCCAGATCATGGGGGGGGCGGACAATCTGAAAGCGGCTTGGAATATCTATACACGGCTGCGCACCTGGGCGGCCGGA
>NZ_SMME01000756.1:1240-1711 GCF_009711465.1 Parendozoicomonas verongulae | reverse complement strand
ATGGGAGAGCCGGACAATCTGAAAGCGGCTTGGTACATCTTTACCCGGCTGCGGACCCAGGCGGCAGGTGGGGTGACGAACACGCCTTGTGATAACAAGAATATTGAACTGGCTCTGGGCAGACTGCTTCAGGGCATGGGGGGCACGGACAACCTGAGAGCTGCATTGAACATCTTTACCAGGCTGCGCACCCGTGCGGCCGGGTGGGCCCGGCTGCGCACCCGGGCAGCCGGTGGACGAGTGAACACCCCCTGTGATGACAAGGATATCGAACTGGCTCTGGGCAGGCTACTTCAGGCAATGGGGGGCAAGGATGACCTGAGAGCTGCCCTGGAGATTTATACCCAGCTGCGCACCCGGGCGGCTGGGGGACAGATGAACACCCCCTGTGATGACAAGGATATCGAACTGGCTCTGGGCATACATCTCCAGATTATGGGGGGCACGGCCAATCTGAGAGCAGCCCTGGGA
>NZ_SMME01000756.1:0-935 GCF_009711465.1 Parendozoicomonas verongulae | reverse complement strand
TACCCGGGCGGCAGGGGGTAAGACGAACACTCCCTGTAATGACAAGGAAATCGAATTGGCTCTGGGCAGACTACTTCAGGTTATGAAGGGCACAGACAATCTGCAAGCTGCTCTGAACATCTTTACCCGGCTGCGCACCCGGGCGGCAGGGGGGAAGGTGAACACCCCTTGTGATGACAAGGAGATCGAACTGGCTCTGGGCAGGCACCTCGAGGTTATGGGGGGAGCGGACAGCATGAAAGCGGCTCAGGACATCTATACCCGGTTGCGCATCCGGGCGGCAGGTGGAGTGGAGAACACCCCCTGTGAGGACAAGGAGATCGAATTAACACTGGGCAGGCATCTTCAGATCATGGGGGGCACGGACAATTTAAGAGCGGCTCTGGACATCTTTACCCGGCTGCGTACCTTGGCGGCCGGAGGACAGGTGAACACTCCCTGTGGGGACAAAGATATTGAATTGGGCCTTGCAGCTGTTTTTATTGATACGGGAGAGTGGGAGCGGTTTGATGGGCTGCAACTCGACAAACAGTTGTTTGCAGGGTTCGAAACCTGGTTATGTTTTAGCATCCGTTACTTCCGGGAATTAAAGGAAGTTGTGGACATATTGCCTGCACATGCGACTCTGTTGGGGAAGGCGCTGCATTGGGCTGCTCTTGCTGTGGAGGGCAGTGAGAGAACCAGTGCATCCTGTCTGAGTCAGCTGGCTCACTGCTTTCGCCTTTTATCCGCCTGGCCGCAACTCAATCTGCAAGCGCTAGGTATCGAAGAGACAAAAGAGCAAGAGTTCAAACATACGTCGAAATTATTCTTTGATCTGGCCAACGACCTTGAACCCTATCGACAAGAACTGAAGAAAGATGATCGATGGAGACAAAAGGAACGAAAGTTATTGGCTTTTATGACTGGAGAAGCTCCCCCACCATCATCCATAC
>NZ_SMME01000650.1 GCF_009711465.1 Parendozoicomonas verongulae | reverse complement strand
TTAGACATGGAAAGTCACACATCGGGTTAGAGAAAGGACAAACTTACGAAGCCCGGTTATTTCTGGAAGATATTATGAGTCAAAGCGGAGAACACGCGGGCGATCTGCTCCAGTCTCTTGAGGCCCAGCTCACAGACAATACTTACCGTCATCACAGCCGGGAGGCAGTCGCCAGTTTTCTTGCGGAAGCGAGACAGGCTCACGCCATTGTATCCGGACAAATTAACGGGAACCCGGAAGACAGCGCTGGCGACAGTATTGATTACATGACAGAGGCACTCATAAATGCTCAAGAGTGGTCGGATAATGCGGTTAAAGAAAATCCCGACTTATTGCTCCGACTCACCCGGCATCAGAATACCTCTGATCTGACCCGGGAGTTGTTGCGCCAGACCTCAGGCAACCACGCGTACCGGGCACGAGTACTGGCAGAAGCCTATTTCACCAAGGTTCAGAAAGGCTCGCAGGAACAGTTGGAACGCAGTAAAGAGATTCTGGTGGATAAAATCCGTAACGACTGGGCCTCCCAAAACTATCACTCCCGCAAGGAACAGGCCGTTGCAGAGCAGCAGGTTCTGAGAGCATTCGACAAAGTCAGTACCGGAGAAGACTACCCGGAGCTTTCTCTGGAATGGCACGAGGCTCACCCAAATGCAGACATCCGCGAACACAGACTAATTGCTACTTAAAACGATTGATGTTGATGGGAAAACCAAGAACTCGGCTCAGGTAACAGATATACTCGGCTCCAGAATATTGGGCCTGAACAACCGAGCCGAGAATGAACAGGGACAAACGCCAAGAAATTTTTACCCGCCTGCGGGATGATAACCCCAACCCGCAAACCGAACTGGAATATAACTCCCCTTTCGAGCTGCTGATTGCTGTGCTGTTATCGGCTCAGGCTACCGACGTGGGCGTCAACAAAGCCACCCGCAAATTGTATGCCGTTGCCAACACACCACAGGCCATTCTTGATCTGGGACTTGACGGGCTGAAAAGTTATATCAAAACCATCGGGCTGTTTAACACCAAAGCTGTGAATGTGATGAAAACCTGCACCATGCTGGTTGAAAAGCACAACGGTGAGATTCCCGAAACCCGTGAGGAACTGGAAGCTCTGCCTGGTGTGGGTCGCAAAACTGCCAATGTCGTGTTGAATACCGCTTTTCGCCAAATTGCCATGGCTGTGGATACCCATATCTTCCGGGTCTCCAACCGCACTAAAATTGCAACGGGTAAAGATGTCGTGGAGGTGGAGCAGCGCCTGCTGCGTCTGGTTCCTAAAGAGTTCCTGCTGGATGCCCACCACTGGCTGATTCTCCACGGCCGTTATGTGTGCAAGGCTCGCAAGCCTCAGTGTGGCTCTTGCCGGATTGAAGATTTGTGTGAGTTTAAAGAGAAAGACAAGTATCAGTAGATTGGTTCTGCCAATCACAAAAAAGCCCGCAACCATTCCGGTGCGGGCTTTGTTTCAAAAGCTTTGCTTTTAGAGGGTTTTGCGGGAAGGGAAAACCATATTAGCGAAAATCAAACCGGCCAGTATCGACATAAAGATCATAAATGCCTGGGTTCCCAGCATTGGCAGGTTCATAAACGCATCCCCTGTCACCACCTGACTCAAACTGATGTATGCCTTACTTCCCGGTACCAGCAGTACCACACCATGAAGCAATACAATAGTCGATGGAGAGTTTGTTACGCGGGAGTAGATGTTACTGTAAATACCCACCAGCACCGCACCCACAAACGGCCCTACACTATCACCCAGATAAGCGGCGCCAGCTACACTGCCTACATAAGCGACAATGGCCGAAAGAACACCCCATGGGATGTCCCGCACACGGTTTTTGAACACCACAATCAGAGTCAGGGACAGAATGGGAACTGCCAGCCAGAGCGTCCAATCGGGAACAGCCGGTCCGAAGACAACATCTTCCCGAGGCAGGAAAATATTGACTATAGAGCTGCCCAGCACCGAGCCGAAATAGAGCTTACACAGGCACATCAGGGAATCCATCAAACGGGTTGTACCCGAGAGCAAGTGTCGTGCCGCCAGTTCTTTTAACGCAATTGTTATGGACAGACCAGGAATAAATACAATGATGCCCGAAAGAACAATCAACGGTACATTCAAACTTGGCACAAAGTAAGCCATAAAGCTGGCAAACAATGCAGACAGTGTCGCCGACATAGGTTCAAGAATCTCACCACGACGATCGGCCTCTGCCACCCAGCACAGAAAGAAAAACACTATGATACCGGTTAAGGACGACACCCCGGCATCAGCCCAGCTTCCTCCCACCAACATGGAAAAGGCGCCACTGGTGGTACCAAAGGCTGCCATGGTTGTGTACTTGCCATAGGGGGCTTGCAGTGAGTGAATGTCATTCAGAGAGATCAGAGCATCAGCCACACTCAATTTATCAGTGGTCACCTCATCCACCAGCTGATCGGTCAGCGCCAGTGCCCGCATATCAAGCTCACCGGGTTTTACTCGAACGTGGTAATTATGTTTTTCATCATGTTCGAGATCCCAAAGCACAAATGAGATAAGTGTGGGCGACACCATAAAGTGTCCTTCCAGCCCAAGACTCTGAGTCACATTATGTAAGTGAGCCTCCAGCCTGAAGGCTGGTGTACCAAACTTATGAAGAGCTTTGCCAAGCTCAATAATAAAATTACGTCGCTGACGATAGTTCTCACGATCCATCGAAAACACCCGAAAAAGAGAGATAGAGGGAAAAATTCGCCGCGATACTACAGGAATATTT
>NZ_SMME01000521.1:932-1188 GCF_009711465.1 Parendozoicomonas verongulae | reverse complement strand
CAGTTCGATCTCCTTGTCATCACAGGGGGTATTTGCCACCCCACCTGCCGCCCGGGTACGTAGTTGGGTAAAGATGTCCCAGGCCGCTTTCAGGTTGTCCGTGCCCCCCATAATCTGGAGATGTCTGCCCAGTGTTAACTCGATATCCTTGTTCTCACAGGGGGTGTTCGCCTTACCCCCTGCCGCCCGGGTGCGCAGACGGGTGTAGATGTCCAGAGCCGCTTTCAGGTTGTCCACTCCTCCTATAAGCTCGAGG
>NZ_SMME01000521.1:0-576 GCF_009711465.1 Parendozoicomonas verongulae | reverse complement strand
CCCACCTGCCGCCCGGGTGCGCAGCCGGGTGAAGATCTCCAGAGCTGCGCTCAGGCTGTCTGTGCCCCCCATTAGCTGGAGATGTCTGCCCAGTGCTAACTCGATACTCTTATCCTCACAAGGGGTGTTGACTTGCCCTCTGGCCGCCCGGGTACGCAGCTGGACAAATATGTCCAGAGCTGCTTTCAGGTTGTCCGTACCTCCCATGATCTGGAGATGCCTGCCCAGTGTTAACTCGATATTCTTATCCTTACAGGGGGTGTTTACTTGCCCCATGGCAGCCTGAGTACGCAACCGGGTATAGATGTCCAGGGCCGCTTTCAGATTGTCTGTGCCCCCTATGAGTTGAAGCAGCCTGCCCAGAGCCAGTTCGATCTCCTTGTCATCACAGGCGGTGTTCACTTGCCCTCTGGCCGCTCGGGTGCGCAGCCGGGTAAAGATGTCCAGTGACTTTCTCAGGTTGCCCACGCCCCCCACAGCCTGAAGTAGTCTGCCAAGAGCCAGACCATTTGTTTTTTCATCATTGAGAGAGTCTGAATATTTTTTATAAAGTTGCTGGAAGAGTGGTAAAGCTTC
>NZ_SMME01000417.1:543-797 GCF_009711465.1 Parendozoicomonas verongulae | reverse complement strand
CCTACACAATAGGAAAGATGAGTGACCCGGCCTGCAAGGACTGTATGGTGCAGTAAGTCAGGAAATGCTCAACCCATCCAGCAAAGGACGACCAGCGCCGTAGACACCAACATAACAGGAAGCCGCCAGCTACGTTGCTATTTTCTTTAATCTTTTTATGGGAAGGATGGGAATGGTCTTCAGTCTGAACGTTATTGTCACCAGTCTCTGCATAGTGATCGGGG
The DNA here is from genome assembly GCF_009711465.1 of Parendozoicomonas verongulae. Lineage (GTDB taxonomy): Bacteria > Pseudomonadota > Gammaproteobacteria > Pseudomonadales > Endozoicomonadaceae > Sansalvadorimonas > Sansalvadorimonas verongulae. Next base: position 573 of record NZ_SMME01000417.1, on the reverse strand, counting down.
TGTCTTCACCTGGTGCCTTTGCAGTAAAAA
>NZ_SMME01000417.1:0-336 GCF_009711465.1 Parendozoicomonas verongulae | reverse complement strand
AACCGAACACCACCTCGTGCATTGCCGGGGAAAACAACAAAAAACCGGATTAACTCTTGCTCCAACGCCTGCAAACATCTGGCCGTTGAAACGGGTACCACAACATGGATTCGGGATAAGGCAAACATGTGTCAGGTGTCTTCAGGTGAGGAAGCTCCCCCTCACATTCACTGCTTATCCCTTCCTTCGAGAAAACGGTTTGTACATTTAAATACCTGGGTACGTAAACATGACAGAGCGCTTCAAGTCCGCATTGACGATGATAGGCCAGCGAATTTCTATGGTATGTACACACTAAGAGTCAACACAGAGGACAGGCCCTTTATCTGTAACTTT
>NZ_SMME01000009.1 GCF_009711465.1 Parendozoicomonas verongulae | reverse complement strand
GGGCAACGGTTACCGGTATGTCTGTGTGCAGGCGGGCACGACGGCTGATCCGCTCCCGGATGCGCCATGGCCCACCGACCAGCTGACCACCGGCACGGCCATTTTCAATGCCGAAAAAATCCTGCAGCCGTTTATGCACGGGCCGGTGACGCCTGTGCCCATTATTAGCTCTTAAGGGAGGCGACGATGGCGGACTATATCCTTGA
>NZ_SMME01000406.1 GCF_009711465.1 Parendozoicomonas verongulae | reverse complement strand
ATCCTGGATGTTTTAAAGCAGCCTGTTGCCGGCTATTGCCAGGATGAGCCGGAGGAAAGTATGCAGGCTCAGTTGCCACAACCTGTCATAACAACTCTGGATAGCAGGACAAACTACGAGCAGCTTCCTGCGCAACAGGCGCCTGTCATAACAACACTGGACAGCAGGACAAACTACGAGCAGCTTCCTGCACCATGCGTCAGTTACAAAAAAGTTTTTCAGACTGTCGACCATGATCCACGGATGACCCGTCTTTACGTATATAATATTGCTGCGACTCCCGAAGGTGGCCTGATGTCCATAGAATTGGGGCGTGGTGAGTATGGTCTGGAAGCTGTGCTACCGGGAACCTTGTCAGCCAGTGATCCTATACCCTTAGCCAGAAATCATCATTATGCTCAAACCTCCCTGGCGTGGGAACGTAATCAGTGGTTCTTTTTACCCGGTATGACCCCCGATGAAACGATCATTGCTATGTGCACCGAGCCTGAAAAGGCATGCAGTGTCATGAAGGATCGCTATAGTGGGTTGCATATGGTGTTTATTCCAAAGGCGCAGCCCGGTGAAGAGATCATTGTCCACTATATAGTGGAAACCAGAGACAAGACTGAAAACACGAATAAAACAGAAAATGTATTGGTTTATAAACGGCCTGATGCGACTTGTTCGAAATACATGAGCAAGGAGATAGACAGGCTGTTTACCCCGGAATCACTGGCAGGCCTTCCCAAAGAACAACAAGAAGAGCTGCT
>NZ_SMME01000203.1 GCF_009711465.1 Parendozoicomonas verongulae | reverse complement strand
TGGCTACCGTCCTCACCCTCTCGTGTACCATTATCCTGCAGAGAAAGAGATTGAAGGGGTAAGCTACATTCATTGGCAACCCCCTCTCTTATGACAGGAATTGCACCTGCAGATTGAGATTCCCGATCCCTGCCTGGAGGAGTGACAACTTTTTCAGCAAAACGGGCAAAGGCTGGAATATTCTCCGCAGCTTCCTGCCCTTCATACCAGAGGACACCATTTATATCTCTAAACAAGCGACTGGACAGTGTCCGGGCATAGGCCTCAGATATCATAACGTTGTAAAATGGTAATTCGCTAAGTATCTCTGGCTTCTGGGGAACATTTACCGACAGCTGTGGGCAAAATCCCCCATACTCAC
>NZ_SMME01000318.1 GCF_009711465.1 Parendozoicomonas verongulae | reverse complement strand
AACAAGCCGAATGGATTCGTAAGATTATCTGCTCAGCGTATTTAATAAGCTGATTTCCTGAGCAAGATAAAGCAAGAGCTGCGAAAGGATTTACAAAAGGCTGCTCGTATAGAGTGCAGGCAGCCCGAACCGACCAGAATCGCTGTCGCTGAGTCAATCAGAACTCTGCGGTACTGAGTGAGCGCGATGGCTTCTGGATACCGAAAGGCAAGGCACTGTCGGACGGTATCGCGCTTGCAAGTGCTAAGGAGATAGCCATGAGTGATGTTGAAATGGACTTCGACAAGTCCGAGGCAGCGAGCCGGGAAGCCGGTGCAGTTGCCAAGAAACGGGCACCCGCCCGTAAGAAAACAGCCCGAAAAACTACTGCTCGCAAGAGCACAGCTAAAAAGACGGCTGCTAAGAAAACCCCCCGTAAGTCTACTGCCAAAAAAGCTACCGCGAAAAAGACTGCAGTGAAGCGTAAGCCAGCTGCTCGTAAGTCGGCGGCCAAGAAGACGACTGCCCGCAAGTCGACGGCTAAGAAGACAGCAGCCAAG
>NZ_SMME01000604.1 GCF_009711465.1 Parendozoicomonas verongulae | reverse complement strand
ACATCAAACGCTTACGGGTCTGGAAAGGGAGCAGAGCCACTTCCCGCGGGCAGCACAACGCCTGTGCCGGATAGACAAGGGCGTATTCGGAAATTGTCTCAATAGTCGTGTCCCAGGGGGCCGCCGGACCATCGGGGCCGCCATAGCGAATCAGATGGCTTATCAGGTGCTTTGGCAGCCAGTTCCTGTGAACCTTAGGATCGGCCGTTAAACACACCCAGGGAGGAGTGCCCGGGCGCAGATGTTCTTCTGAAAATTCCAGCAGGGGCCCGTACTGATTGAACCAATTCCGACAGGCTTCCGGTCCACTGTCTGGAAGAGGGACTCTCCACAGGGAAACATAATGACTATCCATCGCGGGGGGGATTGGTTTTTCTCGCAGCCATTCCGGGTGTCTGGTCAAGATTGGCTCTGGAATCAAGTGCGTGGCGTCTGGAAACTGCTGTATAAACTCTGCACACAGTTTTTCGGTACGCTTGGCCACAGGCAGCCCTGCCAGCCAGTAAAAAAAACGGCTTCGGTGTGGCATCAAATCCGGGAAGCGTTCAAGGAAATTCTCAGGGTAGCAACCACTCGTATAAGTTTGCCAATTAATCGCCGGTGCCTTCTCCAGAAGCTTTTGACACATGGCCGACGTACGCATGTGCATTGGAATATTTTGTATGCGGGGTACCGGTTCGCTGTTCATTGCCAATTTCACCATATCCAGCGTGATACGGTGCTTGGGAATATGGCTCAGAACCCCCCCCTCCTGGGTTAGTGCCACCTCGCACAGTTTGCTGTACCCAGGGTCCGGATCGTTTTCAAAATGCATGATCAACCAGGGGAGGCATCGGACAGCCTGCTCTTTCATGGTCTGGGTGCGCTGATGGTGCGGCACATTCACAATAGCTGTGGGTTCTATCTGCACCAAAGCTTCAAAGTCTATAGGGTGACCAGGAAACATCCTGGCCACATTGGGAAGAACCTGTTTATTGCTGGCGATGCAGGCATCAAGAAAGGCCGGGGTGAGCAGTCCGGATGGCAGAGAATTGAAAGTGTATGGTGCTTGCTTCACAAGCAAGAGCCCCAGGTCGTAATCAAAAAGGGCATCCCTAAGCCCTGTGGGCAGGGAGAAAAGCAAATTGACCAGCGAGTAGTCAGGCAATAGCGTTTTCAGGCCAGCACGCATCGACTCAGGAGAAGCTGTTATGCGAATGTCCAGTCTTTTGAGGTTTAACCCCTCTTCTATCATACGCAGCGCCTGAACTGGGTCACTGACTTCATAGCTCTGGTACAGGCTTTTCAGTACCGCGGCAGAGTACTGGTTATGAGCAATAAGCGCTGCAGGGGGCGCAAGAGAGATGGAATAACTGGCCAGGGGAGTTGTGTCCATGGCCGTCAATGGTTCATAACCAGTCGTTTCCAGGTGCCCAGGATTTGTGACAGGATAAGCAGAGGCGGCTTCGGGAGGGGGGGCAGTAAAGGATCGTGACACAGTCAAAAACGAGCAGTTATCCATTATCAGTATCCTTTCACGTTTATTCCATATAGCTGACCATCCATGGCCAAATCATAAGTAACCAGTTATTCAGACCTGTCAGGAGTCTCAAAGTTTCAGAAACTGACACCGGTGTACAGATGTGCTGACAGGCCCTTCCAGCCGGTCTGCCAGCTTATAAGCCAACAGGTAGAAACCCCGGATCAGGAAAAACAGCGGCATTTTAAGGCTGGTTAAGCCCAGGTGATCCCGGCCCTGAGTGCCGGTAAAATCATCGGGATAAGTCTGATAACGTAATGGATGATCAGGGTAGAGTTTCGGGCAGGGGCGCCCGGTATCTCGCAGGTGCC
>NZ_SMME01000778.1:1812-14222 GCF_009711465.1 Parendozoicomonas verongulae | reverse complement strand
GTTTACACTCAACCCGTAAGCATTAAATGCCCCCTTCACACATTTATTTCCACTTTTCTTTTCAACAAAAAGCAGGAACTGTTGCCCTGTGCTCGAACTCTTCAAGCCTAGGTGAGGCAAATGCACCGGTTGTGACACCTTATCGAACATGGCCTGTTCCAGTTCTTCAGTCCAGGTTCCTCGCTCCTGATGACGCCTTTTCAAACGCTGCAATCGGCTGTTACCACGAGCATGCTTTCTTTGATAGCAGCCAAACTTATCCACATTGTCTGGGACAGTTTTCACCACTGTTTGCAAAGCATAATCCTGAATAAGCGAGCTTTTGAGCAAGAGTGTGTGAAACCCCTTGATATCCTCCTCATCACCCAGCAGACGCAATATCCCACCCAGAGTCCTCTGCTGCCCGTAAGCAGGAAAGGCCAAAGCTATGCGCCCCTCATAGGCTGGCAAGTGCCGATGAAGTTCTTGAAGCAACTCCGATACGACAGCAGACTGGATAATTTCAGCATTGGGCAGCGCTTTTATTTCAAAGTAGCTGTCCATCATTACTCCTTACCAGACTCACCAAATACACCGCCACGAATCAAAATGGCCATAACATAATGCTGCTGCTCAACGGCAGGCTTTTTATCCTTCAAGACCCAGCTGTCAAACAGGCTATAAAAATCCATTTTGGCTTTTGGTTGGCGGAAAGCCGTACCCAATGTCGTTACGGCACCGTAAGGCTCAATGGCAATAGGCATGGCCGCATCGTCACTGTACCAAGTATCAATTGTACGAATAGCATTGCTGATTTTCTGGGAGTGCATACCTGCTTGACGGGTATTTTCATTCACAACATACAGCTCTTTGCTCTTGGTCTTACCGGTATCGAGAACGAGCTCCTGAGAGGGATAAACTTCCTGGCCGAACCCCATATGCGCCTTGGCTTCAACCTGCATCATGATGAAACTGTCACCCCGCAGCCCGGAAGCAATCCACCCGGCTACAGTTGTGAGCTGTTCAGAATTGCCATCAAAATTATTGAGGCTAAGTTGACGCGCATTGGCAATGCTAACCACTTGCTCTTCGCCATCAACGTTACAACGCACCGTTACAACAACAGATTCACTCCCAATACGATTTCTCCAAAGCCAGCGCGCATTGAGGATATTAGCGGCATAGCGCTTGGCGAGCTCCTCAACACCGTTCTCCTCCAGATACTCACCAACCACATCTGTCAGTTTGGATTGATAAGGCTGGTTGTTGCAGACTGAAGGGGTACCATTAAAGGGAAGAACTTTGCAGGTAAAGCCCACTTTCAGCATATTGTTACTGTTATCCAGCATGGCGACATCAACGGTTTGCAGGTTGGCCTTCTGAATTTCAGCATCAAGCTTAGCGGGGTCATTAGCAACATTGTTTTTCAGGCGGTTAGATATTGTTCCCCGCACAGACTTTGTCCGTACTGCAACGAAAGACTCAGTTTGTGCATTATCCTCACTGTTATATTGGCTAAATACGGCATCAGAAATATCCAGATTGCGCTCAAAAGCCAGAACGGAGGCGGTGGTCAATTTCGTCATTTCATTTACTCCTACACTGATTAATTAGTGGCTTGCTCTACAAGATAAAAACCATCGTTTCCGTCACTCATATGCCAGAAGGCACTCTCAAGCGACGATAAACTGTAGGGAAATACCCACTTCCCCAGGCTGTATAAGCTTTCAACAAACTGGCTTGGATACTGTGGAGTGCGGCACTGTTTCATCACGCCCGGCTCAAACAATGGCGATATCGCCTGATAACCAACGGGCATAGGCACCAGCCAGCCTCTGCCATGCTTGACACTGGTCGTACGCCAATTTGGTGATGCTTTGTTTTCACTCTTTTCGTTGTCTGCATCGTTCTGGGCGACTTGTGGAACATGGTGCAAAACAGCCACTTCCATAAGAGCATCCAAAGGTGTCGCCTCGGGGTTATTTCTTTGCAACTCCTCTGTAATGTCTGCAAGTTCCTGCCGCGCATCCATTAAAATGAATGCCGGTGCAAGACGAGCTTTTAAATCATCCAGGCTTTCGCTGGAAATCAGCTCCACAGAGCCCACAGCAAATACGCTGCCACCAGATAGCCGTTGTCCGTAAAAGGCTTGATGGGCCCAATCAGTGAAGAGCTTTGGATTGTCTTCCAACCAGTCTGCGCCGTCATCATCACAACGAACAGGGATCACGAGACTCACTCTCATATCCAGTTTGCCTTCTTCCACAATGGCTGCTGTCTTACCAGTTTTCTTAATCGGGTTGCGGGTCTGGTTCAGGGTATAATCGCTATAATTGTTTGGCCGATAACGCTTCACCCGTGTTTCATGGCTGGCAATCAAAGCGCCATCCAGATGAATGTCACCTTCATCAAACGGTATTTTTCGCCCCAGAGCATGAACGGCTCCGAGGAAACTGGTTATTGCCGGAAATCCGTAAGTCAGGGGGCTGGAAACAGCGTTAGCTCCCTGCACCTGAATTTCTTTTATGCAGAGGTAGGAATGAACTTCATTCATCAGAAAATACCCTCTTGTGCACGGATACTGGCTTTCACAGCAGACTCAGCTTCTCGTAGCCATTCACGCTGCTCAGCATCATCAAAACCTGTTGATTGCTTAGGAAATTTGGTTTTGAGCTGAGTATTGATCCAAAGGGAGAAGTCTTTCATAACCTCAGACACCCACTCCGTGTTTTCTCGCCCTTCCTTAAAACTCTCCTGAAGCTCTTGGTCTGCTCGTCGAGGGTCCAGCCAATATTTGTGGGGCATTTTCAGCTTGTAGGACTCACTCCAACCCGCAGGGTAATGCGTCTGGATATAAGCCGCTGCCTGCAAAATCTGACCGAGAATCAGATCAAGAGCCTGTTTTCGCTGGTCGCGTACTTCCATGACACTCTTAGGTGCTTCGACAACGGCATACAGCATCTGCAGCCCCTGGTAACAGTGATAGACGAGGTTTCTATTGAAAAAGCTGTTTTCTCGCTTACTCAGCCTGAACTCATGCTGCTGGGAGTAAGTGGGAGGAAGGGATTCCAGCAATAAATTTCGACCACGCTGCCTACTTGTTAGAGAGCTGACATTCTGCGGTTTTGTACCACCCAGCTGTGTGGCTGCCAATGCATGTATAGACACATAGGGCTTATGGTTCACATTGCTCTTACGCCGATTATCTCTGGCTTCTTTGTTCTCAACATTAAAGCGCCGCTCGTTAATGGCCTGCACTGTTTTATTTGTTAATGCAGAAGGATAAAGCGGAACCAAACAGCGATAATCATCATTGGCAACAGCATCTTCCAATGGCCAGAGTACTTGCTTATTAAACCCATCTGCCGAAGGTGTATCAACGACACCTTCCAACGCCTCCTTGAATGCTTTCTGATAACCTCTGGATATTTCAGGGTCACTATCAAATGCACCTTCAAGAGCGGGATGATCCGCTAAAATCAGATCTCGCAGCTTCACTCCATCCACTTCACTGTTAAAAAAAGCAGCGAGAGGAAGAGCTGCTGCATTGCCGTTAGCATCCAATTCAGGCTGTGCAATATTCTGAAAGCCAACAATGCCCGCTGGCAATGAATGGGTAGGACGGAAATTTATATTGTCTCCCTTAGAGTCAGGGTGAATCCCCTTTGATATATGGCTGCCGAAGCGGAGCTGCTTAGCCATTTTGGCACCTGCCTGCTCCATCCAGACAAGTTTACTGAAACGTCCTTTAAGGGTTGAGATTTCCTCTTCAAGCTTTCGAGTCTGATCACTATCAGGGCTGGCTTTACCCAGTTTCTTTTGCAGCGGCTCCAGTTTGGTTTGCAGCTGATCATCAAGAAACTGGGTGATAGCTCTCACCACACTCTCATGGGTTACTTCCCCCATCGCACTCTCCTTTACAACGAAGATCAAGGTTGAAGCAGTCTGGCACATATCACAAGAAAAGCAATCAAGCATAAACAATATATTAATATGGAACAATAAGAACAAACATTACTTGAATATGGACTTATAAATAGACTTCCATAGAAATCATGGCAAAGGTCTGTGATAGACTTCACCGCCTGCCGGACAGGCAGCTTAGAAAATATTCAAATAGCGTTTGTGCTTGGGTATTGACTGCCGAGCAGGCAGAAGAGAACAAAGGGGTCACTCGCCCCTTTCTCTACTTTCTGGGCCAAAAACCAAACCACGGGTGAAAACACCAATCTTTCTGATCATCAAGCCTTACACTTGCAAAACGAATGGCAACCATCATGGGATTTTCATCCTCCAGCCGCTCTGAAAGCTTATCCAATGCCGCCTCATAGTCAGTGACCATCCAAGGGAGAGTTGCCGCTTTTTGGGGAACAAACTCTGTATAACCAATCTTGCTATTGATACTCTCTTCACCTCGAGGATCTTCCCAAGCCTTTTCTCCATACCGGAACCGGATCCCGCTTTCCTGATCTTCGTCTGGAACTGCCACAAACTCGATTTCCGATGTGGTTTGCTTTCGAAATGGAGTTACCTTCTGGAGATGCACCGTAGCCTGCATTGCGCCGTTAGGTTTCCAGAAAGCATTGACAGCATTAGCTCCCGATGGGTGGTTGACTAAATCTTCCATCACGGCATGTTCAAGATCAGCCAGCCTCAAAGTAGGCTCGAGTCTATGGGGTTTAGAAATACGAGGCACAGCATCAATTCGGGCTAACTGCTGCTCTGTTATCAGCCCCTCTGAACACGTATGTGTTTGAAGAAGGTGGTTATCATTTGCGGCACTTTCGAATCCTGGCTGTGTAAATACAGCCCGTCCCATGCCGAAATGGGTCCCACCTTCAAGCGCCTTAACATTGTTGTCCAGAATCAGGATATTAGGTTTATCAGCAACCTTTTCATGCCGATGACGCCACACCCGCCCAACCAACTGGATAATGGAGCGCATAGAGGAAGGCTCTATAATTGCCCAGTCATAATCATGATCCCGGCCTACTTCGGCAACGGCCGTCGCCAGAACAATAAAAATATGATGTTGCTTTTCACTGCTGCGAACAGGCCCTGAGATTTCCTGATGTTCAAAAAGGCTAATGCCACCATTTCGATCCAGAATACGATCCAACTTCTGTTCCAGGCGATTACGTAAGAACAGCAACTGCCGGGCGTGATAGCAACATAAATGTATCTGGGTATTTTCAGGTTGAGGACTTCGATAGATTGCTTGTGCCAGTGCAAACAGTGGGTTGATATTAGCCATGCGCATCAGCCCAACGCTGGCAGTTTTCCCGGTTACTGGGCAGGTTTCATGGAAGGCTTGATGGAGCCGGTGAGCACCATTGATGACAATGCTGGCCAGTGCTCCATTATTAATGTTTTCATTTTCAGGCGTTTTGGGCAGCACGGTTGGCAGAATGCTTCCCACTCTTCTGGCTGGCAACTCGTCTAAAGCCTTAACACGCTTGCGAATAAATTTGGTATGTACTTCTCCAAAAGTATCCGCATTTTGACAAGGCTGGAGAACCTGAGAGAACTCATCAAACCAAGCGCAGTAAATACCGGTTCCCTTTTCTCCCAGATTAGCCTGCCAATGGGCCCGCCCTTTCTGATAAGCAATAAATAGCCCCTGTACAAGGTCGGGAGTCAGTGTGGCAGAAGAGAGAAGAACATGGCTTCCCATCATGCCAGCCATATGCACCAACCGTGTCAGAGCTGGCAGATCGTTTTGATCAAAATCATCGGGTTCATCAAGAACAAGATCACTGGTAAGCAACCGAAGCATGGGAACAATGTGTCGCCCACCTCGCTGGGTTTCTGTTGCGCCGATAATATGATCTACGGTACAGGAAACAATCGGTGCATAGAGAAGATCACGGGCTTTGGGGTCATGGATAATGGTGCCTAGCGTTTTTTGATCCAGTGCACAGTTTTCATAATCCACGCCCTCTGAAATCAGAGGCTCTTCTGACTCACTTCCATAAGCAGCAATCTGGCTTTCTTGTTCTATTTCTTGCTGGTGCAACTCAAAAAGTTTCCGCTGCGCCGAACCTCCCACAAGAATTGCCAACTCGGTATCGTCCAGCTTCAACTTTTCTCGTAAAGCCAAACCGGTCTGTAGGGTCAGCACCCTAAGCCCCATGGCAATAGTAAAGCGTGGCCTCTTATCTGGATCTGCCAGTGCCGTCATAATACGAGCATTGCCTAAAGTCTTTCCGCAGCCAGTACTGGCCAGATTCACTCCAAAGAAACCTTGCTTGCGAGCTTCTTTGTGGTGTTTCTTGATCAGATTCCAGGATTGGTTTTGCCACTGGAAACGCTTGATAGGTGTTCTTCTGGAGAGTGCAGCAAGGGACTCCAGCCGAGGAAGCTCCTCAACAAAGCGCGGTAAAAGCCGAGAGAAAGCTCCCGTAAAGCGGGCAACCCCAATAAGGTGCTCATCCAGTGCCTGCTTTGGCTCACCTGTTTTACGACAGGTGTTAGCTGTTAGTTGCCCAACCATAGCCGGATCACCAGTCACACGACTCTTATCGTCAGCACTCAAACTGGAATAGTTATGATCTCCCACCATTAGGCAAAGCCGGGAGAGATGCATAAGCAGTGGATTATTCTCTGCTGGCAACTGAAAGAAAGGAGGGTGGTTCAAGGCCTTTCTGGACCAGCGCTGAATGTTTTTTTGCCATTCACCACTTTCTGTAGCCTGCGCGGAAAAGCGCCAAAAGTTATCTGTGTCCTGACGTTCGTCATCCGACCTTTGGGAATAAACCCAGTTATTGTAAGGGGCTAATCGTTTGAAAAAACGATCAAGGTCGGCTCCCAAAAAGCGGGATTTCTTGCAAAGCTTCTCAGCCTTAGAGAAATCATGGCGATCTTCAAAAGGAAGGCGGTGGTGGGTCACAATCAACCAGGCCACCATTCTAGCTAGAGAAGGAAGGTGGAATATTCCTTCAGACCTTTGCTGACTGTCGTTATGGAGCTTTGAAGCCCAATCAGGCTCGTTGTTGAAAAACTCCTTAATGTTAACGAACCGCTCCAACCACTCCTTATCTGAAGAGCACCCTTGAATCAAAGCTTCAAAAAGACGAAGAGATAGCCATTCGTGCCTGTAAGGGTCAGCCTGAGGCTTACCTCTTTTTTGAAGTTTTTTCTGAAACCCCTGCGTGGCCTTACCAAGATCATGCAGAAGTGCCGCAAGTGCTGAGAGAATCTGAATAGAAGTGGCCATGGTCCAGCCCGTTTCCCACTCTGCTCCTGTCAGCACTCTCCGCGTCCGATTCACGGGAACACGCCCTCGGTGATCAAAAGACTGTTTTCTCCCAACAGTCCAGACGAGTTCAGTATGAGAACGGGAGCGTATCCAGTGGCAGCTGACGGCCGTGCTTTTCGTTGCCGATTTTCGTAAAAGCTTCCTGACAGCATTCAACCCTTCCTGGGTGATCACCGTTTGCCATGTGTTATCGCCGATTCTGTCTGCAAAGGCATCCAGCACTCGCCGCGTTTTTTTCAGCGCCTTTTTGTCGCACTGAGAAACAAAAGTCACCTGCATTAGCATGAGTCCCAATCAGTACGGAGTGCAATTTTCTTCACTTCATTGAACATAAAGTCCAGGGCTTTGTGATCGGTGAAAGCTTGCAGACACTGCTGCCGAAATTCTTGTTCTGTTGCCCCCTCTTTGGCACAAATGAAGGCCCATGGAAGAATCAAAGTGTCTTTAATCAAATCAGCGACATCAAATACCAAGGCCCCCCGCCGGGTTTTCCCGTGCATGACTGCAAAACCATGGGGAACTCCTAACACCCATAAAGTTGTTGCCGCTAATCCATAGGCCAGATAATTCCCATGATTTAGGAAACTGTTGGCAAGATCCTGAGCATCACGCTCTCTCGTAAAATCGCCATATGCAGTGACATGGCAAGCTATTTTGTAGAGCTGTTTCGTCAAACGCGCTTCTATCTGCAAAAGCTCTCCCGTATTACGGGCACTTTTGGTTTGGGCGCTGAAGGTATTTAATGCTGTGGTCAGCTGCGGGGACTGACTGTCAAAACCTTCTCTGCCAAGCTCCCGGTCTTTTCCCCAGATGCGGGACAGATAGGCTATACGAGCTTCCTGCATGGACTTGGCTGCCTGAAGACGTTTGTGGTCGTCAAACCAGAAACTCACCCAACCCTGCAAATACTCTGTCGGCCTGTACTCACTTTGTGGAGTTAACCATTCAACCTCGTTCGCCATAAGCAGAGGTGTACCACCACCTCCGCAAAACCCTACAAGCACACCTGCGGAAGCCAGCATTCTCATCGCGGCCTGAGTCACAGAGGTTCCTGTTCCAAGGAGTAAACACGTTGTATTGGCGATGGGAATATTCCAATACTGATTTTCACTACGGGCTTCTGTTAGATAAAGAACACGCCCGTCTTTCTGCATGACACGACATTTTTCCAGATAGTAGATATTGGCTCGCTTGGAGTGAAGAATGGCTTTTAAATCTGAGAGCTGTTCTTGCATACTTCGTTCTAAACCTATCAAATATCGTAAGAATATGCCGCAGGCCTGCAAGAGTAGCCTTCACTATGTAGTGCCTGTCCGAAAACCCTCAAGCCCTTGCAATCAGCCGCTTAAGGCCCAATGGCACTGACTTAAGCCGCTTTCCCCTGGTATTTCTTGAGTCGTCTTGCCTTTGGCTGAGTATGCTGCAATTCTGACAGGCACTACTTAACGATTCAGTCCATATTATTATTTATACAATCATATCTATAATTAGAAAAAAATTACACCTTCCCAGTTCTAACGCAACCCATATATCACCAGTAATCAGCAAATGGCCGTAATGACCGGCCGGATGTTTCTGGAATACCCAGTGAATGTTGGGTTAAATAAAATTATCCCACATATCATCCCTAACATCCTTCATATCAAGCCTCCCAAACGGTTTCCGCCTTTTCTTCTGTACAGTGCGTGTACGAACGGTCACACCGGGGGCAACGGATCCACGCCCACGAGCGTACCCACCTAATCTGGTACCACCTGGGTGAACAGCTTTAAAAATGCGACTCAGAACACTTGCAACGAAAAGGCAGATCACAACCAGCGACCCAATCGCGAGTATAAACATAAGAATCAAATAAAACTCAAAGCCCATAATAACCTCCTTTTTTATAGACTTATCAAACCACAGTTTTTGTCAAGCTACCATGTTGGGCAAGGGCTATGTTCCCGTAGACGGTTGGTCGATATGGTCTATCCTCGTCGTCAGTTATCAAAGCAAGGGGAGCGTCATGCAACAGAAGCTCTTCAACGACTTTATTAGGGCTATTTCGACCCTCACACCCCGTAAGCGCTTAAACTACGACGCCTTCAAAAGACCTGAGCTGACTGCACTCTTACTCCAGCCATCAACGCAGGAAATAACGGCTATGGATCCACAAAGAAAGTTCGTCCGTCTTAATCATGAACAATGGCAACACATTATTGATCAGCAGGTCGAGAGTGGGCTGAGCCAGAAAAATTTCTGTCAATCACGTCATATCACTCTGGCTACTTTTTCAAACTGGAAACGCAAACTCAGGAATGGCCCTGCAACCAGGGCAAACGCATGAACACTATTTGATCAACCCCAAGATCTGACAGAGGTACTCTTCACTCCAGCCACACGCTTTTCTCTTGTTCTTGATACCAAGCTTGACCGTAGAATCCTGCTTGAGAAGATTGAGTGCTATCTGTCTTGCAATGGCAAGGTTCTCAGCTGCATGACCATTTCTGGCTCGGGAGTGATCTTCCGAAAATGCGACATCCAGAACCCAATGCAAGCTATTCTCCACTTGCCAGTGGAGTCGTGTAGCCTGCAGAACTTCATCTGCTGTCATGGTTTTGCTGCTGATGAAGTAACGGATGAAACTTCGTCCTTTGTTACCTTTAGCCCGATCCAATTGCACAGCACCAATAGTTTTTGCCTGCCATCGGGCTGCATTAGGGCAAGTGGAAAGATCATTCAGTACCCAGCACGGCGCTGCTCTACACGACCATGGCCTTTATCGGCTTTCTCGCTGTATTGGGGGACTTCAGGGTTGTCCAATGGGTTCTTTTGCCAGTATTCGGTGAAGTAGCGATCCAATTCACCATAGAGTTTGCGCTGATTGTTTTTCACCGCCAGTAAGTAATCCGCTTTGGACTTCAATACTTTGCTGGCAATACGTTTCTGGCAGCTCATTGCATCAGCCGTGACCATGCATCCCTCGATGGCTAACTTGTCCAGAAACTCAGGGACTGCTGTGATCTCATTAGATTTACGGTCAACCTTATACTGGCCGAGGCTGATTCCGGCTTCCGCGGACCAGGCATTAACCATATGAATAGCACTGCCAGATTTATCACGAGAGCCACGGACTGTTTTTCCATCAATTGCAACAACGCCAGACAGCGGTGTATCGATGAGCATATCCTTGACCCATCCAGTGAACAGGTCACGGAATTCTGCGGGATCGAGCAGAGAGTAAATTCTGTTGAATGTGTCGTGTGAAGGAATACCTCCCGGCAACTCAAGGTACTGGGAAAGCCAGTCTTCCTTACATTCGGCCAATGCGTGATGCCGGGCCAGTCATCAGCTCCACAAAGAAGGCCGGTAATGGTCATGAAAACGACCTCACCCAGAATGTGGGTACATTTGGTGGCTTGTCGAGGGTCTGGTAGCTGGTTTGTACGTTCGAGGAGCGTCGGAAACATCATCTAAAAAGCGATATGTTTCAAAATATTCTGAAATCTGAACAGGGCATTTTCATGAATATTTGTTCAAGAAATGTTCATGCGTTTGCCCTGGCCTGGCCGCCAGTTAAGCTGCGAGCGTCAGGTATCGAAGAGAAAAGGGAGCACGAGTTCAAACAGAGATCGGACCTGCTCTTTGCTAAAGCCAACGATCTTGAACCCCACCGACAAGAACAGAAGAAAGATGAACTCTGGAGGATAAGGGAACGACAGTTTTTGGCTCATAAAACTGCGCAACCTTCAAACAGCCCTGTTTGTGACCCTGACTCATTTTGAACTTTTGTTTCTGCATCATCATCCATAAGTACCCAAATCATTATGCGAAAGCAATGGTCCGGGTACTTACAGCATGATTGGTTGAAGGAACAACTCCTGATATAACGGCTATAAAGGTTTACTCAGAGTATGAACTTATCCCCATACTATGGGAAAGGCTGTCATTACTGGCAGGTGCCTGTTCCTTATAAACAAAGTCATCAAAGCAGGCAAGAGTCGGGTATCCCCAGTACACAAGGTTCCTCAGCCCCTGCAGGTGACTTTGAGCGCCACCAACTTTCACAACGTAGTTTCCAGCACTACCCGGTTCACTCTTATATACAGACATGTCACGACATAGATGAGGGCTTCCGTCTTCTGAAAACCAACCCCCAGAAAGCATTAAATGAGGCCGAGATACTCTTAAAAAAATACGCAGGAGACGTACGTAAATTTACTCGTGTTGTGCAATTAAAAGCCAGATGCTTGTGTCTTCTTGACAAGTTTGATGAGTGTATTGGCTTCATCAATTCTCTTTCAGAGGATGTGCAAAGCAATAAAGGGGTGAAAATGACAAAAGGGAGAGCTTTACAGGCTAAAGGCCATTTAAGGGAAGCTTTATTGCTCTTTCAGCAACTTTACGCACAATACTCAGCCTCTCTCATTGATGAAAAAACCAATGGACTGGCTCTGGGCAGAATATACCAAACCATGGGGGGCACGGATAACCTGAGAGCGGCTCTTGGTGTCTATACCCGGTTGCGCACCCGGGCGGCCGGAGGGCAGGTGGACACTCCCTGTGAGGACAGGGAGATTGAACTGGGTCTGGGCAGACTACACCAAGTCATTGGGGGCTCAGACAATCTGAAAACGGCCCTGGACATCTTTACCCGCCTGCGCACCCGGGCGGCCGGAGGGCAGGTGAACATCCCCTGTAACGACAAGGAGATTGAACTGGCATTGGGCAGACTACTCCAGGCCATGGGGGATCCAGACAGTCTGAAAACGGCTCTGGGCATCTTTACCTGGTTGCGCACCCGGGCGGCCGGTGGGCGGGTGAACACCCCCTGTGGTGACAAGAGGATCGAGTTAACACTGGGCAGGCATCTCCAGACCATAGGGGGCAAGGAAAACCTGAAAGCAGCTTTAGAGATCTTCACCCGGTTGCGCACCCAGGCGGCCGGTGGGCAGCCGAACACCCCCTGTGAGGACAAAGATATAGAACTGGCTCTGGGCACGCATCTCCAGATTATGGGGGGCACGGAAAACCTGAAAGCGGCCTTAGACATTTATACCCGGCTGCGCACCCGAGTGGCCAGGAGGCAGGCGAATACCTCTTTTAATGACAAGGATATCGAGCTGGCTCTGGGCAGACTATTTCAGGTTATGGGGGGCAGGGACAACCTGAGAGCGGCTCTGGAGATCTACAT
>NZ_SMME01000778.1:1136-1403 GCF_009711465.1 Parendozoicomonas verongulae | reverse complement strand
CCTGAAAGCGGCTCTGGAGATTTTTACCCGGCTACGCACCCGGGCGGCCAAGGGGCAGGTGAACACTCCTTGTGGTGACAAAGAGATCGAGTTAACATGGGCAGACATCTCCAGATCATGGGGGGCAGGGATAACCAGATGGCGGCCCTGAGCATCTATACCTGCCTGCGCGCCCGTGCGGCCGGGGGGCAGGCGAATACTCCCTGTAATGACAAGGAGATTGAACTGGCTCTGGGCAGGCTACTTCAGGTCATGGGTGGCGCAGAC
>NZ_SMME01000778.1:595-1126 GCF_009711465.1 Parendozoicomonas verongulae | reverse complement strand
ACTGGGCAGGCATCTCCAGATCATGGGGGGTATGGGCAACCTGAAAGTAGCTCAGGACATCTTTACCCGGCTGCGCAGCCAGGCAGCCGGAGGGCAGGCGAACATCCCCTGTGATGACAGGGAGGTTGAACTGGCTCTGGGCAGACATCTCCAGGTCATGGGAAATATGGACAATATGAAGACTGCTCTGGACATCTTTACCCGGCTGCGCACCCGGGCAGCCGGTGGGCAGGAGAACACCCCCTGTGAGGATATGGAGATCGAGTTAACACTGAGCAGACATCTCCAGATTATGGGAGGCATGGATAACCTGAAAGCGGCTCTGGACATCTATACGCAGCTGCGTACCCGTGCGGCTGGTGGGCTGGCGGACACTCCCTGTGATGACAAGAATATCGAACTGGCATGGGCAGACATCTCCAGATCATGGGGGGCAAGGACAACCTGAAAAAGGCCCTGGACATCTTTACCCGGCTACGCACTCAGACGGCCTGGGGGCAGGCGAATACGCCCTGTGATGAAAAAGAGATA
>NZ_SMME01000778.1:0-585 GCF_009711465.1 Parendozoicomonas verongulae | reverse complement strand
TTTGAGTATCCGTTACTTCCGGGAATTAACGGAAGCTGAAGACATATTGCCCGCGCATACGATTCTTCTGGGGAAAGCGCTTAATTGGGCTGCACTTGCGGTGGAGGGCAGTGGAGGCATAAATGCATCCTGTCTTAGCCAACTGGCTCACTGCTACCGTCTCTTATCCGTCTGGCCGAAGCTTAAGCTGCAATCGTTAGGTATCGAAGAAAACAAGGAGTACGAGTTCAAACAGCAATCGGAATTACTCTTTGATCTGGCCAGTGACCTTGAACCCCACCGACAAGAACAGAAGAAAGATGAATTTTGGCGGCTAAGGGAACGACAGCTATTGGCTCATATGGCTGAGTAACACAAGGTTCTTCAGCCTCTGGAAGTGCTGATAACTCTGAGCGCCGCCAGCTTTCACAACATCGTACTCAGCACTCCCCGGGGCACTCTTAAAAAAATACGAGGGAAACCCAAAGCAATATCCGTGTTGTGCAATTAAAAGCCAGATCTTTGTTTCTTCCTGGTGATTTTGATAGGTGTATCGGGAAACTTCACTCACCTCCTACATTGCGATGTGTGCGCTTGTGTCTGGTG
>NZ_SMME01000095.1 GCF_009711465.1 Parendozoicomonas verongulae | reverse complement strand
TTTTGTGTGATTTGAAGAAGTGATTTTGATTTTTGTAAGGGTAATGGTGAATTGATTTAAGAAAACCCTTTGTCAATACGTGATGGTTACTAAATAGGGAGGGTTTGATATGTTGTCTGGCTGCAGTGTTGTACTTTGATGATTTTGGTATTTTGAAGTTTTTATGGCTGGTTTTTGTTGTGCTTGTGGTTTTTGCTTCTGCACCTATATTTTTGTCTGGTTTTATTTTCTGATTTTTTGTGTGTTGTTAG
>NZ_SMME01000551.1:829-1370 GCF_009711465.1 Parendozoicomonas verongulae | reverse complement strand
GGCCAGGAAAAGGGGTTGTGGCGCCTTCTCTCCTCAGCGCGTTCTGTGACTCTCCAGCTGATGGCCAATACCGCTATCGACTGGATGATACCTTCCCAAAAACCTGAGAGCATAAAAGACAACAGGCTCTTTCAACAAAGCGAAACAGAAAAGCAAAGGCTGGTCAGAAAAATCTCTGAGTTCACACCTTCACCTTCCCCATACCTGGAAACAGATATCGTGGAAGCAGCCGCCAGCGAAGACAGCGATATCTCAGATACCATTATGTCCTGCACATGGGACTCGATCGTCTCCCAGCCTTCATCTGAAGACGCCTCAAAAGCAGAAGTATCACGGGATGAGAATCCATCTGGCTACAGCGATGTCTTACCTTTGAGTGCAAGCCTGGGCTCTCCGGTTTCCACTGACAGCCAGTTGTCACAAGACTCACCACTTTCGCGGCCTGAGCTTTTTTATACATCCACTGGCCCATGGCGAATAAACTACAGCGATTACGCCGTAGGCCTATCTACCGCCCGAAGCCGCATTGACCTTGAACTGA
>NZ_SMME01000551.1:0-513 GCF_009711465.1 Parendozoicomonas verongulae | reverse complement strand
TCTCCGGTTTACACTGCTGTCCGGCCAAACTATGCCTCCCTTTACGAGCCACTTCCACTGCGAAGTTCACCCGAGCTTAAATCTGTACAACTTCAGGCATACAAAATCCGAGACAACCTTCATGTTGTAGAAATAGAACCTGCTAAAACCTGGAATACACACTTCTGGGAAAAATTTCGGGAGTTAGAAAGTGAGTGGTTAAAAAAAGCTGATCAAATTCTGTATGTCACGTTTCCATATGACAGTAAGGAGATATCAATACCATTGGGGCTGACCGGACTTCCGAGTACCTATAGAAGGCATTACCGCCCGTTAGCCAAGCACTTGCAAGACCTGAATAGAGCTTCTTTAAAACAGAATTATTTGGTTATCACTGTTCCTACCGAGCTAACCTCGGCCGATGAATCCACACTTTTTGCAACATTTTGGAATGCTATGCTGCCATCCATGAAGACAACCTTTATTAAATTGGATAGTCCTGATTGGGAAAACGATATATTAAGGGCCACAGCA
>NZ_SMME01000341.1 GCF_009711465.1 Parendozoicomonas verongulae | reverse complement strand
GGGGTTGGGAGTCCATCCAGAATCAGGCTGACACGCCAGGACAAGGAAGCCTTTGGGTTGATAGCAGAGGGCTCTACCTGCTCCGTAACTCCCAACAAAATTCATTCCCCGTCAGCGGCAGATGACGTGATAATAACAGGTGAATCCGTAGATGGATTTCCGCTGCCTTTTAACGCTGATATCAACGCCTGGGAAATTCACTGCCGGAAAGTTGTCAAACAAGAGATTGAAGAGGTTTATGAAACGGCATCAACAGTCCCAGATGATCTGGACAACGATAGCCCTGCACCAGAAGTAGGAGTAGAAGTAGAAGTATTGAGCCACAATGAGAAGGGGACAGTACGTCGAGGAAAGTGGAACAACACCTGCCCCTGCGGTGCCACCTTCTATTCGATCAGCTTGCTTAACTCTCACCGCCAGAACAGCAAGGACGCTCTTTGCAAGGGGAAGCGGAACACCACTTGCCCCTGCGGCGCCACCTTCGCTTCGGCCAGCCTGTTTAACTCTCACTGCCAGAGTAGCAGGGACGTCCGGTGTAAGGGGAGACGAAACACCACCTGCCCATGCGGCGCCACCTTCGATACGGT
>NZ_SMME01000408.1 GCF_009711465.1 Parendozoicomonas verongulae | reverse complement strand
CACAGGGGACAGGCCCTACGTCTGTGACCACGATGGATGCAACCGGTCTTTTACCCAATCTGGTGCTCTCTCTATTCACAAGCGCACCCACACCAAGGTCAAGCCCTACGTCTGTGATCAGTGCAACCAGTTTTTCACCCATTCCAGTGCTTTCACCGTTCACAAGCGCATCCACACAGGGGAAAGACCCTACGTCTGTGGTCTGGACGGATGCAACCGGTCTTTTATCCAATCCACTCATCTCACCAGACACAGACGCACCCAACACAACAGGAAAGATGAGTAACCCGGTCAGCGCACGGACTGTATGGTGTCACCAATATTGCCATTAATATCCACTGTGCCACTGGCAGGACAAGACTCAGTGCCGTAAATACCAGCATCACAAGAGGCTGCCAGCTACGTTGCTATCATCTTTATTCTTTTTATGGGAAGGATGGGAATGGTCTTCAGGCTGAACATTGTTGCCACCAGTTTTTACATGGTGATCGGCCTGTCTTCATCTGGTGCCTTTGCATCAGAAGACAAGAGTAGACCTCTTCACCTTATTCCGTTACAGCCATTAGATATGATATCGACAGGCAGTATTGCTATACACCCTGCAGGCAGCACACATATCCAACCCGGTGAAACCACATCTTGCACCATACACAGATCTGCCGAGCACCACTTTGTGCATTGCCGTGGAAAAAAAAGAACCGAATTAACACTCACGGAATCAATGACTCTACAACAGCTGGCAGTTGAAACGGATGCCA
>NZ_SMME01000001.1 GCF_009711465.1 Parendozoicomonas verongulae | reverse complement strand
CCGGTAATCTCACCAGACACAAGCGCACCCTGCACAATCCATAGTGTCATTGGCAGGACAAGATTCAGTGCCATAAACACCAACGTCACAGGAGCCTGCCAGCTACGTTGCTATCGTCTTTGTTTTTTTATGGGAGGGGTTGGAATGGCCTTCAGGCTGAACATGGTTGTTACCAGTCTCTGCATAGTGTTCGGCCTGTCT
>NZ_SMME01000683.1 GCF_009711465.1 Parendozoicomonas verongulae | reverse complement strand
TCTCAACCAAAACACTTCACCTTTAACAGTGTTCTCATTCTCACAGGGAAGAGAGAGCACACCAATGAATGCATTTAGTTTGATAGAACAACTATCCATAGTGACTACCTGGAGCAAATTTTGGACGGCTAACCATTGCTAACACCAAAATCGGAAAAGGCTTGAGTCCTCTAATATCAAGGGGTTTCGTGCGTTTTCCCTGATGCATGCCTGGAGATTCTTCAGGCATAGCGTGTGCGCATACCTATAATACTTTCAAGACATAATTTCATGATTCCATTTCTAGACTTAAAAGCTATAAATACTCAATACCGCGAAGAGCTAATTGAAGCGACTACAAGGGTTATTGACTCAGGTTGGTATATTCATGGTGATGAGGTTGAACAGTTTGAGAAAGAATTTGCCCAGTACTGCCAAACACAGCATTGTGTAAGTGTGGCAAATGGTTTGGATGCACTGACATTAACACTACGAGCCTGGAAGGAACTTGAAAAACTTAAAGATGGCGATGAAATTATCGTTCCTGCCAATACCTATATTGCCAGTATTCTAGCAATAACTGAAAATAATCTTAAACCAGTTTTGGTTGATCCAGACGAACAGACTTACAATCTTTGCCCGGTAAAAACTGCGGCTGCTATCACTTCCCAAACCAAAGCTATTCTTGCTGTTCACCTTTATGGTCAGCTGGCACCAATGCCTGAGTTGATGATGCTGGCAGATCAATATGGCCTATTAGTTTTGGAAGACTCTGCTCAAGCCCATGGTGCAGCTATTAATGGCATAAAGGCAGGTAGTTGGGGACATGCGTCAGGCTTTAGCTTCTATCCTGGGAAAAACTTGGGTGCTTTGGGAGATGCCGGTGCTGTTACTACCAGCGATGATGAGTTGGCTAACACCATACGTGCTTTGGGTAATTATGGTAGCCATAAGAAGTATGAAAACCTTTATCAAGGTGTAAACAGCCGCCTTGATGAGATGCAAGCGGCTTTATTGCGTGTAAAGCTAAAACATTTGGATCGTGAAACAGATCGGCGTAGAGAGATTGCACTGGCCTATGCTAAAGGCATTAACCAGCCTTCCCTTACTCAGCCAATTTTGGGCAGCAGCACAATGGGCTCATTGGAAAACCATGTCTTTCATTTGTATGTTATTCGTACTAGGAAACGGAACGCCTTGCAAAAATATTTGAATGAGCATAACGTTCAGACACTGATCCACTACCCGATTCCTCCTCACAAACAACAAGCCTACGGACATTTTAATGAACAGGACTATCCATTGACGGAAAGTATCCATCAGCAAGTATTGAGCTTACCGATCAGTCCTGTGATGACTGATGAGCAGGTAGACACAGTTATTACCGCCTGCAAACGTTTTGAGATGCACTAATCCATGACATTGATAAAAACCAGTTTGCTGAATGGCATTGCTGTAGTAATAAAAATGCTGACCTTGCTGGGACTGAACAAAATATTAGCTATATATGTTGGACCAGCTGGTTATGCTTCTGTGGGGCAATTTCAGAACGCAATACAAATGATAACGACACTGGCTAGTGGCGCAATCAATACTGGCGTGGTCAAATATACGGCTGAATATTACGAAAATCCAGCCAAGCAACATGCTGTCTGGCGAACAGCAGGAACGATTTCTCTGGCTGGCTCTATAGCGGTTGCGATGGGGGTTGTTGCCTTTAACAAATCTTTAGCTGGCTGGTTTCTAAAGGATGAAAGCTTTGGTAGTGTCTTTATTTGGTTTGCGGCAACACTGGTGTTGTTTGTATTTAATACCTTGTTACTTGCAATTCTGAACGGTAAAAAAGAGATACAGCGTTATGTAACAGCTAATATTGCCGGAAGCCTCTTTGCAATGGCTGTGATTACTCTTATGGCGATTCATATGGGGCTTTATGGTGCTCTTGTCGGGCTCGCTATATATCAGTCTTTGACTTTTTTCGTGACCCTTGCTGTTACTTGTAAGGCAAACTGGTTTAAATTTGAATATCTCATTGGTGGTGTTGATAAATCGGCAGCTCGAAATCTTGCTAAATTCACAGTTATGTCGTTAACAAGTGCTGTTTGTATACCACTGAGTCATATTTTTATTCGTGATCATTTGGGGAGGGTTCTAGGTTGGGATGCTGCTGGTTACTGGGAGGCAATGTGGCGGTTAAGTTCTGCATATTTAATGTTGGCTTCAACAACGTTGGGGGTTTACTATCTGCCAAGATTATCAGAGCTCAAAGAAAAAACTGATATTAGAAAAGAGGTCTTGCTAGGTTATAGGGTCATATTGCCAATTGCAGCATTGTGTAGTTTATTTATCTATATCCTGAGAGACTATATCATCCATATACTCTTTACAGATGATTTTGTACACATGGAAGTATTGTTCTCTTGGCAAGTGATAGGGGATACGCTAAAGATTGCAAGCTGGCTCCTTGGATATTTGGTAACAGCAAAAGCTTTGGTCGGAATTTATATATTTTCAGAAGTGTTTTTTTCATTGCTGTTTTTTTTATTAGTAACTTTAACAACCTCATATTTTGGTTTGGAGTCTGCTTCTATCGCATATGCCGTCAATTATTTTTTTCACTTCTTATTTATGATTGCTGCACTTAAAATAAAAAGGGTCATATGAGTATTTTAAGAAAAATAAAACGCTATGGTATTAGGCGACTGTTTGTTTACTTTTGTCTCTTGCTATTTTGTAATATGAGAGGTTTTTTTTTAAGGTTGTTTTTTTCTGATAATCGACCTGACATTACCAAGTCTAGAATTTTGCAGCCAACACAATTTGTTGGGAAAGGAAAAATAAAAATTCAGGGGGCAATTTTAGGGTGTTGGCCATCGCCAGGCCTTTTAGATGGGTATGGATATATAGAAGCTAGGGCGTCAGAGGCTCTAGTAGAAATTAAATCATCCACAATTTTAAATAACAACTTTGTTGTGATTGCAGATAGAAGTGAAATTTCTATAGGTGAGCGTTGTTTGATTGGTCCTAATTTTTTTGTTACTGACTCGGATTTTCATGGCTTGAAATTAGAGGATAGGTGTAATGGGAATTATTATTGTGCACGGGTTGACATAGAAGATGATGTTTTTATCGGTAACAATGTGCGTGTTCTTAAAGGGGTTAGGATTGGACGAGGTTCAGTGATTGGTAGTGGTTCTACAGTAGTTAATGATGTTGAGCCAATGTCTATTTACGCAGGTATACCTGCGAGAAAAATTAAAGAAATTTGAACTTTATGTGAAATTGTCTGACGGAAATGATGTTGTTAAAAAAAATTGTTTAGTTTAGTTTAGCGATCAGGGACTTCTTGGGAGCAGGGAAAGATCATGAAAGCCCTTGCTATCACTGCTCTGACGCCATATTAATTTTTTTGAATTCTTCTTTCCACCCAATTGTGATCTCATACATCCATGGACGAATAATGAGGCACAAGCAACGTGAACGCAGGGAAAACGCACGAAACCCTTTGCTATCACTGGCCTGACGCCATATTAAAATGTTTGAATTTTTCTTTCCACCCAATTGTGATTTCATACGTCCATGGACGAATAATGAGACACAAGCAACGTGAACGCATTTAGTTTGATTGAACACCTCTCAAAACTTCCAGACTACCGCCAGCCTTGGAAAACTGATTACAAGCTGACAGATATTCTGCGGCTCATAACTTGCGCCATGATAACAGGGGCAAAGCAGGGCAAACGCATGAACACTATTTGATCAATCCCAGAATGTGGCAGAGATACTCTTCACTCCAGCCACACGTATTTCTCTTGTTCTTGATACCAAGCTTGATCGTAGAATCCTGCTTGAGAAGATTGAGTGCTATCTGTCTTGCAATGGCAAGGTTCTCAGCCGCATGACCATTCCTGGCACGGGACTGATCTTCCGAAAATGCGACATCCAGAACCCAATGCAAGCTATTCTCCACTTGCCAGTGGAGTCGTGTAGCCTGCAGAACTTCATCTGC
>NZ_SMME01000247.1 GCF_009711465.1 Parendozoicomonas verongulae | reverse complement strand
TGGCAGGAAAAAGCCACCGTCCAGCATTCTAACTGGGTAAGAGATACCAGCTTCAGCCCAGACGGAGCTCACCTTGTGACTGTCTCTGATGATGCACCGCAAAAATCTGGGGGCTTGTTGACGGGCAATGGCAGGAAAAAGCCACTGTCCAGCATTCTGACTGGGTAAAACATGCCAGCTTCAGCCCCGTAGGAACTCACCTTGTGATTGGCTCTGATGATTGCACCGCCAAAATCTGGGGGCTTGTTGATGGGCAATGGCAGGAAAAAGCCACTGTCCAGCATTCTGCAGGAAAAAGCTACCATCCAGCATTCTCGCAACGTAACAAATACCAGCTTCAGCCCTGACGGAACACACTTTGTGAGTGTCTCTAATGATCACACCGTCAAAATCTGGATATTGAAAAGTAAGGAAAG
>NZ_SMME01000829.1 GCF_009711465.1 Parendozoicomonas verongulae | reverse complement strand
ACCAGCAAAATTCTCATTGTTGATGATGAAGCTCCGATCCGGGAAATGATCGCTGTTGCTCTGGAAATGGCTGGTTATCACTGCCTTGAAGCAGGAGATGCCAGAACAGCCCATGGGATGATCGTCGACCACAAGCCTGACCTGATTCTTCTGGACTGGATGTTGCCGGGAATGACTGGCATTGAGCTGGCACGACGTCTTAAGCGTGAAGACCTTACGGCATTAACTCCCATTATCATGCTCACAGCCAAAAGCGAAGAAGATAACAAGATTCAAGGGCTGGAAAGTGGTGCAGATGACTACATCACCAAGCCATTCTCTCCTCGTGAGCTTGTGGCACGCCTGAAAGCCGTTTTGCGCAGAACAGCCAATACAGGACAAAACGAACCTATTGAAGTTCTTGGTGTGACTCTCGATCCTATCAGTCACCGGGTGTCTATTAACGGAGATCCTGCCGAAATGGGGCCAACGGAATACAGACTCCTGCAATTTTTTATGACCCATCAGGAGCGGGCTTACACCCGAAGTCAGTTGCTGGACAATGTTTGGGGAGGTAATGTCTACGTAGAAGAGCGTACTGTGGATGTACATATCCGTCGACTTCGCAAAGCCCTTGGCAATGATCATGAAAAACTTATCCAAACCGTCAGAGGCACTGGCTACCGTTTCTCTATAAAAGTGTGATGCCCTGGGTGTGTACATTAAAAGAATAAACCGGAAGAACTGTGAACCAAAACTGGCAAATTGAAGTAACGAAACGTCTGTTTCTCATGCTGGGTGCATGTATTGGAATTGGTTTGCTAACCGGTAAAACCATTTTGGTTCTGCTTATCGGGTGTGGACTATATCTTCTCTGGACATTGAAAAACGTTATCGAGCTGATTCGCTGGCTTGAAACCGCCGCATCATCATCAGACCCTGTTGACCCTCCTAACGGACATGGCTTATGGGGTGAGATCTTTGATGCCTCGTATCGATTGATGCGGAAACAAGAGCGCGCCCGGGATCGCCTGAAGGCTGTTATCAATCGTTTTCAGGAGTCTACTTCAGCCTTGCGGGATGCTGTTGTACTGACTAATGACCAAGGACAGATTGAGTGGTGGAACCCTGCCGCTGAACACATTCTGGGGCTACGTAACCCTGACGACGCCGGTCAAGTAATCACCAACCTGATACGTCACCCTCGTTTTCTGAAGTACTTTGAAAACAAGGCTTATCAGGACCCACTGTTGCTCCCATCACCAGTATCGACTGAAAAAAAACTGCTTGTTTCTATTACTCTTTATGGACCAGAAAACCGCTTGCTGGTTGCCAGAGATAACACTCGTGTGTTCCAGTTGGAACAGATGACCAAAGACTTTGTTGCCAATGTTTCCCACGAGCTGAGAACCCCCCTGACAGTTATCTCTGGTTATGTGGAAACACTGTTGGATACTTTGGAGCTTATGCTGACAGCTCCGCCGCCGGTTCTGTCAAAAGCCCTGAATCAGATGCAGAGCCAGTCCGACAGGATGGCCAACATCATTGAAGACCTGTTGATTCTTTCCAAACTGGAAACCGCTGACAGTCTACAGGATCTAGTACCGGTTTCTATTTTTGATCTACTTCATGATGTTGCTGCCGATGCCCGGACTTTCAGTGGAGACAGAAGCCACTCGATTGAAGTCTCCTGCAAGGCTGAAACAGCTATTCTTGGCAACGAGAAAGAACTGCGCAGTGCAATTTCCAACCTTGTATTTAACGCGGTTAAATACACGCCGGATAATGGCAACATCAAGCTGAAATGGGTTGTTGAACTCAATACCGGTTATCTTTCAATCAAGGACAACGGTATTGGCATTGATCCACAACACATTCCCAGACTCACCGAACGCTTTTACAGAATCGACAAGAGCAGACATGCATCAACAGGAGGCTCAGGTTTAGGTCTCTCAATTGTGAAGCATGTACTGCTCAGGCACGATGCGACGCTACTGATAAAAAGCAGACCCGGACGAGGAAGCAGTTTTACCTGTCACTTCCCACAAAGTCGCTTGGTAGTAAAAGAAGCTGCGTAATTGACGCACTTAGCGTGACTCTATAATACAATCAGCGCGTTCTTTACCGGCACGCTGTAGGTAATCCTGAAACAACTTCGGGGCACGACCAGTTAACGAACCTTCCCACTGATGTACACCACCATCGGCATCCTGATATTCAAAGAGATAGCGTTTGATATTGCGTTTCTTCTTCTCACCAGCGGCTGGCTGGCCAAAATCCTCAAGGGAGACTCCCTGCTCTTCCATCATTTTACGAATAGCATCAATGCTGTCTTTTTTAGCCTGAAGCTTTTGCTGTTCGGCCATAACAGCCTGACGTTTTTCATCCAAAACATCCTGCAATCTGGAAACAATTCTCTCCATATCCTCAACATGCACATCCCGAAACAGCCCGCGCATACGGGTTTTACTGCTCAGTCGGTGCATAATTTCCTCAAATATATTCACGAATCAGATCCTCGCTCTGACAGAATAAAGGCGATTGAAAAATAGGTAATAGAACCCAGACTGACAACCGAAAATATTTTATTTCTAAACTTGAAAGGGTTGATAGTGAGGTGGACCCCTCTCTATTTATAATTATTCTGTCAGGGTGAACATATCTATGCAGTACAGGGGGGTATAGCTGTGCCATAAAGTTATGACACAGCGGGAGGTCAGGAGTTGGGCAATATATTCCTTTTCTGGTGAACAGCACGCTCAGTCAGTTACAGAGCTTTCCCTGCTCTAAATAGAACTTTCTCACCCTCATCAGGGATGATGATATTTTTTCCAAAGTCCCCACCCTCTGCACGTATAGCACTATTAAGAACACTCTTTGTTGTAAAACAGTGATCCAGCGAATTCATATGTACAGCAACGATCTGGACATCGCGGTTAGCCATCTTAGCGGCCTTGAAGAGCTCAATAGCCTGAGTCTCATTCATTAAAAGAGGATCCGGGCTTAGAGCTTTTATAACTGCACCACCGGTGTGAGCGATCACGATATCGGGTGAGTATTTGGCAACAATAGCCTTAATCCTTCCTTCCTTATCGAGGATGGTATCATTTGTCCAGTAGATTGTAGGTTGTCCCTCAGCCTGTATTATTATTCCATTTACTCCCCCCATCAGCGGAACCAATACTCCCGTTCCATGTTGAGCGAACTCCTGAGTGAAAGTGATACCTGCGTACTTCACAGATTTCGACTTTTTGGAACCAATTGTCGTTACATTGGTAAAGCCGTAGTTATGGAGCTGGTCAATAAAGCTGGTCCGGCTTTTGACAGGATTTTTCAGATCAAGAGGAGACGCGTTATCTGGTGTAAAAATAGGGATATTTTTATCCAGGGCAACCGCCGCCGCAGGATCAAAATGATCCGCATGCATATGACTAACAACAACCGCATCTATTCCTTCAAGGATATAATTAATGCTAACCGGTAACTGAATGGTCGGATTCGGCTCAATACCTGCAAATGAAGGTATTGAGTGCTTAGCTCCTAACATTGGGTCGAGTAAAAGCGTTTTACCATTGTATTTCAGTTTGGCCGTAGCGTTTCGGTAAAACTCATAAGAAACCTCTGACTTACCCTTACTATATCCCTCTGTGGTATTGGAACGATTCCAGGCTTGGTGCCCACAGGCAGACAACACCAGTGCTGTCAAAATAACAAATAGTTGTTTCACAATGATACTCCATACTGACTCAGGTGCTTCCTGTGCCGGAGGCACTGATTACACCATTCACATCATCAACCCAAGGCATAGTGATACTCGCCCCAGAGACATCAATCACGCTTCATATAACAAAACTGGAATTGTAGACAACACAACACCCGCAAATCCCAAGATGCTCTATTAAGAAGATAATATTCTTTTGAAAGCTAACCATATAACAGGACGTGACATATCCACATATACTGTTACGGGGTAAGGGTTATTAAGTGTTGCTTTAGTGAGCAGGAGGTGACAAAAACATTCATCCTTAGATATCAAGCAATAATATTTATTTGGATATAAGTACCAAAATGGCGTTTTTTGGGTGAACTTATACTTATCTCCGACAGAAAAACATCATCTTCTTCTATTAAGTGCCAGCCTTCCCCCACTGTTTAAAACTGCACGTTATCAGACGCTATACTCAGTTTGACTTTACAGCCCGACGGACATTATTAACTCACTCGTTGTTCTGGCCTGAAAGGCTCAAAGGCCATGAAGGGGTTTTCATGGTGCAAAGTCGCCCAATACGACAAACATGGATGGAGTTGTACCATGAAAATAAATTTCCCCCGGGTACCGGTGCTGGTACTCATGCTGACCTTTCTGACCGGTTGTGTCTCCTCAGGCTATAAAGCCGGTTCTGCCTATAAGCCCGCTGACGACTGGTCATCTTGCTCTGCAAAAGGTGGCCTGGCTTTGGGCCTGCCTGCTGCAGCGTTTGACCTGGCTACCGGTGGCGTTGCTCTCGTTGCGGGTGCGCTGATGTCTGGCGTTGCCTGTGCGGTTGCTGATGATGGTATGGCTGTTATGCAGTTTGGCCTTGATTCTTCTACCCTCAGTCAGGAACAGATGGAGTTTCTGGATAAGATGGCCAAGGATGTAAAGCCCGATATGGTTGTTGATGTGACTGGACACGCTTGTGATCTTGGTGAGGAGTCATATAACCAAACTTTGTCGCTTAAGCGGGCCAAAGCCGTGAAGGATTATTTAAAGAAGAAAGGTGTTCCGGACAGTCAGATCAGAATGTCCGGCAAGGGTGAACTTGCACCGAAAGTTACCAACTCTTCTGAGAGCAACCGCAGCATGAACCGCCGCGCAGAGGTCAGAGTTATAAAAAAGTAAGTCTAAGCAGGAATATAAGAAAAGGGAGCTGACATGAGCTCCCTTTTCTTTTCTGAAGTAGCTGTTTAAGCCATCCCGATAAGTGCCCCTTGCTTGGGTTTATCTTTTTCAGATGACTTTGGACAGGAGATGGTTTTCTTCACATTTTCCCCCTCAACACTTTCCAACTTCACGTCAAATTTCCAAAGCCTGTGGATATGTTTCACAATCTCCGCAGCACCATCATCCAGCGGACGACTCTGGTGCATAAAGTGGCGCAGTGTCAGAGAACGATCCCCTTTTACATCCACGCTATAAACCTGAATATTCGGCTCTCGGTTTCCAAGGTTATATTGTGCGGCCAAAGCTTCCCTCACCTGGCGATAGCCGGAATCATTGTGAATGGCATCGACTTCGAGGTAAGCGTTTTTCTCATTATCCACAATGCTGAATAAACGCATGTCTCGCATGACTGTGGGAGAGAGATACTGGAGAATAAAGCTCTCGTCCTTGAAGTTCTTCATGGCGACGTGCACAGCGTCCAGCCAGTCGGTTCCGGCAAGATCCGGGAACCAGCGATAATCTTCTTCCGTTGGCTCCTCACAGATACGTTTGATATCCATAAACATCTTGAAACCAAGAGTATAAGGGTTTATGCCGGAGAAACGACGATCATCAAAATCAGGCTGATAGATCACACTGGTATGAGAGTGCAGAAACTCCAGCATGTAGCCTTCGTCAATCAAACCCTCGTCGTAGAGTTTATGCATCAATGTATAGTGCCAGAAGGTCGCCCAGCCCTCGTTCATTACCTGCGTCTGGCGCTGTGGATAAAAGTATTGGGCCACCTTACGCACAATGCGCACCAGCTCCCGCTGCCAGGTATCCAGCAATGGTGCATTCTTTTCGATGAAGTAGAGGATATTCTCTTCAGGGTCTTTCGGGAAACGCTCGGTGTGCTTTTCCATGGATTTTTCCTGCTGAGGAATCGTGCTCCAGATATCATTCAACGTACGCTGAATATACTCCGCACGTTCTTCCTGGCGCTTCTCTTCTTCGCCCGCAGAGAGGGGACGTGGCCGTTTATAGCGGTTCACCCCCTGATTCATCAGAGCGTGGCAGGCATCGAGAACTTCCTCAACAGCCTCCACTCCATATTTCTCTTCACATTTGGAGATATAATGCTTAGCGAACATCAGGTAGTCGATAATCGACTCTGCGTCCGTCCAGGTGCGGAACAGATAATTACCTTTGAAGAAGGAGTTATGGCCATAGCTGGCGTGAGCCAAAACCAGAATCTGCATCGCCATGGTGTTTTCTTCCATCAGGTAAGCAATGCAAGGATTGGAGTTAATCACAATCTCATAGGCCAGCCCCATCTGGCCACTCTGGTAACGCTGCTGGTTACTCAGGAAGTGTTTACCGAACGACCAGTGGTTATACATCAGTGGCATCCCCACGGACGCATAGGCATCCAGCATCTGCTCAGAGCTGATCACTTCAATCTGGTTGGGATAGGTATCGAGACGATACTCGGCTGCAATCCGTGCCAGCTCACTGTCGTACTGTTGAATCAGATCAAAGGTCCAGTCGGCACCTGTTGCTATTGGTGAAGATTGGGGTTCACCTTTCTTTGGGCAATCTTCCATCATGCTTCCTTTTTCTCGAACAGCTTGCGGAATACGGGATAGATATCCGCTGCCGTCTTTATTTGTTGCATGGCAAAGGTGTCAGGATATCCATCCTGAATAGTTTCGTATTCACGCCAGAGGTTCTGGTGCTGGCGGTCGGTAATCTCTACATAAGAGAAATACTGCACCAGCGGCATCAGCCCATTCACCAGAATCTTACTGCAAACCGATGAGTCCCCTTCCCAGTTATCCCCATCGGAGGCCTGGGCGACATAGATATTCCAGTCGTTAGGAGAATAACGCTTTTCGATAATGTCTTTGGTCATGTCCAGCGCGCTGGACACAATCGTGCCCCCGGTTTCCCGGGAATAGAAGAAATCATCTTCGTCCACTTCTTTCGCAGCGGTATGGTGACGAATAAACACCACTTCAATCTGCTTGTAACTGCGTTGCAGGAACAGGTAGAGCAGGATAAAGAAGCGCTTGGCCATATCCTTGATTTCCTGAGTCATGGAGCCGGACACGTCCATCACACAGAACATCACCGCCTTATTGGAAGGCTGGGGCACTTTCACAAAGTTGTTGTAGCGCAGATCGATATCATCAATAAACGGCAGCTTTTTCATTTTTCCGTTCAGCTCTTTCAGCTCTGCACGAATCACATCCGCCCGATCCTTATCCATGGAGCCGGGCTGCACTTCCATCTCACGCAGCTCGCGCTTAAGCTTTCGAATCTCACGACGGGTACCGCCTGAAAGCGCAATTCTGCGGGCGTGGGCGCTGCGCAGGGAACGAACGATATTCAGTCTGTCCGGTGGGCCATCGGTGGTGAAGCCCGCCTGATGGGTACGGAACTCGACCATTTCGTGGAGCTGTTTTTCACGCATGTTCGGCAGTTCCAGACCGTCAAACATAAACTCCAGAAATTCATCGTGATTGATCTGGAAGGTGAACTCATCCATACCTTCACCCTGATCACTGGCCTGACCATTGCCAGAACCACCCTGACCACCGCCACCGGGAGGGCGCTTAATACGGTCGCCAGTCACAAACTCTTTATTGCCGGGCATCACCTGCTGATTCAGGCCACCGGTACCGTGATGGAAAACAGGCTCAGATAAGTCTCTGCGGGGAATGGTGATACTGCTGCCACTCTCGACATCGGTAATACTGCGCTTGTTCACCGCTTCCGAAACCGCTTTCTTAATATGCTTGCGATAGCGATTCATAAAGCGCTGACGATTCACAGTGCTTTTGTTTTTGCCATTGAGCCGTCTGTCGATGATCATGCTCATCTCATGCGCACTCCCTGTGCCGCGATGCTGCTAAGAGACGTCTGGGGCGAGACCGGCGCCATCCTTGGTGCCGCACTCACAATCCCTGGTGATCGCCTCGCCCCTTCCGTCTTTACCTCTACATCTTTAACTTTTTATCACTGAGACTTCCGCACTCGGATGTACCACTCGGACAGCAACCGTACCTGCTTCTCGGTGTAGCCGCGCTTCATCATCCGTTTCACAAACTCAGTGTGCTTGCGCTGCTCTTCCTGACTGCCCTTGGCGTTAAAGCTGATAACCGGCAGCAGGTCTTCCGTGTTGGAGAACATCTTCTTCTCAATCACGGTGCGCATTTTCTCGTAGCTGAGCCAGCTTGGATTCTTGCCATCGTTACCCGCACGGGCACGGAGCACGAAATTCACCACCTCGTTCCGGAAATCCTTCGGATTAGCAATGCTGGCGGCTTTTTCGATTTTCTCCAACTCATCGTTGATCGCGCCACGATCAAGAATGTCGCCGGTTTCAGGGTCACGGTATTCCTGATCCTGAATCCAGAAATCAGCATAAGTGATGTAGCGATCAAAGATGTTCTGGCCATATTCGGAGTAGGACTCCAGATAGGCGGTCTGAATTTCTTTGCCCAGGAATTCAATGTACTTGGGCGCGAGGAATTCCTTCACATAGCGCAGATAACGCTCGTGCACTTCCTGTGGGAACTGCTGTTGTTCGATCTCCCGCTCCAGTACATACAGAAGGTGCACAGGGTTGGCCGCCACTTCTGAAGGATCGAAGTTGAATACCTTGGAGAGAATCTTGAAGGCAAAACGGGTGGAAAGGCCTTCCATGCCTTCGTCCACACCCGCCGCATCCTTGTATTCCTGCAAAGGCTTAGCTTGTGGGTCGGTGTCTTTCAGACTTTCACCGTCGTACACACGCATCTTCGAGAAAACATTGGAGTTTTCAGGCTCCTTGATACGAGAGAGCGTGGTGAATTGCGCCAGCATCTTGAGTGTATCCGGTGCGCAAGGCGCTTCTTTCAACGAACTGTGTTCCAGCAGCTTGCTGTAAATCTTGATCTCTTCACTGACACGGGTGCAGTAAGGCACCTTCACGATATTCACCCGATCAATAAACGCTTCATTGGTTTTATTGTTCCGGAAGGATTGCCACTCAGATTCGTTAGAGTGCGCTAAAATAACACCGTCATATGGGATGGCGCTCATGCCTTCGGTGCTGTTGTAGTTGCCTTCCTGAGTCGCCGTCAGCAGTGGATGAAGTACCTTGATGGGAGCCTTAAACATCTCCACAAATTCCATTACACCCTGGTTTGCACGACAGAGTGCCCCTGAGAAGCTGTAAGCGTCGGGGTCATTCTGGGAGTATTCTTCCAGCTGGCGAATATCGACTTTACCCACAAGGCTGGAAATGTCTTGATTGTTCTCATCACCTGGTTCGGTTTTGGCAATACCGATCTGGTCAAGAATGCTGGGGCAGAGTTTCACAACCCGGAACTGGCTGATGTCGCCGCCGTATTCATGCAAACGCTTTACCGCCCAGGGCGACATAATGCCCCGCAGGTAACGGGGAGGAATACCGAACTCATCCTGTAAAATGCCAGCGTCTTCCGTGGGGTTGAACAAGCCCAGTGGCGATTCAAAAACCGGTGAGCCTTTGATGGCGTAAAAAGGCACTTTCTCCATCAGGCTTTTTAGTTTTTCAGCCAGAGACGATTTACCACCACCTACAGGGCCCAACAGATAGAGAATCTGCTTCTTCTCTTCCAGCCCCTGTGCGGCATGCTTGAAATAGGAAACAATCTGCTGAATGGCATCTTCCATGCCATAGAACTCTTCAAAGCCCTTATAGCGTTTGATCAGCTTGTTGGAAAAAATACGGGAGAGGCGCGGATCACGGGAGGTATCAATGATCTCGGGTTCACCAATCGCCATCAGCATACGCTCGGCAGCATTGGCGTAAGATGTGGGATCGTCTTTGCATCGCTGGAGGTACTCCTGAAGAGAGATTTCCTCCTGCTCTTTGAGTTTGTAACGCTGTTGGTAATTATTGAAAATATCCATATTCCCCACCTGACCCTTAAGCATTAAAAATTTGTTTTTTGACTGCTTTGGGAGCGACAGCGTAATCTGCCCCGAGTTATCGGCTTTCTGTTTTTGGTGATTCTTCCCATCACATATTTCCAATGTGACGAGTACTTCAGATACCTCCGTTCTTGTGTGCTATCGGCAACCGATAACGCAGATAAATTTTCTTGTACTGTCCCTATTTTTTAAAACGAAAAGCTCTTTCCCGCAACTACTTAATAATTTTAGCTTATGCAAAAATTAACCTTGAAGAGAAATATTCATCTCTTTTTGCTCTAGTTGCTGCACGACAGTTTTTAAAAATCGTGCGGCTTCCCCACCTGTTGCCGCCCGATGATCAAACGACAATGAAAGACTGACAACTTTATGCACTGCAGGTTGCCCACGATAAGGTACAACCTGATCACCCACAGAACCCACACCCAGAATGGCAACGGCAGGCGGCACAACAACAGGTGTCGCATATCGTCCACAACCCAACGCACCAAAATTGCTCACAGAGATAGTCGCTCCCTGAAACACCTCTGGCGGGAGTTTCCGTTGTTTCACGCCACTCTTCAGTGCATTAATTTCAGTACGCAGCTCTTGGGCAGATAAACTGCAGGTATTACGCATCACTGGCACAAAAAGACCGTGTGGCGAATCCACTGCCAACCCGATCTTCACTTCATTCATCAGCTGCCGTTGCTCATTAGCTTCATCAAACCAGGCATTCAGTGCAGGCTCTTGCTGACAGGCAATGGTGAGAGCTTGAATAATGCGCACACTCAAATCTTCGTTTTCGTCCCAACTGTGGATATCTGCATCTGCAAACAAGGTTACGGAAACCACTTCACGACCAGACTTTGCCATAGCCTTAGCCATTTCCCGGCGCACACCTCTTAGCGGTTCACCGTTTTCCAATTCATAACTGACCGGTGCTCGTTCGAAGTTTCGTGTGAGGTGTGCAACAGCGGGTTTCACCATTTCCTTTATGCGAGCCGTGGATGGAGAAGCGCCCACAAAGAACTGCTCATCGTCATCGCTTTCAAGGGATTCAGATTCCTGAATGGAGCCAACAACCGTACCTGTGTCTTCGTCTTCCCCCTCAAACTCCACCAGCGATTCACCAGTATGAATCAAATCACCCGGCTGGCCGAACTGACGAACAATAACCCCGGAACAGGGAGAAGGAACTTCCACCACCGCTTTGGCGGTTTCCATAGACACGATTACCTGATCTTCGCGAACAGTTTCCCCTTCGCGAACATGCCACTGAACAATCTCTGCCTCAGGAATTCCTTCCCCAAGATCAGGTAGTTTGAAAAATTTCACGGCATCCCTCAGTGATAACCTCTGTGAAGCCTTATATTTTTTGAAGCCTTTGTTATTCAGATTAGATATAGAAATCGGATATGCAAAAGCGATTTGAAGTAAAAAGAGGATTTCAAGTCAAATCTGTGGAAGAATCACTATTGGTTAAATCTGTGACTGGTAGCTTATAAAGTCCAGAAAAACACCTATGCAGCCCCGGTCTTATACTTGCAGGCTGCACCCCTCTTCTCTGATATTCTCATGTGAGAAAGATACACCATGACTACCCAGCTATTTGAACCAATAAAGCTCGGCTCTCTTTCCCTTCAAAACCGTATTGTCATGCCCCCCATGACTCGCTCTCGTGCCACCCAACCAGGTAATACTGCCAACGATCTCATGGCAGAGTACTATGCACAGCGCGCCTCAGCAGGCTTGATTATTTCTGAAGCCACCCAGATATCCCCTATGGGGCAAGGCTATGCCTGGACACCGGGAATCTATACACCTGCTCATATCGAGGGCTGGAAAAAGGTAACCACCGCCGTGCATAAGGCCCATGGCGTGATATTCGCTCAGCTGTGGCATGTGGGCCGTGTGACTCACCCTGATAACATCGGTGGTCAGCAACCCATCTCATCTTCTGCGATTAAAGCAGATGGAGTGAGAGTCTTTATTGATAATGGCAGCGATGCGCCCTGCTTTGTTGAGTGTGTTGAACCACGGGAAATGACCAAGGACGACATTAATGAAGTCATTGAGCAGCACCGACAAGCCGCGCTGAATGCTATTGAAGCTGGTTTTGATGGCATAGAGCTACATGCAGCAAACGGCTACCTGATTAATCAGTTTATTGATTCCGAAGCCAACAACCGTACCGATGAGTACGGCGGTACTGTGGAAAACCGTCTTCGTTTTCTGGATGAAGTTGTTGGCGCTATTGTACAAGCCATTGGCCCTGACAGAGTCGGTGTTCGCCTTTCACCTTTAACAGACCTGAATGGCGCGGTGGATGCTAACCCGGAAGAAACCTACACCGAAGCCGCCCGCGTTTTAAACGCTCACAAAATTGCTTTTATTCATATTGCAGAGGTGGACAGGGGTGATGCACCGGTTATGT
Organism: Parendozoicomonas verongulae; assembly: GCF_009711465.1. Lineage (GTDB taxonomy): Bacteria > Pseudomonadota > Gammaproteobacteria > Pseudomonadales > Endozoicomonadaceae > Sansalvadorimonas > Sansalvadorimonas verongulae. The sequence goes on along the minus strand of NZ_SMME01000829.1, from coordinate 19,003 downwards.
CCACTGTATTTAAGGAAGCTCTGCGGAACGCCTTTGATGGCACGATGATTTACGCAGCCAAGTACACAGCAGAAAGAGCAACAGCAGCCATTCGTGATGGCTGGGCGGATATGATTGGCTTTGGTCGTCCGTTTATTGCTAACCCGGATCTCCCAAAACGTATTATGAATGGCTGGGAATGGAACACCCACAACCCAGAGACTCTTTTTGGAGGCGGTGCGATCGGTTTAACCGACTACTCCTTCTATGAGCAGTCCCCCCAGCATAAGGACACCAACAGCGACCATGCAGTTACCCGCTGCAATTCTAGCTGTGCCACACTGTTTGACCCTATCAAACACGGCCATTTCAGCCTGGACAACCGGGTAGCCATGGCACCCATGACCCGCTCCCGTACTGACCAGCCCGGAGATGTCCCCAATGCTCTGATGGCAACCTACTACGAGCAGCGTGCATCCGCAGGCCTGATTATTACTGAAGGCGCACCTATTTCAGCAGTAGCCCGTGGTTACTCCCTGACGCCCGGCATCTATACAAAAGCGCATATTGATGGCTGGAAACTAACGACCGATGCCGTTCACCAAAAAGGTGGTAAGGTATTTATCCAGCTATGGCACGTTGGTCGTCGTTCACATACTGATATCGCCGGTGAAACACCAGTATCGGCCTCCGCCGTAAAAGATCCGGATCAGGTGTACGGCCCTCTTCCCGATGGCAGTTTCGGCATGGTTGAAACCAGCACACCACGCGCTATGACAGAAGACGACATTCAATCCACCATTGAAGACTTTGTTCAAGCCGCCAAAAACGCTATGGATGCAGGATTTGATGGGGTAGAAATTCATGGTGCCCACGGTTATTTGATTGACCAGTTCCTGCGGATTCACAGCAACCAGCGCACTGACAAATACGGCGGTAGTCAGGAAAATCGTATGCGCTTCCTTGTTGAAGTGATGCAGGCTGTTGTAGATGCCATTGGTGGTAGCCGTGTGGCTATACGACTGTCACCGTTTGTTACATCTGGCTATCCAGAAGACGATCCGGAGGTAGCTGAGCTAACCCTGAAGGCTCTGGAAGCACTGGCTCCCATGAACCTGGCGTATCTGCACTTCTCCGAGAATATTTCCAGCTATCAGGCTATGCCTGAATCTTTCCGTCAGCGAGCGCGCGAGGTTTACCCCAACCCCATTATGGTGGCTGGCAAATACACCAAGGAGAGCGGGCAGGATATTCTGGACAAAGGCTATGCAGACATCGTCGCCTTTGGACAGCCATTTATCACCAACCCTGATTTCTTTTACCGTATTCAGAAAGATATCGATCTGACACCAGTGGAAGACAGTGCCCACATAACGTTCTATGGTGGTGGTGAGCGGGGTTATACCGATTACCCTATGGCTGAGCAATTACTCTAAGCCTAAGCGACTGGCTAGCCTCGGGTTTTGAAGTACTCCTCCAGTTCCTCCAGAAGAGTACTCAAGGCCAGAGGCATAAAGCGTCTTGCCGGATAAATGGCATACACATCACGTGGCATAAGCGACCATTCCGGCAAGATGTGTATCAGTGAGCCTTTCTGTAAAGCCTTTTCGAGAATCAGGTTGGGCACCTGCGCAACGCCCGCACCTGCAATGGCGGCTTCTCGTGCGGCTGTAACGTTATTGAAGTTCAGATTGCTTTTGTGCTTCACCTCACACACTTCCAATCCTCGGGTAAAAGCCCATTTTTCTTGGGTATGCACAGAGCGTAATGTAATGCAGTTCACGCTCTCAAGATCTTTCGGATGACTGATAGGATGTTCTTTTACGTAATCGGGGGATGCTACAAGGTATGTCCTGATGGATTTCAGTTCTTTGCAGATCAGGTCGAGATCGTTAGGCTTCGCTAATCGTATCGCCAGGCTGATGCCTTCCTCTCGAAAGTCAATAGCGCGACTGGTCAGCTCAACATCCAGAGAAACTTTTGGCCACTTTTGTACAAAGCCACCAAGAAAGTTAGCGAAGTACAACTGACCAACCTCAATAGGCACAATAATTTTTAACCGGCCTGCTGGTTCTTCTTTATGCTGCTGCAGCATATTCTCAGCATCTTCAAAGGCCTGAACAATGCTCTTGCACCGTTCGTAATGCCCTTCTCCGATATCCGTAAGTACGCTTCGACGTGTCGAGCGATAAATCAGACGCATGCCAATGCGTTCTTCCATAGCAGCAATCTTACGACTCACCGTCGACTTTTGTATGCCCAGACGCTCCGCTGCTGCGGTCATCGTGCCAGCTTCTACGACACTCACAAAGATCAGCGCTTCGTTTAAATCAAAAGATTGTTGCATATGGGGAACTACGTGTTGAAAAAATACAGACTTATTCCTTACAAGCAACAATGGTACACTTCACATACACCTTACACACCTCAAAAATTCTGCTGCTCTCTCGCTGCAGAATAACACTGTCGTTAAATTTCAGAATTACCACTTAAGAGTTACTCCATGTCCTCAGCCAGAAAACTGTTCACTTTCTGCGTGCTAGCTATTGTCGGCCTCGTAAGTGCCGGTTACTGGTTTACTGTCGCACGCTTTCAGGAAAGCACTGACAATGCTTACCTGCAGTCCGATATCGTTTACGTCAGCACCAAACAACCTGGCTACGCCGATGCGGGCTGGATAAAAGACAACCAGAAAGTTCATGAAGGTGATGTTCTGGCGCGTATCGAAGCCACAGATTACAAATTGAAAGTGGATGAAGCCAAGGCAGAAGTGCATTCCGCTAAAGCCGCAATTCAGCAGTTTCAGTCTCAACGGAGCCTGCAGCAATCCCAAATTCATGTGGCCGAGGCTCAGCTCAATGTCGCCAGAGCTGAGCAGGAGCTCGCAGCGTCCGAACTCAAACGTATTGCCCCTTTGTTTGAGCGCAGTGTCATTTCTCGAGACAAACTTGATAATGCGCAGGCTGCCAACAAAAAAGCCATTGCACAGGTTCAGGGTCAAAAAGCCGCTCTGGAATCGACTCGTCGACAGCTGTCTGTCATCGATAACCAGATCGTTGCGGCCCAAGCTTCTCTCCAACAGGCACAAAGCGTTCTTGCTATTGCCAGGCAAAGCCTTGCAGAAACCGTTATCACTGCCCCAATAGATGGTGTGATCGGTCAGCGTCAGGTTAAGGACGGCCAGCTGCTGAAAAGTGGTTCTGTTTTATTCAGTCTCGTGAACACAGACACTGTCTGGGTAACTGCAAACTTCAAGGAAACCCAGATTAGTCGTATGCAGACAGGCCAGCCCGTTGAGCTGGAGATTGATGCATTCCCCGGTCAACCCATCACCGGTTACATCGATAGTTTGTGGCCTGCCAGTGGTGCACGTTTCAGCCTTCTGCCTCCAGAGAATGCCACCGGTAACTTCACCAAAATTGTGCAGCGTATCCCTGTGAAAATTGTGATTCCAGCCGATCAGGCTTTAGCAGGCCAACTGCGTGCGGGAATGTCTGTCACAGCCAACGTTGATACACGTGAAGAGCCTGTGAATCTGAAGGCGTTAACGTTCACCCATAATAACCAGAGCACAACGCCAGCTGCGCAAATCGCGGGGCTGTAAGATGTCCACTGCTGTTGCTACATCTGCTGTTGTCACTCCAACGAAAAGCACGCCCTCTGCACCGCCTCAAGGCGGTGTTCAGACGGCATCTCGCAAGGATTGGATCACAGTTATCGGCATGGTACTCGGCGCCTTTGTCGCCGTACTCGATATCCAGATCGTAAACTCCTCCCTTGCCGATATTCAGGGTTCACTGGCTGCAACGGTATCCGAAGGTTCATGGATCACCACGGCCTATATGATTGCTGAAATCGTAATCATTCCCCTGAGTGGCTGGCTGGCCAGCGTGTTCTCCCTGCGCCGCTATCTGCTGTGGAGTGTTGTTGCCTTTATGGTGATGTCGGGCCTGTGTGGTACGGCGACCAGTCTGGGCTCCATGATTTTCTATCGTGCTTTACAGGGGCTTGCCGTTGCGCCACTGATCCCACTGACCTTCAGTCAGATTCGCCTGCGCCTTCCTACAGACAAGCAGCCTGTGGGAATGGCCATGTTTTCCTTTTCCGCAGTATTTGCACCATCCATAGGTCCAACCATTGGTGGGTGGCTGACGGAGAATTTCAGCTGGCATCTGATATTTTATATCAATCTGGTGCCAGGCCTGCTGATTCTGGCGCTGTTGTCATACGGTCTGGAGAAAGGGCCAAGCCATTTCGAGCGTCTGAAAACAGCGGACTGGTCCGGCATCATCAGCCTCTCTCTGGGGCTTTCAACTCTGGAGTATGTGCTGGAAGAGGGTAACCGCCAAAACTGGTTTGAATCCCACAGTATTCTTACCATCGCGATTGTGTCGACTCTCTCCCTGATCACATTTGTTTATGTTCAGCTGACCAAAGCCAATCCGCTGCTCAATCTGCGCATTTTGGGAGACAGGCAGTTCCTGTTTGGAAATCTGGCAAACTGTGCCATGGGTCTTGCACTATTTGGTTCGGTTTTCCTGATTCCGGTATACCTTTCCCAGTTGCAAGGTTACAACGCGCTACAGATTGGCCAGGTCATGCTATGGGGGGGCGTGCCTCAGCTGCTGCTAATCCCATTCATGCCAAAGCTGATGAAACATTTTAACTTGCGCTGGTTGGCAATGACGGGCTTTTTGGCAATGGCCATCAGTGCACTGATGAATGTATACATGTCTGCCGACTATGCCGGTGAACAGCTGCGCTTGAGCCTGATTATTCGCGCCATTGGTCAACCATTTATGATGGTTCCACTCTCGGTTTTGACGACATCCCGACTGAAAATGGAAGACATTGGTTCTGCATCTGGTCTATTCAACACCAGCCGAAACTTGAGTGGTGCTATTGGTATCGCGATCCTGTCCACGATGATTGATCGCCGCACAACATTCCATCAGGTACGGATCAGCGAAACCCTGTCTACTTTCGGGCAAACCACGCAGTACTACATGGATCACCTGCAGGACACTCTACCTTCGCTTTCCATGCAGCAGGATATGGCATTGGTCATGAAACAGGTTACCCAAAACGCCGGCATTATGGCCTTTGGTGACTGCTTCACCATTGTAACCGGCGCTTTATTCTTTGGGATTGCTGCGGTTCTCTGTATGCGCTCCCATCAAGCCCACTGATACTGCCCCTTAATCAGCAATAAGATCAGGCTCTGTTCAGCTTTGTAGTTAATAAAGCTGAACAGAGCCTGACCAATGGATGGTCAATAACTCTTATCAACCGTTCATCAAATTTGTAAAAATATATCGATTAAATCGCCTCAAGTGCTTCCGAAAGTTTATTAACGCCAATCACTTCAACATCAGCAATTGCCTTTCTGGGCTTATTTGCCATTGGCACAATCACCTTTTTGAAACCATGTTTAACCGCCTCAATAATCCGCTCCTGGCCGTTGGCAACCGGACGAATCTCACCAGCCAGCCCCACCTCGCCAAACGCAATCAGGTTCTGTGGAAGCGGCACATCGCGGAAGCTGGAAACAATTGCTAACAGGCTGGCAAGGTCGGCACTTGTTTCTGTGATGCGTACGCCACCCACCACGTTTAAAAACACATCCTGATCGCTGGTAAATATGCCACCGTGTCGCGTTAACACAGCCAACAGCATCGCCAACCGGTTTTGATCCATACCAACCGTCACCCGTCGTGGATTACCGAGCTGGGATTCAACCACAAGGGCTTGAATTTCCACCAGCAATGGGCGTGTCCCCTCCCAAAGCACATTGATAATACTGCCCGATGTAGCTTCTTCGCCACGGGAGAGGAAAATGGCTGAAGGGTTTTTCACTTCCTTCAAGCCTTTTTCCGTCATGGCAAAAATGCCCAGCTCATTCACCTGACCAAAACGGTTTTTGGTGGCACGCATAATGCGGAAACGGGAATCATCTGTATTGCCAAGCATCAACTGAGTATCGATGATATGGCTGAGAGTCATGGGGCCAGCGAGAGAGTTATCTTTGGTGACATGGCCAACAATCAACAGAACAGTGCCTGTCTGTTTAGCAAAACGGGTCAGGAACGCCGCCGACTCTCTTACCTGAGCCACACCACCGGGAGCGGAATCGACACCTTCCATAAACATCACTTGAATAGAGTCGATGACGATCACATCTGGCTTTTCCTGCTCGGCGACCTGCACAATACGTTCAGCCGAGGTTTCTGCCAGCATCTTCAGCTGATCAGTAGGAAGATCCAGACGCTTGGCACGGGCAGCAATCTGCTGTAGCGATTCTTCACCGGACACATACAGCGCTCGCATACCGCTCGCTACATGGCAAAGAGTCTGTAGCAGTATCGTACTTTTACCGGCACCAGGATGGCCACCTATCAGCACTGCACTACCGCGAACGAAACCACCACCCAGAACACGGTCAAACTCACTGGAGCCAGTGCTGAAGCGGGGAGCCTCTTCAACGTTAACTTCAGACAAGCTTTGTACCGCAGCCAGAGCACCGGCAAAACCTTCACGGCTACCGGAAGGGTTGGCAAGATGGGGACGGGATGAGCCAAGGGACACCTCTTTCATGGTGTTCCAGGCATGACAATCCGGGCACTGACCTTGCCATTTGGTGGAGTCGCTGCCACATTCTGTGCAGACAAAGGCTTTGCGGTTTTTTGCTTTGGCCATTAAGAAGCTTATTCAAAAGTGAAAACAGGCTTCCATTCTTGTGCCCTTGTGGCTGTTGGTCAACAGCTACAAACTATCTGGCACGCGGAAGCGATCTGGCCAACACTCGGCATGTAGTGATCTTCCATCCGGTAGTAAGGCATGGTGATATCGTATCCCGCCACTCGCTGCACAGGCGCTCGCAACTCATGGAAGAGCTCTGTAGAAACTCTTGCGGCAATTTCCGCCCCCACACCAAAACTTCGCGCGGCTTCATGGACAATCACGCAACGGCCGGTTTTTCGGACAGAGGCAAGGATTGTGTCCATATCCAACGGTTTGATAGTCGCAACATCTATTAACTCAACACCGACACCTTCTTTTGCCAGATTGCGTGTAACCTCCTGACACTCCCTCACACAGGCTCCCCATGTGACGAGAGTGAGATCGCTGCCCTCTTTCAGGGTAAAACAGGTATCCAGCGGTAGCCGACTCCCTTGTTTAGGAAGCGTTTGCCTTTGCACGCGGTAGATTCTTTTTGGTTCCAGAAAAATCACAGGGTCAGGGTCATCAATCGCGGAGCGCAGCAAACCATATGCACGGACGGGCGATGATGGGATCACCACTCGCAAACCGGGAATGTGGGCAAATAACGCTTCTGTGCTTTCCGAGTGATGCTCCGGTGCATGAATCCCACCACCAAAAGGCGCACGAATAACCATTGGACAGGTTAAACGACCACGGGTACGGTTTCTCATACGTGCAGCGTGGCCCACCAGCTGCTCCATACAGGCGAAAATAAAACCCATAAACTGGATTTCTGCCACGGGTTTTAAGCCTTGTGTCGCCATACCTATGGTCATACCGGCAATCATGGTTTCAGCCAGAGGAGTGTCCATCACCCGCTTCAGGCCGTATTTATCTTTCAAATCCTGAGTGGCACGGAACACACCTCCATTAGTGCCAACATCTTCACCGAGAAGAACGACATCTTTGTCGTCTGCCAGTGCATGATCCAGTGCAAGATTAACGGCTTCCACCAGCGTTTTCTTATCATCACTCATGGTTAAGCCCTTCCTGCATTTCCTCTAATTGCTGGCGTAAACTCACTGGTGTTTCAGCATACTGGTATGCAAACAGGTCGTTGATGGATTGTGGTGGAGTGAGCTGATAGGTTTCTACAGCTTTTTGAACCTCCTCCGCGACTTGCTCTTGCAGCATTTTTTCCTGTTCAGGGCTCCATAGCCCATGGTTGTAGAGATACGTCTGCAGCCGTTTAACCGGTTCCTCTTCCCAGGCTTTTCTGACATCTTCATTATCACGGTAACGTGTCGCGTCATCGGCCGTTGTATGGTCACAGAGGCGGTAGGTGATTGCTTCAATAACCACCGCACCTTTGCCGTGCCGCGCTCGCTCAATAGCTGAGCCAATCACCTCATGGAGGGCAATCACATCATTGCCATCCACCTGTACACAGGGCACACCGGCACCAGCGCCTTTTTGTGCCAGCGTGTCTGCACCGCACTGAGCACTGCGAGGAATTGAAATTGCCCACTGGTTATTCACAATAAGAAAGACGACTGGAACTTTCCAGGCACCTGCAAGGTTCAACGCCTCAAGAAAATCACCTTTTGATGTTGCGCCATCACCGCAGGTTGTGACCACTACCCGACGTTCATCCCGAATCCGAAACGCAGAAGCAATACCCACCGCATGGCATGCCTGTGTCGCGATAGGGACACAGTTGGGCATATCCTGCCCATACCCCTCACCGGCACTTCCCCGTTCATCGCCACCCCAGTAGAGATAGACATCGGAGAGCTCAACACCGCGAAGCAGCTGCCCCGGCATATCCCGATAATAAGGTGCCAGTACATCGTCTTTTTTCATCAAGGAACCATAGACGACACCCGGAGCTTCCTGTCCAAGACAGGATGGATACGTGCCCATCTGTCCTGTGCGTTGCATGGCAATGGCTTTACGGTCAGCTTCCCGAGCTTTCACCATAGCTTTGTAATAAGCCACCAGCTGTTGCCCATTTTCAGCCCATGGAGGGAGTTTTTGAACCGGTTGCCCGTCAGTATTCAAATAGCGCACAAAAGGCACATCAGAACTATGCACCCTGAACAGTCCACCGCCATCCAGTGTTGTTGGCATGATGCTCTCCTTATGCGCTGCGTTGCAAAGGTGCAGGACCGTAAAGAATATGTTCCGCCATTCGGTCGGCTATCAGGCTCACCGGCTCGCCACTGGTTTTGTGGCGCTTGAATATTTGGGAAAGGGTTTCAGCCACACCGTGAATACGCTCATTGATTTCAGCAGGTGTTTTTCCTCGGTGGGACAAAGAGGCATGGATCAGGCCACCAGCATTCACAAGGTAATCCGGCGCATACAAAATCCCCTGACGATGCAGCGCCAGACCGGCTTCAGGCGTAGCAAGCTGGTTATTCGCAGACCCCACAACCGCACGACAACTCAAATCCTTTACAGTATCAGCCTGAATGATGCCGCCCATACCACAGGGACTGAACACATCGCACTCCACAGAGAGGATGGCAGAGGGAGGCACAGAGCGAGCCCCAAACACCTGTTCGCAGCGGGTGACTTTCGCGCTATCAATATCGCTCACCACAAGTTCGGCGCCGGCATTACTCAGCAACTCACAGAGAGCAAACCCCACATTTCCTAATCCCTGAACAGCTATGCGAGCCCCAGATATATCATCGGGCAAGGCAGAGCTGGCTTGCAGAGTAGTCTTGATACTGTTGAAGACTCCCAGTGCCGTATAAGGCGCAGGGTCGCCACCTTTGGAGGTGCAGGCCACATGGGGCGTAATGCTGGCAATGGTATCCATATCACTGGTCTGAGTGCCCACATCCATGGCAGCGATATAGCGTCCTCCCAGACTGTGAACAAAGCGCCCGAAGGCTTTAAACAAAGCTTCGCGGTCGTGTATTTCCCTGGGGGCCATAATGACAGCTTTCCCACCACCTTGCTCAACACCTGCCAATGCCGCTTTGTAACTCATCCCTCGAGCAAGACGGATAGCATCATGAATGGCATCATCTGTGGATTTGTAAGAGAACAGACGACAACCTCCGAGTGCTGCACCTCGCGTTGTACTGTTAATAGCGATAACGGCTTGAAGACCTGTAGCTTCATCAGCCCAGAGATGGAGTTCGCTGGTCCGTGTGTTTTTCATCTCGGCAAACATAGCGGGATCCCTCCGCTGATTTTTATTGTTGGAAAGTGCCGTGGTAGCAGTAGCCTTTCCGTATTTGTACTGTCTACCGATAAAGTCTAGAGTGACTTATGGTTTTATGCGCCTTTTATGAGGGCAATCACAAATTCTTAATCGTCTTATCAGTACTCTACCCAAAAAGCATTAAGATCAAAATTTGTACTGACACCTTCCTGTAGTTATTCTCTTTGGATAATAAAAGCATTGCACGAGAGGAACCATGACTGACACCTCTACGAAAGACACTGAAATTAACCAGCGCCGTCATATACGCAAGCGGTTATCCTGCACAGCCAATGTATTCCAGACCCAGAGTGGCCTGTCGGTGGGAAGAATTTTTGATATCTCACAAGAAGGCTTTATGTTGCTGGGGCCAACGCAGATGCAACCTAATGAGGTGATTAATCTGACACTGGAGCTACCTGAACTCGACAGTACACGCTCCATTGAACTGGCTGCAGAGTGCATGTGGTGCCAGCCATCCAACTTCACCAGGGATTTTGGGGCAGGGTTTCATATCAAAACCATTTCTGATCAGGATCAGGTGGCTCTGAATTATTTTATTCGAGACTTTTAGTAAGGAGCGCCAAGGGTGTATGCTCCTTACTCAGCAGGAAGGTTAAACGTACCAGCGATTACTCGGCAATAGGCAGGTTCATGGTTTCCTTCACTTCTTCCATCACGATGTAACTCTTGGATTCACGTACACCCGGCATACGCAGCAGAATGTCTCCAAGCAGTTTACGGTAGGAAGCCATTTCAGAAATCCTCGCTTTAATCAGGTAATCGAAATTACCGGACACCAGATGACACTCCTGCACATTAGGCAGGCTGATAACGGCCTGACGGAACTCATCGAAGATCCCCGGAGACTTGGTTTCGAGACTGATTTCTACAAACACCAGTAAACCCGCTTCAAGGAACTCCGGATTCAGTCTGGCGCTGTAGCCCTGGATCACACCTTCGCGCTCAAGACGCTTCACTCGCTCCATGCAAGGTGTGGTACTTAACCCTACCTTGTCAGCCAGATCCACATACGAGATACGTCCTTGCTCTTGCAGGATTCGAAGAATATTGCGGTCAATCCGATCCAGTTGTCGGGTGACTTCTTTCCGATTTCTCATGATACGAAAATCAACGATACGTGGGCTGCCTTGGGATCGACAGCTATCCATAATAGTGCAGACTTGCAGAAACCATGACACTCTTATTGAGAGGATGTGAAACCTCACGTTTCCCACAGAGCATGATCATGGTAAAAGGGGTCTATTGTTTCATGCTTCACGGACTGGAGTCACCCATAAGATGAGCCGCCCGACCAAGGCCACGATAAATTTATCTGCTTTGCGACATAACCTGCAGTTTGCCCGCAGCATTACGGGCACAAAAGTCATCGGGGTTATCAAAGCAGATGCATACGGCCATGGTTCTATTCCAATTGCTCAGGTACTCGAAGAACAGAAGATAGAATGCCTCGCTGTAGCCTGTATAGAAGAAGCCATTGTACTGAGAGAAGCTGGTGTACAAAGTCCGATCCTTCTTTTGGAGGGGTTTTATGGTGCTGCTGAACTGCCCATTATGGAGCATTATGATCTATTTGCTGTTATCCAGCAGCAAGAGCAGATCGATATTCTAAACCAGTGGAAGGGCAAGCCTTTCAAGGTCTGGTTAAAGATTGACACCGGCATGCACCGCATTGGCTTTTTACCATCGGAATTCCCATCTGCCTATAAGCAGCTCAAAGAGAGTGAAAACGTCAGCCAGATTGTATTGATGACGCACTTTGCCTGTGCGGATGAACCGGAAAAGCCCACCACGATAGACCAAATCGATCTGTTTGCCCAAACCATTGAAGGCAAAGCAGAAGAAACCTGCTCCAGCAACTCCGCTGGAATCCTTCACTGGCCTGAGGCAAATGGTAACTGGGTGCGCCCTGGCCTGCTGCTTTATGGTTCTTCTCCCTTTACAACCCCACATCCACTGGCAGACCGGTTGAAACCGGTGATGGAAGTGACATCACAAATATTTGCCATTCGAAAGCTAGGGGCTGGTGTTCCTATCGGCTATGGCCAAACCTACGTCACTGATCACCCTTGCACCGTAGGTGTTGTGGCCATGGGGTACGCCGACGGCTATCCACGGCACGCTCCCAGTGGCAGCCCTGTTTTGGTGAATGGTCAGCGAACGCGGATACTTGGTCGCATATCTATGGATATGATGACAATCGATCTCACACATCTTCCCAATACCAAGATAGGCGACACAGTTATGCTTTGGGGCGACAACCTTCCCGCAACGGAAGTGGCTCATCATGCAGGCACAATTTCCTATGAGCTGTTCTGCAACCTCAAGCGTGTGCCTATTCACTATCTGGGGGAAGCCGTCAGTGAATCCGAACAGACGAAATACCAGCCGGTTAGTATTTCTCCAACGTAAAGACTGCGTTAAAGCTACATAATAACAATATTATAAAAGCAGCATATCAGGTGGAACCCATGCCAGAAGTAAAGCAGCAAACAGTATTGATTACAGGTTGTTCAACCGGTATTGGTCACGCTTTGGTTTTGGCATTCCACTACACAGGGTACAAGGTATGGGCTACAGCGCGAGACATCCACTCACTGGCAGACTTTGCCGAGAAAAACATCAGCACAGCAGCTTTAGATGTTACCTGCCCAAACAGTCGTAGCGCCGTTATCAGCAAGATATTGGAGGGTGGTGATCGTATTGATGTGTTGATTAATAACGCTGGTTACGGTGCTATGGGGCCAATGATTGAGAGTCCGGAGTCATCTCTCAGGCAGCAGTTTGAAACCAACACATTTGCTCCCATCGCTCTGATTCAGGAGGTGGCTCCAACCATGATCACTCAAAAGAGCGGTACCATTGTTAACATCACCAGCGTCTCGGGAATATTGACGACACCATTCTCCGGTATGTACTGCGCCTCCAAAGCGGCATTCAGCACACTGACTGAAGCTCTGCGAATGGAGTTGCAACCTTTTGGCATTCATGTGCTGGACGTACAACCCGGCGCCATCCGCTCCAGCTTTGGAGATACAGCCACCAAAAAGCTGAATATCATCTCAAACAACTCTTTGTATAAACCTATAGAGAAAGCAATTCTTGCCCGAGCAGGCGCATCCCAAGATAACCCGTCCTCCGCAGAAGGCATGGCAGACGCAATAGTGAAAGCTATAAAGAGCGGACAAAACCCAAGAGTGCTTCGCTACGGCAACGGAAGCCGCTCACTTCCTTTTTTTGCCCGCTGGTTACCGAGAAAATTTGTCCATAAGGTACTGGCTCGAAAATTTGAGCTCAATCGGCTTTAGATTCACAAAATGGTTATGGGAAGTGAGGTAGAAAATAAAACCTGTATGGGCAAACCCCACTGAATGAAAGTTATGTAGGGCTCATTTCAGTGAGGCTTGTTCGGAATGTGTCAGGTATTGTGGTGGCTGCTTTTATTGATCCCGTCCCATCATCTGGTAGGCCGCACGTTTGTTTCTATCAGCCCTGCGAGTCAGCCACCATGCGATAAAGGCTGCCAGAGACACGCACAGAATGATCAAAGTTGCCAGCGCGTTCACCTTTGGCGAGACGCCCAGTCTCACAGAGGAGAACACAACCATAGGCAAAGTTGTGGAACCCGGCCCGGCCACAAAACTGGATATAACCAGATCATCGAGAGACAAGGTAAATGACAGCAACCAAGCTGATACCAGAGATGGTGCAATCGTCGGCAGGGTGATGATAAAGAAGGTTTTCAGCGGTGATGCACCCAGGTCCATAGCCGCTTCTTCAATGGAACCATCCATCTCCCGAAGCCGGGAACTGATAACAACCGTCGTGTAGGCCGTACAGAACGTCACGTGGGCCATCCAGATGGTGAGCATACCTCGATCCTGAGGCCAGCCGATATTGCTGGAAAGAGCTACAAACATCAGCAGCATAGAAAGACCAATAATCACATCCGGCATCACCAGTGGCGCTGTGATCATACTGCTGAACAATGTACGTCCACGGAAACGTCCAAAGCGGTTCAATACATAGGCGGCCATGGTTCCAAGAATAACTGCCGCTGTAGATGCAGACACAGCAATCTGAAGACTGGTAAACACCGCATCTATCAGCTGTGAGTCTCTAAATAGCTCGCTGTACCATTTGGTAGAAAAGCCTGCCCACACTGTCACCAACTTGGAGGCGTTAAACGAGTAAATCACCAGAATGAACATAGGCAGGTACAGAAACGCCAACCCCAGCGCCAACATCGCATTTGGAAAATTGAAGGATTTCCGGCTCATGCGCTCTCCTCCAGTTCCTTCAGGCGAGCATGGTTGAAGAACATGATTGGCACCAGCAATACCAGCAGCATCACAATAGCGAGAGCGGAGGCCACAGGCCAGTCCCTATTATTGAAGAACTCCTGCCAGAGAATCTTTCCGATCATCAGGGTTTCCGGCCCACCCAACAGTTGAGGGATAACCACTTCACCCACTGCTGGAATAAACACCAACATGGAGCCTGCAATAATGCCACTCTTGGACAGTGGCAACGTGATTTTGAAGAAAGACGCCAATGGTCGCGCCCCCAGATCTTGAGCAGCCTCCAATAACGAGTTATCCAGCTTCACAAGGTTGGAATAGATGGGCAGCACCATAAATGGCAGATAGGCATAAACAATGCCGATATACACAGCCACGTTAGTATTCAGAATAGTAAGCGGGTGATCTATCACCCCCACCCACAGAAGCAGATTGTTTAACAGGCCATTGTTTCTAAGAATCCCCATCCAGGCATAAATGCGAATCAGAAATGAAGTCCACGAGGGTAGCAACACTGCAACCAGCAATGCAGACTGCCAGCGTTTGGGAGCTCGAGCCATGGCGTAGGCCATTGGGTAACCCACAGCAAGGCAAAAAAGCGTTCCCCAAAATGCAATTTCAACAGACCCCAGATAAGCCGAGAGATAGAGCGGATCGTCAGTCAGCCACAGGTAGTTGCCCAGATTCAAAACAATCGTAAGTGCTTCATCTGCATATTCAAACAGTGAAGAATACGGCGGGATAGCAATCTCTGTATAAGCCAGGCTGATCTTAAAAACGATAAGAAAAGGCACAAGGAAGAACAGCAGCATCCAGAGATAAGGGATGCCAATGACCGTGCGCTTGCCCAAGCTCAGCCAAAGCTCTCGCCAGTTGGGTGATAACAGTTTTTGTAGCGTCATGAATTCAGTACCACGCTACTTGCCGCTTCCCAGGTTACAAAAACTTTGTCATCCCATGTTGGGTGATCCGCCGTTCGTACACTGTTCGCCATATTGGATTGCACAATAGTGCCGTCAGATAGTTGAATGTAGTACACAGAGTGGGCGCCCAGATAAGCAATGTCATATACGATACCTTCCGCCCAGTTGTACTCATCCACAGGTTTCTCTTTGCTGATATTGATCTTCTCCGGGCGAATGGCCACCCAGCATTTACGATCTTCCAGCGGTGTCGCGATACCGTGATCTATATAAACAGACTGCGGAAGTTGTGGGCATTGGATAATGACGTGATCTGCTTCATCTGTGGATATCTCGCCCACAAAGATATTCACAGAACCAATAAACTCTGCGGTCATTCGACTGTTTGGATTTTCATAGATATCCACAGGAGAGCCGGTTTGAACAATCCAGCCAGAATCCATAATGCCGATACGATCCGACATAGTCATGGCTTCTTCCTGGTCGTGAGTCACCATCAGGCAGGTAACGCCCACCTTCTCCAGAATCTCGACCACCTCCAGCTGCATCTGTGTACGAAGTTGCTTATCCAGCGCTCCCATAGGCTCATCAAGTAGCAACAGCTTGGGGCGTTTAGCCAGACTTCTCGCCAAAGCTACACGCTGACGCTGACCACCGGAAAGCTGATGAGGTTTACGGCGAGAGTACTGTTGCATACGAACCAGACGCAGCAGTTCTCCCACTCGTTCTTTAATTTCGCTCGTGGGCAAACCATCCTGCTTTAAGCCAAAAGCCACGTTTTGCTCAACGTTCATATGAGGAAACAGTGCATAGGACTGAAACATCATATTGATGGGGCGCTCATAAGGGGGCAGGTTAGTAATGTCCTCCCCGTCAAGAAGAATGCGCCCCTCTGTAGGTTTTTCAAACCCTGCGAGCATGCGCAGCAGGGTCGACTTACCAGAGCCTGAGCCTCCCAGTAAGGCAAAGATCTCCCCTTTATTGATCGTCAGAGTAACGTCATCAACCGCCAGGGTCTCTTCAAAATGTTTGGAGACGCGCTCGATACGCAGCAGCGCCTGTGTTTTTTCCCGGGCACTGAATGTTTTTTTATAAAAACCGGATAGTACGGCCATTGACGCCTATTCTCCCATGTAACCTGAACCGCCTGACTTCAGGAAAACACCGCCCCGTTCGCTCAGCACCACTGAAGTGGCACTATCGCAATGCTTACGAGTAGAAGTGTAAAAAAAGTAGTACAAAACCCTCTTGTTCAGTTTTCTACAAAAAAGCTGCACAATGGGCCATCAAAAAATAGGTGAATGCAAGTTTATTTCCCTGGCACTATCCGGTTCCAACCCCAAGCAATCACTCAGTCCAATTTGAGCGAAATCTCTTTAAAAGCATAGAGATGTTTAAAGGTTTCAGGAGCAGGATAGATGCCAGATTGGGATTCGCGTAGGAGACATAACTGCTGATATCAGCAATCACCCCAGGCTCCATAAGATAGTTCAGGAAAGCGTAAGCTTCTTTGATGTTCTTTGCATTCGCTGAACACCGAAGCGGACATTGTCTTCAGACACCGGCAAAGGTCAATGATTATTTCTTCATTTACTGTCACACTGCTGAGCGGTAGTCTAAGACATATTCACTCACTCAAGTCGACTTTGTAGTCTG
The DNA here is from genome assembly GCF_009711465.1 of Parendozoicomonas verongulae. Lineage (GTDB taxonomy): Bacteria > Pseudomonadota > Gammaproteobacteria > Pseudomonadales > Endozoicomonadaceae > Sansalvadorimonas > Sansalvadorimonas verongulae. Next base: position 2,204 of record NZ_SMME01000829.1, on the reverse strand, counting down.
AATCGTCGAGCCTGAAAAAGGCTGTGGAAAGGATCAGCAAAATTCCCAAAACCTCTATGATCCACAGGAGGCTCCTGTGGCTCGGTATAAAGGTAATGGAAATTAAAAGTAAGATGTGAGCTGTTATCGCAGTTTGGAGTTACCCATCCTTGGGTTACACGGCCCTGTGCGCTAACCATCCTTGTACTTTCATAGTAGGAGCAAACTCATTTTCAAAACAGGGGCAGATGTCGATTTATTGTGTGAGATATTTCTTACACGCCATATCAAAGCCACTGTTAGCTAGCATCACTAGTATCAAAAGTGAAAGCTGCAAGCACAAGACATTCAGCGACTTAAGTACCCGGCCATTGCTTTCATATAATGATGGTAAGTGGAAAAAGACGCCACCAGGTGATGTGAAAGCAATGGTCTGGGTACTTACACGTCGGAAAATTCTAGACCTGATCACATGGAATTCTAAGAAGATGGGAACAAACCTGAATCATATTGGAGTGCTGACATCTGGTGGTGATGCACCAGGCATGAACGCAGCGATTCGTGCAGTCGTTCGAGCCTGTACTCATTACGGCATTAAGGTGAGTGGTATTCAAGAGGGCTATCAGGGCCTGATTGATGGCAATATGGACGAGATGGATGCACGTTCTGTTGCACACATAATTAACCGTGGTGGCACTATTCTTCAGTCTGCCCGCTGCCTTCAGTTCCGCGAAAAAAAAGGTCGCGAGAAAGCTCACGACAATCTGAAAGCAAACGACATTGATGCACTGATTATTATCGGTGGCGACGGTTCCTTCACTGGTGCGAACCTGTTCTCCCAAGAGTTTGATATACCGGTTGTCGGTATTCCCGGAACAATAGACAACGATATTTATGGCACAGACTTCACTCTGGGTTACGACACTGCTCTAAACACAGTTGTAGAAGCCATAGACAAGATTCGTGACACAGCAACCTCTCACAACCGTTTGTTCTTTATTGAATGCATGGGCCGTGATGCAGGCTTTATCGCTTTGAACGCCGGTATTGCCGGTGGTGCCACCGAGATTCTTATTCCAGAAGACAACAAAACCCTTGATGATGTTGTTAATAAACTGGAATATAGCCGCTCTGCAAAGAAAACATCCAACATTGTTCTAGTCGCTGAAGGCGATCAACTAGGCGATACCTTCAAGCTGGCGGAGGAAACCCAGAAGAAGCTGCCAGACCACGATATTCGTGTATCCGTTCTGGGTCACATCCAGCGTGGTGGTAACCCAACCTGCGCAGACCGAGTACTGGGCAGCCGTCTGGGCGTTGCAGCCGTTGAACAGCTACTTCACGGCCACAGTGGTATCATGGTTGGCCTGCGTAACGACACCGTGACCACGGAAACCCTCCACGATGCCATCACCAAGAAGCCGGGTATCAACCGGAACCTGATGCACGTTGCTGACATTGTTTCCCTCTAATTATTTAGAAAGAACGCAATGCACAAAGGGCAGCTGACAAGCTGCCCTTTTCATATCTTCACGATAAAAATAAAAACGCCGCAAAGCCAACCCAGCTTGCACCCAGAAGTACCCAAGGCAGCCAGTGCTGTTTATACTGAGTGTCTGCTTGAATTTCAGGAGAATCTATTTCAGCAACCACAGCGCGTGCCTTTTTCTTTTGCTGCTTATCCAGCTTACGTATTTTGGCTTTATGTTGTTTTTTATATTGCTCAATCCCCTTCTGGATCCCCTGAGCGATCAAGCGTGTCTGTTCTTTTGTTTGTCCGGGGCGTTGGGTGGCTTTCGCAACAGACAGTGCCTCTTCCTGAGTTTTTGAGCTCGCAGTTACTTTCTTCTTACTCTGACTTACCGCCATGAACATCCTCATCAGCAGAAGGTGTTAAAAATCTGCCAGTATATTCAGTACAGATTTTTCGAGCCACAATTAGAAAACCCCAGCCAACTAATTCATTGAATAGCTGACTGGGGTTTATATTTAAAGCCTGGCGATGACCTACTCTCACATGGGGAAGCCCCACACTACCATCGGCGATACTTCGTTTCACTGCTGAGCGCCCGCGGCTATGGAGCGCAGATGGGATCAGGTGGTTCCAAAGCTCTTTCGCCTTTGCCGCAGATAGTTTTTTAACTGACAATTAGAAAACCCCAGCCAACTAATTCATTGAATAGCTGACTGGGGTTTATATTTAAAGCCTGGCGATGACCTACTCT
>NZ_SMME01000616.1 GCF_009711465.1 Parendozoicomonas verongulae | reverse complement strand
TAGCAAGGAGTTTCGTGCGTTTTCCCTGGGTACGCCATTCTTATCATGCTTGCCTGGCTGTACAATACCATAGGAAATATTTCCATCAGAGGTACAGTCTTCTAACCTTTTACAGCTCCAGCCTTCAGGGACAGTGACATACTCAGAGGGATTATATTCAGACATCGTAACCCAACCCCGCCAAGTTCACCTTAATCTCAGCTTCCAACCGATCCGACTCCGCAAACTGCTCTTTCAGTTGCCCGGTCAGTCGCGCCATTTTTTCGGCAAAGGGTTCACCGTCGTCTTCTTCTGCCGCTGCACCCACATAGCGCCCCGGTGTCAGCACAAAGTCGTGTTTCTTCAGTTCGTCCAGCTCAGCAGATTTTACAAAACCAGCTTCATCTTTGTAGTTCTCTCCCACCTGCCAGTTGTGGAAGATTTCGGTCACCCGGTTCAAATCATCCTGAGTAAAATCACGCAGCACCCGGTCTTTCATATAGCCCAGGTTACGGGCATCAATAAACAGCACTTCCCCTTTGCGGTTACGCAGCTTACGACCACGAGAGTTTGTACGTTCGCTTTTGTTTTTAGTCAGGAACCAGATACAGGCGGGAATCTGGGTATTGGTAAACAGCTGGCCGGGCAGGGCGACCATACATTCCACCAGATCATTCTCGATCAGGGCTTTACGGATGGTTCCTTCGTTATTGGTGTTGGAACTCATGGAACCGTTGGCCAGCAGCAGGCCCATACTGCCGTTGGGTGCCAGATGGTAGAGCATATGCTGCAACCAGGCGAAGTTGGCATTGCCTGAGGGGGGCGTTCCGTATTGCCAGCGGGGGTCGTCGTCGGCCACGCCGGTGTCCCACTCTTTCATATTGAACGGCGGGTTAGCCATGACAAAATCAGCCCGCAAATCTGGGTGCTGATCGTTGGTGTAGGTGTTGGCGGGCTCTTTACCAAAGTTAAAGTCGATACCGCGAATCGCCATATTCATGGCCGCCAGTTGCCAGGTGGTGTGGTTGTATTCCTGCCCGTAGATGGACACATCACCAATGCGGCCTTTATGGGCGCTGATAAAGTGTTCACTCTGCACAAAGAAACCACCGGAACCCATGGCCGGATCATACACACGGCCTTTGAAGGGTTCGAGCATTTGCACAATCAGGCTGACGATAGACTTGGGCGTGTAGAACTGGCCACCTTTCTTACCTTCTGCCAGAGCAAACTGACCGAGGAAGTATTCGTACACATGGCCGAGGATATCTTTGGAATCCAGGGATTCATGCTTGAAGGGGACGGTGGCGATCAGGTCGATCAGTTCCCCCAGCTTGGACTGGTCGATCTGCAGCTGGGTGTAACGTTTGTTGAGTACGCCTTTGAGTTTGGGGTTGTCGTGCTCGATGGCTTCCAGAGCGTTATCAATGAGATTGCCGACGGAGCTGATTTTCAGGGTTTTGCCGTCTGCTGTGGAGAGTTCTGCACCACCGATCACGGTTTTGTTGTTGTCCTGCAGAAACTGCCAGCGGGCCTGCTGGGGTACCCAGAACACATTGGCTTCGGTGTAGTAGTCCCGCTCTTCCTGCTCTTCGGCAATGGCGGTGGCGTACTCTTCGCTGTCTGCGCCGTCGTAATCGTCCGGATCGAGGAAGTATTCGTGTGCTTCGTTTTTAAACTGGGCTTCCAGTTCATCACGGCGAATATCAAAGGCATCGGAGACGTATTTCAGGAACACCAGGCCCAATACGGTGTGTTTGTACTGGGCGGCATCGAGGGTAGAACGCAATTTGTCGGCGCTGGTCCAGAGTGTTTTCTCAAGGGTATTGAGAAACTGTTGGTCGGTGTTTTTCATTTATAAAAGATTCTGTGAGAAATTAATTGTCAGAAAAGTAGTCTGAGTCAATGGCTTTGATTTCGTATACTTCCCGGGTGCTGACACCCAGACCAAAATCAATCATTAGCTGGGCCAGCTGGTGGCCATCGATTAATACAATGCGGCTGTTTACGCGCTGGGCGTAGTCACGGGCACCGGAGCCAGGGAAAACGCATGAAAGCCCTTGCTATC
>NZ_SMME01000161.1 GCF_009711465.1 Parendozoicomonas verongulae | reverse complement strand
TGCTGGTAAACCAAAGTACCAATTCTCTGTAGCCTTTGGCAGGCAACAATCAAGCACCATGGTGTCACACGTTTTTTTGCCAGCTTCCAGCAGTTATTGAGAAGCTACGGAATTCCTGCTAACGATCCAATTTTTGACATTAAACATAAAGCAAAAACATACACCCACCAAAGTGCACCAACCACAGAATAAAAATATCCTGCTACACGCCAATGGGTAGGGCCTCGATAATCTTTAGAGGCTCTATATAGCCCTAAGATCACCATAGCTTTAAAAATAAGGTATATAAATGTGAAATTGCTTACAGCACT
>NZ_SMME01000632.1:2068-2354 GCF_009711465.1 Parendozoicomonas verongulae | reverse complement strand
TGTCTCTCCCGGGTTGTGATCCCATCCGGGATCGACGCTGGTGGATACCATCCGGACTTTTCCAGTGCGGGGATTTGTCCATGCTCTTGTTTCTGTTTGTGGGATTGTGACTGCCAGGCTGTTGTCTTCTACTTCCTCCTTCGTCATTTGCACCACACCACACCGGCAGTTCCAGCCGTTGGGAGGATAGTGTTGTTTCCAGAAGGGGTCGGTTACTGCAGCGACGGTGGCGTTCCACTGCAGGTGCTCGAGCCTGACCCGGTCGTCCTCGATAGCGTCATACATC
>NZ_SMME01000632.1:220-1882 GCF_009711465.1 Parendozoicomonas verongulae | reverse complement strand
CTGCTGGATTTGCGTCCACGTGCCCACCGAGTATGCGCTCTGCAGGTTGCTACGGAAGATGGTCTCCAGTCGCCATGCCGAGCCGAGCTGTGCATCCGTTGCCAGTACCTTACCAGTCGCCGGATCAATAACATCACCACGCCCCCACCAGCCTGCCCGCTGAAGGGTTGGTATGAGCTGCTCTTTGAACTCCGCCAGCGTCGTACCCTGCACGATGGCTTTCTCCACCTGCTTGTCCACATGGGCCAGCAGATCGGTATCGAGCATCTTGGCCACGGTGAAGGCGACGTCGTGCTCCTGCGCCACCATGTCCTGCCATGCGAAGGTGGGCCGGAGTCCCTTGTTCAGAAAGTACTGGATAGCCGCCAGTGGCCCCAACTCAAAGGACGCACTGGCTTCAAAGAAGTTATACAGCCTCATGCACTGTCACTCCGCTGGCCACGCATCAGCCCCATTAAACGGCTGAACAGTGTCGCCTTCTGCACGGTCTCCACTGCTTTATCGTCCGGGATGTCCTCCATCATTTCCGTCAGCTTCTCACGGAAGGTTTCGAGGTCGTCCGTTTCTTCCATGTACGATAACAACTGCTCCACTCGTTTCCCGTACAGGTCACGGTATTTGGAGGCCAGAAAACCCGCTGCATCTACAAGGCTCTGCTGGTCTTCCCGCAGCCCAGCCCGGTGAAGGGTCAGGTCACTGACCTCCCTGAACTCTGCAGGCAGAACCGGTGCGCCGGTGCCTGCGGGTGGCATGGGTGAGGCTTCCTTCTTCTTCTTCCATCCTTCGCCGTAAGTGCTGAGGATGTACTCCTCGGTGGGTTCATAGCCGAGGGTTGCAATCTTGTTGTCCCGCTCGGCCCGTGCCTTCAGGTCTTCCTCCGGCTCGGTGTTACGCCATACGCGGGGCGGGTTAGCGGTGGGGAAATTCCACGCCGTCAGCCATGCCACCACCTGCTGGTTGAAGGACTCACACAACAAGTCAGCGTCCGCCTTGATAACCGTGTCCGCCACGCCCTGGTGTACCTCTGCCTGACTGCGACTGCTGCCATCATCGGTAGTCATGGTCTGGCTCAATACGATCTTGCTGATAGCCGCATCCATACGGGAGCAGAGGGTGTTGTAATCCGCTGTGCCGGAGCGGGCCGCTTCCAGCAAATCAATCACCACGTCATCCGGGACAACCACACCGCTGTCGGTCTGGATGGCGCTCAGGGCTCGCAGGGCTTTCTCTCTTTCCCGTGGGTCGTCTGCCTTGCCCGGTGGCAACTTGGCCATGGCTGTAGGCATGCCGAATTTCTCCAGAAACACCAGCCAGAACTTGATACCGTTTCGTTTGAAGAATGAGGGCCAGTACAGGTAATGGGCAAGGCCCAGACCGTAAGGGTTGTCGGAGTGATCCTGCCCGGTGCTGAAAGACCAGAACTTACAGTCCGGCAAGAGTCGGCCATTGGGGTTGTTGCGAGAGATCAGGCGCAGCCGGTATTCATGATCATAAACAAAGCGGGCACGGTCACGGACTTTGATCTGATCGAGCACTATACGGTTTCCGTCTTGTGCCCACAGGCACTCGGCCACGCTGTAACCGAAGAACAAGCCATAGAGCATCTTGTCGGTGATATCGTCAAATCCGATCTTCTGTAGCTGCTCCTTGATAAACTCGGCA
>NZ_SMME01000632.1:0-210 GCF_009711465.1 Parendozoicomonas verongulae | reverse complement strand
CTCTTTGTAGATACGCAGGTCGCGGCCCACGCGATTGAGTACCGTATCCGGGTTGTCCAGCAGCATGGCGCTGTATGCCTGTGCCATCTGGATACCGTGGTCGGCCTTGGCGATTTCATTGAAGCTGGGCTTTTCATTCCGTGCAGCCATGTCTCTCTCCTTATTAAAAGTCAGTATCCGTTCATGTCCATGGGGCCTCGCACGACCCCG
>NZ_SMME01000483.1 GCF_009711465.1 Parendozoicomonas verongulae | reverse complement strand
CAGTTGACCAATGAAAAAATCGGGTTATAGTTCCTGCTTTTTCATGTCTCAGAAGTCTGCTCCCCTGATCACTTACCTTGAAACTCTGGAAGATGTACGCCGTGCTGCATCTTGCGATCACAATTTTATCGATATTTTGGTGATCTCCGTCTGCGCCATTCTTGCCAATGCTGACACGTGGGAGGATATTCAGTCGGTTTGATCCCGATAAGTTTCAGGACTGCTTTACTCGCTGGGTGAAATCCGCTTTCCCAGAGGCTCTGGCAATCCCCGACGATGAAGCTGATATCGTCCCTATCGACGGGAAAGCTATCAAAGGTTCACGAGATAAGGGAAAAGGCAAACGTGCCGTCCATATCGTCAGTGCCTGGAGTTCAAAGTTATCTTTGGTTCTCGGCCAGAAGAAAGTCGACAAAAAGAGCAACGAACTCACAGCCGTTCCAGACTTGCTAACAGCTATTGACTTTGCTGGCTGCCTGCTGACGGCTGATGCAATGAGTTGTCAGAAGAGTATTGCCGAAATCTGCGTAGCAGAAAGTGCCGACTACCTACTGGCAGTTAAGGGTAATCAGAAAAATCTGGAAGAAGATATCCGCAAGGTAGAAAAGCACTGGGAACAACATCCCACGGATGCACTGTCTGCTACCTTTCACGAAGAGTCCAATAAAGGTCATGGGAGAGAAGAGTACCGATGCTGCTGGACATTCACTGACCTTGAGGGCCTCAGAGGTTATGAAAACTGGGCAGGGCTCAAACAGTTTGGAGTGGTGCAGGCAGACAGAACCATCAACGGTAAGGCCACGACAGCTCTTCGCTTCTACATCTGCAGTAAAGAAATGACCGCAAAAGACATGCTCTCTGCCACCAAGACACACTGGTTGGTGGAGAATAGCCTGCACTGGATGCTGGACATCGCGTTCTCTGAAGATGCCTGCCAGACCAAAAATGAAAATGCAGCAGAAAACCTCTCAACCCTGCGTCGTATAGCTCTGAATAACGTGAGTTCGACGCTCGAAGAGACA
>NZ_SMME01000425.1 GCF_009711465.1 Parendozoicomonas verongulae | reverse complement strand
CTATAAATATATTCTCCATGAGGATAAAATAGTGTGGCCTCACTAACTTCTTCAAGGTGTTCTGAAAAATGTGAATTCACCTGTAAGATTACCTTTAAGCATATGGCCTTTGTTATTGATGAAAATAATAACAAGAACAGAAAAAACGAAATTACTTTAATGTTTTTCATGTTTTTAAAGTCGTATAAAAATTGGCTTGACTCTACCCCTCGTTGGTTGGTGGTTATGACTTCATGCAAACATACGGAGCAGTACAGATGATACATCTGAGTGATATAAGCGGCGTTAGCAAGAAACACCGATATATCTACGTTGCACTGTACGACCGCATTCGTAGCTTTGGTTACATTCTCACCAACCTCAAGAGAATAGCTTGCTTACAGCACACTATAGTTTCTTTGTCAGAGTTGTGAGTATAAAAGTTTAAGTACCCGGACCATTGTCGGCTATTGTTAACGCCTCAGGCAGGGTAAACAGACTCTGTTGCCTAATATCACCCTGCCTCGGGAATAGCGCTATAGTTCCACTCGGGTAAGAGTTTATCGAACTGGATGGTCATACTCTCTTTAAAGTCTGCTGCATATTTGCGACCAGCTTTACAAAGCTTATCCATTTTCCTCACGGTTACACCGAGCCCCTTGGCGGCTTCAGTTGTCTCCATGCAGTGCTTTGCAACTTCTATGGTCTCAAGTGGGACACTCTGACAGGCCCGGGTGACGTGTAAACATCGTTACTTTCCTTACTTTTCAATATCCAGATTTTGACGATGTGATCATAAGAGGCGGTCACAAGGTGTGTTCCGTCGGGGCTGAAACTGGCATGTCTT
>NZ_SMME01000429.1:496-834 GCF_009711465.1 Parendozoicomonas verongulae | reverse complement strand
CTCACCAAGCACAAGCGCACCCACACAGGAGACAAACGGGAGTGTGCACTTGATACAGATGGCACTCTTGCTGAAGTGAGTCAGATTCAGACTGACAGTGATCAGCTGTCCACGAGCATCTCCGGAGTGCACACGCAAAGATCTGATGAAAAACAAAATCCCGTGAGGACTTGTGAGCAGAGCAGTACAGGGGACAAAGCTTTTGTCTGTGACTTTGACGGCTGCGACAAGCGTTTTGCCCAATTATATTATCTCACCAGACACAAGCTCATCCACACAAGGGACAGGCACTACGTCTGTGATCAGGATGGATGCAACAAGTCTTTCATCCGATCTGA
>NZ_SMME01000429.1:0-175 GCF_009711465.1 Parendozoicomonas verongulae | reverse complement strand
CTGTGACTTTGACGGGTGCAACCAGTCTTACAACCAATCCAGTCATCTCACCGTCCACAAGCGCACTCACACAGGGGACAAACCCTTTGTCTGTGATCAGGATGGATGTGACAAAGCATTTGCCAGATCCAGTCAACTCACCAACCACAAGCGCATCCACTCAGGGGACAGGCCC
>NZ_SMME01000060.1 GCF_009711465.1 Parendozoicomonas verongulae | reverse complement strand
ACGTGAGTTCGACGCTCGAAGAGACATAGTTCCCACCTGAAGGCTGTAAACTTTATCGGGTTCAATCAAAAGTTTACTCTCAGGAGGGAACCATGTCCCTCACAAGTTTATTCTGTGATATCGATGATTTCTGCTTAGAGTTTGAACCAGAATGGCATAAGCAGCTACTGACTCATTCCACCAAGCTTCCCACATCCTCCAGACTCACACTGAGTGAAGTTATGACAATAGTC
>NZ_SMME01000368.1 GCF_009711465.1 Parendozoicomonas verongulae | reverse complement strand
TGGTACCGCCACGCCATGCCTCACAAACAGCGGTGTTCATTCTATGACGACCATTCTGACCTCATGGGGGGGTTATGAAGAGCATCGCCAATGAGCTTCGCGAGGATGTTCAGTACGCGGAAACTCAGGTTGAGGAGCTTCGCAGGGCGATGCAGCTCGATCGAGTTGCCTTCCAACGAGATTTTCTGAAAGCCGTGTTTGTGTCGCCCTTTGTGACGGAAAAATCACTTGCCGGATGTCGAGAATTCCAGCGAGGAGAGCTTGAAAATCGCATTTTTTGGCTGCTCAGAGGAAGCAGGAGCGACTATGATCAACTCCTTCGATTGATCGAAAAGGCGGGCAGACTTGGTGGCGACGATCCCGCTGATTCGGAATTTCTTGATAGGCACCCCGGTCTTGAGCGCTACCCGCTGGGCCACTTTCGAAAAATGTTTGAACGTGATGAATTTTCGCCCAACCTAAAACAGCTCGACCATGCGAGTGTTTTGTCTGAGTTGGTGATGAGAGTGATTCCGCCCATTACGATTGAGCGGCTTCTGCGTCAAAGCAGTTTGTCTCGAATGCTGCTGTCAGGGGTGCGATTAGCAAATCTTCGTGAAGATACGCCGGTGCACGATCGATACGCTTGGGCCGATCTTCGCAAGAAAATTTTCCT
>NZ_SMME01000480.1 GCF_009711465.1 Parendozoicomonas verongulae | reverse complement strand
TGTCTCCTTCTCATTTTGGCTCAATACTTCGACTTCTGGTGCAGGGCTATCGTAGTTCAAATCACTTGGGACTGTTGACGCAGTTTCATAAACCTCTTCAATCTCTTGTTTGACAACTTTCCGGCAGTGAATTTCCCAGGCGTTGATATCAGAATTAAAAGGCAGCGAAACCCATCAACGAATTCACCTGTTATTATCACGTCATCTGTCGCTGACGGGGAATGAACTTTGCTGGGAGTTTCTGTGCAGGTATAGCCCTCTGCTATCAGACCAATGGTTTGCTTTTCCTGATGTGGCAGCCTGATTATGGATGGGCTTCCAACCCCTTGGCAGACCAGGCTATTTTCTGGACCCGATACACAAAATGTGTCGTCCAAAGGCTGAACGGTGGGCGATGACGTGCGGATACGGCCTGTTGAAATGATATCTGCCCCCCCTTCACCTGTTGGCAAAACAAGTGTGCAGCTACTCACCGGTTTATCTGTACTCGCATCAACAACAGCGGGAGCAACGGTCAGGATAAGCCAAAGATATGAGGCATTTGCTAGCATTTGCAACGGGCATAACCTCTGATTCAACCAAAGCACGAAAGGCTAGTCAGTGAATCGTGTATCACACAATTTCCATAGCGTGAGCAGTTGAAGTCATAGCAGTTCTTTTAAAATCCCGCTTTATTTCCTTTTGACCCGCTTCTCCTTACACCGGGTGTCTTGGCTGCTCCGGCGGTGGGAGCAAAGCTGGTTGACCGTATCGAAGATAATACCACAGGGGCAGGTGGTGTTCAGTTTCCCCTTGCACAGAGTGTCTCGACTGCTCTGACGGTGAGAGTTAAGCCGACTGACTGTATCGAAGGTGATGCCACAGGGGCAAGTGATGTTCTGCTTTCCCTTGCACTGGGCGTCACTGCTGCCCCGGCGGTGAGATTTAAGCAGGCTGACCGAAGTGAAGGTGGCACCACAGGGGCAGGTGGTGCTCTGCTTCCTCTTGCACCGGGCGTCGTTACTGCTCTGGCG
>NZ_SMME01000727.1:7193-7466 GCF_009711465.1 Parendozoicomonas verongulae | reverse complement strand
AATCCTGATTCGTCGTGTATTTCGAGTCATCACAGCGCCTATTTTCAGCAGACTTGTTCGAAGTGTGGACACTTGAGCTCGGGCAAACGGTGTTCTTTTCAGATAACCGCTTCTCAGGTGCTCCAGTAAAACATAAGCCATGCCTGACAGTAGAAGGCGAAACTGATTAGGCCACCATTTGTGACAGCTGGTCCGGTCAGAGAACAACCATTGTTGCTCCTTGATCCGGTTTTCCATATCGCCTCGCATGCAGTAGCACTTGTCGTATAGCCA
>NZ_SMME01000727.1:6531-6876 GCF_009711465.1 Parendozoicomonas verongulae | reverse complement strand
CGTTGTTTCTGACCTGTTTCTGCATACTGGGTCGCAGCCCGGTATCGTACGTCCAAAGCCAGATTTTCCAGACGAGAGTTCGTTCCTATACTAATGATGTAGTCCACATTTTTGCGCTCACACCAGCTAATAAGCCTTGGGCGACAGAAACCGCTGTCGCCACGAAACAGAATTTTCACCTGCGGCCATTCTGCTCTGAGGCGCTTGACCAGTAGCGCCAAAATAGCCCAGGCATGTTTTGCTGCATCAACACTGGCCGGGCGCAAATAGCTGACCAACAGCTTCTGACCACAAAAGACGTAGAGCGGAAGGAAGCAATAGTAATCGTAGTAACCTGAGAAGTGC